>JACQSF010000008.1 GCA_016206085.1 Candidatus Uhrbacteria bacterium
CGCCACGCCCGCCCCCTCCGCCACCTCGACCCGCCCCAGCGGCGTCGACCCCATGTGCTTCGACGAGCACACCACCTACGAGCAGCGCCAGATTCTGCGCTGCCCCTGACTGAGCCGCAACCGCGACTCAGACGGACCCACCTCCAACGCAATTGAGGTGGGTCTTGTCGTTTTATGCCGAAAGATTGACACAATTCTTTTCTGTGGTTATACTCTCCCGCGAAATCCATTCTTACTCCTCCCACTTCTATGGCACATAAAAAGGCGGGTGGTTCCACAAGTTTGGGCCGAGATTCCCACGGTCAGCGCCTCGGCGTGAAAGTGGCAGACGGAGCCCAGGCTAACGCCGGACAGATTCTTGTCCGACAGCGTGGTACAAAGATCCACCCAGGAAAAAACGTTCAGATCGGCGGTGACGACACGCTGTACGCGGCTGTTGCCGGAATCGTGAAGTTCACCAAGAAAATGAAGGCGAATTTTCACGGCGCGCTCAAGCATCGCGTATTTGCAAACGTTGAAAAATCCAAGTAATCAAAAAACACTCCCCTAGTGGGGTGTTTTTTGTTATCATAAGAACGCTATGAATGAGATTGAACAACAGATAGAACGTGTGCTTGAACAGGTTCGTCCCGCGCTACGGATGGATGGGGGAGGGATTGAGCTGGTGAAGTTTGATGCGTCAACCGGAGCCGTTCATGTTCGCATGAAAGGAGCTTGTGTTGGGTGTCCAATGTCAGAAATTACGCTCAAGATGGGAATCGAGGCGGCGTTGCATGACGCCATTCCCGAAGTGAAAGAAGTAATAGCCATCGACTAGTGTGGACACCCATCCGTACAAAAAAGATCTGCAGGAACTTTGGAAGTCCTTTCTGCGAATGTTCCAACAAAATCGAACGGTCCAATGGACAACGGTGATCTCCCTCTTTTTTTTGGCGATTACTACACTGTTACCGATCTGGCGTATCCTTCCCCTTGCGTCAGAGACTCCATTCATTGCCCTGCACTACAACATTTACTTAGGCGTTGATCGTTTGGGTTCTATTGCTCACATCTTTTTCCTCCCAGCGTTGGGACTGGTATTCCTCTTGGTGAACCTTACGATTGAGGCGTGGGTTTATCGCACTCAAAAAACATTAGTGCTCTTTTTTTCAGCGGCCACGCCGTTTCTGCAGTTTATTCTACTGTGTGCGATGACATTGATTGTTCTCATAAATGTATGACTCTTGAATCGTTTGAAATCGTCCGCGTATTGTTGCTCAGCGCTGTGGCGTTCGTTGTTGCGTTTGCCTGGGCGCCATTGCTCATCCGTCTGTTACAAAAATGGAAGATGGGGAAAGTCATACGAACGCAGCGTGATGCTCCTATCTTTGCGAAGCTCCATGAGAAGAAACGTGGCACGCCTACCATGGGAGGCATTCTCATTTGGGGAACGGTTCTCGTCCTGGCGCTCGTGTTTTATCATTTGGCTCCATTTCTTCCGGAGAGTTCAATTTGGTCACGACTCAATTTTTTAAGTCGATCTGAAACGCTCTTACCGCTGGGAGCTCTCGTTGCTTCCGCCATCGTCGGGTTTATTGATGACTACTATAATGTTCGAGGAATAGGATCCAAAGGTGGGGGATTGCGGATGCGACATCGGATCCTCATTTACACAGCGATTGCGGTCGTAGGTGCCTGGTGGTTCCGTGTGAAGTTGGATTGGGATCTATTGCATATTCCATTTGTTGGAGATTTCAACGTTGGACTTTGGTATGTCCCGTTTTTTATTCTTGTCATTGTTGCCACGGCATTTTCTGTGAATGAGTCCGACGGACTTGATGGACTTGCAGGGGGAACGCTCCTGACATCCTTCGGTGCGTACGCGGTCATCGCGTTTGCGCAAGGTCGGTATGATTTAGCTGTTTTTTGTGGAGTGATCCTGGGAGCCCTTCTTGCCTTTTTGTGGTTCAACATTCACCCAGCCCGTTTTTTCATGGGGGACACAGGAGCCATGTCCTTGGGGGTTACGCTTGGGATCGTTGCCATGCTGACGAACTCGGCGATCTTCCTTCCTATCATTGGGTTTGTGTTTGTGTTGGAATCCTTGTCGGTGATTGCACAGATTTCTATGCGCAAGCTTTTTCACGTGCGACTGTTTCGTTCCTCACCGATTCACCATCATCTTGAGGCCATCGGCTGGCCCGAGCCTCAGATCGTGATGCGTATGTGGGTTATTTCTATGATCGCCGCGGCGGTTGGTGTGTCACTTGTTCTCTTAGATGCGCTTCTCTAACACCATGGGTCGAACATCTGGAGCCATCGACTATGTTTTGCTCCTGATCGTTGGCACGATCATCCTCTTTGGTCTGGTGATGCTTTTGTCTGCCTCGGCCCCCAGTGGGTATGCAGAGTTTGTCGATTCGTACTACTTCGTGAAACATCAGATCATTTTCGGTCTCTTACCCGGCATCGGAGCGCTCATCGCGTTTTCTCGAATCCCGTATGCCTTCTGGCGCAAGCACGCGTGGAACTTGCTCATCCTTTCGCTTGTCCTGTTGGTGCTTGTGTTTGTTCCCGGCCTTTCTGCCGGAATTGGCTCTGCGCATTCTTGGATTTCTGTTGGGGGAGTTTTTTCTGTGCAGCCATCTGAAATCGTGAAACTGACGTTTTTATTTTATCTGGCCGCGTGGCTTGCTGGGCGCGATAAACATAGCGTTCGAGACGTTCATGGGGGATTTCTTCCATTCGTCGGAGTGCTGGGAACGATCATGCTCTTGATGATTTTGCAGCCTGACGTGGGAACCATGTCGATCATCGCCGCGATGTCGTTGGTCGTGTACTTCGTGGCGGGTGCACCGATCACCTATGTAACAGGACTGATTCTTGCAGGTGTAGCAGGGTTGGCTCTTCTCATTACTGCAGCTCCATATCGGGCGGCACGGTTTACCACCTTCTTGCATCCTGAACTTGACCCTCAAGGAATTGGCTACCATATTAACCAGGCACTGCTTGCGATTGGTTCGGGTGGCATCTTAGGCCTGGGGTACGGCCACTCTCGCCAAAAATTTCAGTACCTTCCTGAAGTTGCGGGGGACTCTATTTTTGCGGTAGTGGCGGAGGAGATGGGATTGATCGTTGCGGTTTTGACGATTGTCTTATTTCTACTTTTCTTGTGGCGTCTGTTGATTATTGCCAAACGCGCCCCAGATAATTTCGGGAAATATGTGGTTGTCGGTATTGCCGCGTGGATTGTGATTCAGGCATTTGTGAACATTGGCAGCATGTTGGCACTCATGCCCATTACCGGCGTCCCGCTTCCATTTATCAGCTACGGAGGAACATCACTCGCGATTTCACTCGCCGCAATCGGGGTGGTGTTGAACATTTCTAAGAGTGTGAAGAAATAGTGCTATGTCTATTTATTACGACCATCTTCGGCAACCCGTTGAAAAACCAGACACGACGCCGGTCGTATGGCGACCGGGTGCATACGGGATTCTCTCCAATGAAAAAGGAGAGTGGTTTATGGTTGAACCAACATGGGCCAAACAATGGGACTTGCCAGGCGGTGGTATTGAGCTGGAGGAATCAGTTCGTGGTGGTCTTATTCGTGAATTCTATGAGGAAACAGGATATCGAGTTCGGGTGTTGGGTCAACCGATATATTTAGGGGAGAGTCATTTTTATCACCAGAAGCTAGGTTTTTGTCACACAATTTTTTCGATCTTTCAGGTTGACTTAGTTGATGAGGAACGCAATGAACAAGTCGTGAACACATTCGATGATGAATTCGAGATTCGTCGTGGACAATGGATTGATCCGATGTCGTTACAGGAGAAGGACGTCCATCCAATTTATTGGTCGTTTATCGAGGCGTGGCAGGCGTCTCAACGTTGAGCCTATGTCTCAGGATCTCATACCCGGCGAGCTCATCGAGTCTAAGATTTACGTCTTTCGCGGGAAGAACGTGATGGTTGATCGGGATTTAGCCAGGTTGTATGGAGTTGAAACTCGAGTACTTAACCAGTCTGTTAAACGAAATATCGATCGTTTTCCAGATGATTTCATGTTTCAGTTAACGAAAGAGGAGAGGCAGAATTGGGTATCACAAATTGTGATACCCAATTCTGAGAAGATGGGTATTCGAATACCACCGTTGGTTTTTACAGAGCAAGGAGTCGCTATGTTATCGAGTGTTTTAAACAGTGACCGTGCGGTCCAGGTCAATATCCAAATCATGCGAACCTTCACGAGAATGCGAGAAATGCTTACTGAGAATGAAGAGCTTCGTCGAAAGATTGAACTGCTTGAGAAACAATACGACGAGAAGTTTGTTATGGTATTTGATGCTATCAGACGACTTATTGATGAGCCTTCAAAGAACGAGAAAGAGATTGGGTTTAAATATTGAGATCATATGAAAATTTTGTTTACCGGAGGCGGAACGATGGGGCCTGTTACACCACTATTGGCTGTCTGGGAGGCGTGGAGGGCGAGTGACGCGAGTGTCACGGCGATTTGGGTTGGGACGTCTAAAGGCCCAGAGCGATCGGTTGTTGAGTCACAGGGTATTTCATTTTTAACACTTCCCGTAGCCCGATTCCCTCGGTATCCAAGTGTGGAATGGCTTACCGCTCCGGTGAAGCTGCTATACGCTTTTTGTAAGGCAATGAACATTTTGCGAAGTCAGAAGCCAGATCTAGTTGCCTCCGCGGGTGGATACACGGCCGTACCAATCATCTATGCGGCTAAACTTCTAGGGGTGAACGTGTGGGTACATCATCAAGACGTAGAGCTGACGAGAACCACCAAGCTCACGGTTCCGTTTGCTGACCTTGTAACCGTCGCGTGGGAGCGGAATCAAAACGACCTTGGCGATCGTGTGAAAGTGGTGGGGAATCCTGTGCGGCCGAGTTTTTTGAAGGGTTCGTGCCAGCGAGCATATGCATCATTTGGCATGAATCGAAATAAACCCACCGTGCTGGTTGTGGGCGGAGGAACAGGCTCTGCGTGGATCAATGAGGCGATCGATACGATCGCAGATGCGCTCACTAAGCAGGCGAACGTCATTCATCTTACCGGTCGAAATAAATCAATTCAGCCACGACATCCAGATCACCATGTGCGCGAGTTTCTCGATGAGCAAATGGCTGATGCGCTGGCTGTTGCGGACGTGGTCGTGTGCCGGGCCGGTCTTGCGACGATCACCGAACTCGCAGCGCTTTCAAAAGCTTCCATCATGATTCCACTTCCGAATTCTCCACAAAGAGCGAATGCGGACATGATTGCGGATGCCTGTGTGGTTCTCGACCAACGACACACGACCCCAGAACAACTCCTCCAGGAGGTAATCGCCTTACTTGAGGACGATCAACGTCGCCGAGAACTAGGTGCCAAGATGCACGGGAAACTCCGCACCAACATTGCCGACGAGCTTGTGGAGATGCTGGGGGCGCTGTAAACAAAAACAGACTTCCTTTGAAGCCTGTTTTTGGTAGGTTCGTTTACTTACTCAGCAGCTGGCATGTCGCCTTGTGCTGGAGTCTCAGTTGGAGCTGTCTCTGGGGAAGCGCCTGCACTGGTGCAAGATGCACACTTCTTCTCGTCATTGATCTGGACGTCACTTGCTCCGCAAGCGACGCAAACACCTGATCCTTCCATAGTGATTTGCGGTTACGAATTAGCACGAGGAGTATACAGGTGTCAGAGATATCTTGCAATGCATGAGAATAATTGATATATTCACGCCGCAAGAAGAATTAGAGAGCAAGCAGCTTGCTCGTTTTGGTTGTTCTTACGCGCTGGTAGCTCAGGGGTAGAGCAAGAGCCTTTTAAGCTCGTGGTCGTGGGTTCAAATCCCACCCAGCGCACCACAAAACACTCAAACGTAGCGCCTCACTTGCGCTTCGGAAGAAAATTGTTTCGTCGTAGGATTTACCTACGCCTCAACAACTTTTCTTCCTCCAGCGCGGCGTGATGCATCTACGTTTGGGTGTTTTGTAATTCAGTTTGTCTGTGACGTTCTTTTGTTGAGCTTGTTTTGTTCAGGATCGCCTCACAATTCATGTGTGCATAGGAGTGGTGACAAAAGTTCGTATGTACGAAAATATGTAGGTATATGAACCAAGTCGAGAGTCGAATTCCTATGAAGGGTCGCGAAGCGGTTACGACGGTTTTGGCTTGGTTGCAGGATGAGGCACGGGAAGCGGGGGAACTTTTCGAGCAATGGGCTCGACGAAAAAAGTACCGCTATGAGGGTGAGCACAAACTTGCCGAGGAACGCTATCAGGAACAGAGGGCGTTTCAAAAACGGGTCGACTATCTCCGTCGAAAGAAGTTCATCAAAACGAAAAAAACTGAGCGGGGATTGCTTCTTGAGTTATCCAATGAGGGTCAGGCTGAACTGATGAGACGTCTTGTGCGTGAGCGGCCGCTTCTTCCAGGCAATCAGGTCTGTCTTGTCATGTACGACGTTCCTACCGACGGGAACTTGGGTCGGGATGCACTAAGGTATTTTTTGAAACGTATTGGACTAACGCAGGTTCAGCAAAGTGTTTGGTCGACGGATAAAGATGTCGTTAATGAAGTCCTCGAGTTTGTTCGTTCGTCGCAGATCACGAAATGGGTTGAAGTCTACCTCGCAAAAAAACAGTGACGACAAAAGTTCGTACCTACGAAAAAATGTCGGCAGACTGTGGCGGAAGAACTTACGGATTGGACTGAGTCATTTCGGACGGGAGCTTTGCAATTGATCCGGTGGCCAGCATGTCGCGGTATTTTTTGACCAAGGCCTTCCCGAGAAGAACGATATTCAGTTCACCGTAATTTTTTTGGACGCGTTCAATGAGTTGTTCCGTAAAGTCGAGCCATTCTGGATAGCGAAATGAACGTAGTGCCCCATCGTAGAGCGTTGCAACTTTGTCATAAAGTTTGAGAAGCTGAACTTCTGGCTCTTTCAATAACACAGCAGCGACTTCTTCCTGGAAGTTTTCGTAGGTCATATCGTTGATGAGTTGCACCGATTTTGGCGATAACGACTCAGGTAACGGCGAGGAGGTATCTTCAAGGACGTCATGAAATAACAGAGCGATTGCGCCTGGTTCTCGAATTTCTTCTGGGAGTTGTGTCTCCAGGAGTAACATCATCGAGCACCAGAGTGTGTGTGTTATGTACGGATTCTTCTCTCCGGTGGGGAATGTTCGTAGAGCTTTGGCTGTGGGGAGGACGTTTTCTTGATGAGCATTGGCAGCCGACTGAATATAATCAAGATAGATTTTGTAATCGATCATAGTCAGACCAGTGTATCAGATTCTTAAAACAAGGCCTCAAGTTCGACCATTTCTGATAGAATGAGCCTGTATGCGCATTGCGATGATTGAAAAAAAAGATTCGGAAACACCTCTTTGGCACACACGTTCTGTCGCAGAGACATATGCGACGCTTGGATCAACTTCCCACGGTCTTTCTGCGATAGAGGTTGCGCTTCGAGTTCAGCGGTATGGAGAGAATGTTCTTCCGAGTCGCAAGTCCGACCCTTGGTGGAAGGTATTTGCGCGACAATTCATGAGTCCCATGATGGTTGTGTTGCTCGTCGCTGCTGGGATCAGTCTTGCGCTGGCCGATGTTGTTGATGCGGGTGTTATTGCGGCGGCGGTGGTCATCAACAGCGTGATTGGGTTCATTCAGGAATATAAAGCCAACAAGGCTCTTGAAGAACTTCGATCTCTGGTTCAACCCATGTCGGTTGTCTTGCGTGAAGGAAAAGAAGTTTCTGTTTCAGCGGTGGAGATTGTTCCAGGGGATATATTGGTTTTGCATTTGGGGGATCGTGTGACGGCGGATGCGAGAATTCTCGAGAGTGTTGATCTTCTCGTCAACGAATCGGCTCTAACGGGAGAATCTCTTCCGGTCCACAAGGCGGAAACGGTTTTGGAATCACAGGTGTCTCTCGCGGAGCGCACAAACATGATGTACACCGGGACGAGTGTCGTAGGCGGACGTGGAAAAGCGGTCGTCGTCGCCACGGCTCTTGAGACCGAGCTTGGACGAATCGCGAGACTCGTCCAGGAGACACAGGAAACTCGCACCCCGCTGCAAGTACAGCTTGGTCGTTTGGCGCGATGGCTTTCTGTGCTGGTCCTGGGACTCGTCGTCGTCCTTTTTATGGCTGGCCTGGTGAGTGGCCGCACCGTTGTGGAGATGTTCGAGATGTCTGTCGCGCTTTCCGTCGCCGCCATTCCTGAAGGATTGATTGTCTCTGTCACGATTATTTTGGCGATCGGCATGCAGCGCATTCTCTATCGAAAATCGCTCATGCGACGACTCGTCGCTGTCGAAACCCTTGGGAGTGTTTCGATCATTTGTTCAGATAAAACGGGAACCATTACCCAAGGCGAAATGCGTGTGACACATCTGGTCACTCCCAAGCAAACGTGGACGTACCCGTTTCCTGTTGGAGAAGAACCACAGACGGCCATGCGTACTATGTTTAAGATCATGGCGCTGTGTAATGACGCCGTGATGGTTGAAGGCGATCCAGATCCCTTGCGCGGAAGTCCAACCGAGCGCGCGCTTCTTGGAGCGGTGTTGGAACAACACCTCGATGTGAAGACGCTCTCATTTCATTTGCCGCGTGTTTGGGAAATTCCGTTTAATAGTGCGTACAAGTACATGGTAACGGCTCACGCCTCCGGGAAGAAGACGGACGTATTTCTCAAGGGTGCTCCAGATGTTGTGCTCCCGTTTTGTACGAAGATCAAGATAGACGGGAAGGAAGGGGCCGTTGCCCCATCGCGCCGCGCAGAACTCAATCTGCAGATGCTTTCCCTTTCACGCAAAGGGATTCGACTCATGGCTCTCGCGACACGTTCTGTTGATCCCGCGGCGACACCGCTCACTCGCCAGACACTTGGAGACTTTACTTTCTTGGGATTTGTTGGACTGCGTGATCCTCTGCGGCCTCAAGCCCGTGAACAGATTGAGGCCGCGCGGGCGGCGGGTATTCGCACGATTATGGTGACGGGTGATCATCCAGAGACGGCGCGGGCGATTGGGGCAGAGGCCGGACTTGTGGCGGAACCAGAATCGGTCGTGGGTGGTTCAGAACTTGATGGGTGGAGCGACGAGGAACTGACACGTCGTGTGCCGCGCATTTCAATTTACGCACGCGTTGAACCTCGTCACAAGATTCGAATCGTGAACGCGTGGCAACAACGGGGCGAGGTTGTCGCCATGACGGGAGATGGGGTGAATGATGCGCCTGCGCTGAAGGCGGCAGACATCGGGATTGCGGTTGGTTCTGGGACTGAAGTGGCTAAGCAGGCGAGCGACATGGTGATTCTCAACAATGACTTAGGGACCATCACCGCCGCTATCGAGGAAGGGCGTGTCATCTTTGATAATATTCGCAAAACAACCGTCTATCTTCTCGCGGATAGTTTTACCGAGATGATCTTGATCGGCGGTTCGATTCTTCTGGGTCTCCCTATTCCGCTTCTCCCTGCGCAGATTCTTTGGATTAATCTTGTCGCGGATAGTTTCCCGAATGTGGGTCTCACGCTTGAGCCTGCGGAGAAAGATGTGATGAAGTTGCCGCCTCGACCACGAGATGAGCCGGTTCTCAATCGGGAGATGCTTCTGATCATTTTCGTGATTGGCGCTGTCACGGATCTCCTCTTGTTTGCTCTCTATTGGTGGCTCCTGGGAACGATCGGGAATATTGAGGATATTCGTTCGATCATGTTTGCGGCCGTGGGAATTGATTCGCTCTTGTACATTTTTGCCGTGAAGAGCTTCCGTCAGACCATCTTCCGTATGAATCCGTTTTCGAATCTCTGGTTGGTGGTGGGGGTTGCGATCGGGTTTGGGTTGATGCTTCTTGCGCTCCTTCATCCGTTCTTTCAAACGATTTTTGAGATCACTCCGCTTGCCTTGCCCGACTGGGGTCTATTGCTTATGATAGGGGTAATCAAACTGGTGGCAATTGAATTGACAAAGGAGTTTTTTCTGCTGAGAAACAAGAAAAAAATGTTAACCCCCATTCCATGAAACGACCCTACGTGTTCGCTCAAGTTCAGAAGAAATATCAAGCACAAAGTCAGGCACGACGTGAGCTTATCGCCAGATCCAATGACGCATTATCAAAATCAAAACGTGCCATTTTTTCCTTACATCGCGGTGACCTGAAAGTGGCGGAGGAGTTTCTTGTACAGGCTGCCAAGCAATTCGGGTTGATCGAGAAATCGGTTCGAGCGATTCCTGACTTGAAGGAAGAGGGATCGTATCGTGCCGCTCTGGAGGAGTATGCAGAAGCTCGACTCTTTGAGGGATATTTAAAAACAAAAAAGATTGTCGCGCTCGAGCCACGTGTGAACGAACCGTCGATTTACTTGGCTGGACTCTCGGATGCGACGGGAGAGATGGTGCGGTATGCCACTCGACAAGTTACGCTTGGAAAATCAGAAGTTGTGGCAGAGGTTCAGGAGGTCGTCGCCATGGTCATTGAATATATGCTGGATTTGGATTTGACGGGGTATCTCCGAAATAAATTTGACCAGGCCAAAAAGAATCTCAGTCATCTCGAGCAGATGACGTATGATTTGGCGATCCGAAGACGAGATTTGGTATGACCCCACCTCTGCACGACTACCCTTGGGTATTTCGTCGCGATGACATTGATCTCCTCGAAGATGAGCTGGAGGATCTCTATGAAACGTTTCATCGTTCTGAAGATGGGTCTTCGTTTGAGTCAGCTGTCCTTGGTGAACAATTAGAAACTGAAGAGCAGTCCGATCGTGAGCTTTCTGTACGACTTGGCTTTGATGTTCTTGAGCCGCCCCCGCCTGCGGTTCTCTCTGCCCGTGAGTCCATCGATCCTCCTTCGGACGCGTTTGAACTATGGCAACAAGAACTGACACACAGGCGGTTCCATCCGCTCTATCAACAAGCAAAGCGGTGGACCGTCGGAGTGAAATCGGTTGCGAAACGTGGGTACGAGCAAGGAGGAGGGTATGCGGGGGAATGTTTTCGTGTCTACGCAAACGTAAACCTTGTTCCTCTCAAAATTTTCACCGCGCTGTGCGAAGAGATGCATGAAGACCTGGTGGGCTGGGAGATCGCCCTGGAAGAATATCGCCTCGCGCTCATGTACATTGATCGAATTTTAGAATCCTTGAGTCTGATGAGCCTTTCTCTTGAGATGAGTGACTGGGTACAGACAAGCAGGGTGGGAGCGATGGAATTGAGGGAAGCACTCCTGTCCGCTCGATCGAATCTTTCCCGTCGGAAACAGAATTTCCTATGACCAAAACGGTCACCGCCATCGTTCCTGCCTACAATGAGGAAGTGACGATCGCTCAAGTCGTGAAGGTTTTGTTGTCGTCGTCCTATCTGAGCGAGGTACTTGTTATTTCAGATGGGTCGACAGATGAGACTGCCCAGCGTGCACGACAGGCAGGAGCAACGGTGCACGAGATTCCTCGCCAAGGAGGGAAAGGGGAGGCCATGCTTCACGCCTTGACGCACACGGACTCACCGATCGTGGTATTTTTTGATGCTGACCTGATTGGACTCACGGTTACGCATATCCAACAACTTATCCTGCCGGTTCTCAATGGATCGCGCGTCATGAATGTGGGACTGCGTGATCGAGGTCGATGGATGACTTCTCTCACCCAGTATTTTCCTCTTATTGCCGGTGAACGTGCCATGCGCAGGTCGGTGATAGAGCCTATTCCGGCACACTATCTGAGGGGATTCATGGTGGAAGCTTCGCTCAATTATTATTGTCGGAGCCACGGCCTTGCGTATGGAGCCGTCATGCTCACGGGTCTCAAGATTCGTCACAAGTATGAAAAAGTCGGTTGGCCACGGGCTGTGTTACAATATGTCCAGATGGCATTTCAAGTCGTTAAGGCCATGGTTGTTGTTCGCAGTGCTTATCTCATGAAAAAATTCTGACCTCCTTATCCACCTCTGCCACCTTCCCTACCTATGTCCATCGATTTATCCAGTATCAAAAATTTTCAAGATGCCAGCGTAACCGTCATGGGGTTGGGGCGATATAAGAAAGGAAGTGGTATTGGGGCTGCGAAGTGGCTCATGCGCCATGGGGTCCAGCTGGTGATTACGGACCTCAAAGATGAGGAGGATCTTCGCGAATCCGTTTTGGAGATCATGCACTGGTATACGGAGTATCGAACGCAGTTCAAGGATCGCGATATTTATCAGCCCGTGTTTGTGCTGGGGAAGCACGACGCGGATAATTTCACGAACGTGGATCTCGTCGTACAGAACCCCGGCGTTGCTCGCGAGTCTGAATTTGTCGCGCTTGCCAAGGAACACAAAGTTCCGATCGAGTCGGACATCTCGTTGTTCTTCCGCTACTGTCCGTTCCCCATTTTCTCTATTACAGGGACACGCGGTAAGTCGACAACCACCGCGCTATTGGGCGAGATGCTCAAGCACAAACATCCCAAGACGGTGGTCGCGGGTAACATCACTCGTTCTCCTCTGGAAGACTTGGACTGGATATTAGAGGAAACACAACCTGTGCCGATTGTGCTCGAGCTTTCGTCTTGGTTGCTGGAGTCCATCGAAGGATTGGGGATTGGCCCGCAGATCGCGCTCTTAACGAATGCGTATAAAGATCACCTTGATCGGTATGCGTCTTTTGAAGCGTACGTGGCCGCCAAGGAGCTCATCTTTCAAGAACAAAAACCAGAACAGATCGCCATCCTCAACGCCGACCAAGAGATCATGCACGAGATTGCTGGTCGGGTTGTATCCAAACATATCCATTGGTTCTCAGCAACGGGACTTCCCGATGGCGCAAATGGGGTCTATCGCGATGGAGACAATCTGGTGCGTCGAATCGATGGCGTTGTGACAAATTACGCTCATGTCCACGATCTCAAGCTCGAAGGCGATCACAACATCATGAACGCGCTGAGTGCCTCGCTTGCGGCGCACTTGGCGGGAGTTTCAGATGAAGACATTCACCTATCGCTCAAGACATTTGCCGGCCTGCCTGGTCGACAAGAAATTCTTGGCGAAGTCGAAGGGATCCTTTTTGTGAACGACACGACTGGAACCAGCCCAGAAGGGGTGATGGCGGCGCTCAGTCGTTTCGGCAAGGGTGGGAACATCGTGCTCATTTGCGGGGGATCATCAAAGGGACTGAGTTTCACGCAGATGGGCAAGATGATTGGTGAACAATGTAAGTATGTGGTGATTTTTGATGGGGACGCGGCGAACGACATCGAACGGGCGATTGGCGACGGAGCTCCCAGTGTGCGGGTTACGTCTATGGAACAAGCGGTGAAAGGAGCGTATGAAAACGCCAAACTTGGGGATGTGATCTTGCTCTCGCCAGGAACCTCGAGTTTTGGCATTTTTAAAAATGAATTTGACCGCGGGGATCAGTTCAAGGCACAGGTTGAAAAGTTGGGAGGTCAGATAAAAACTCGTGAGTGAATCACGAGTTTTCTTTTTTCATGAGTCTATAAAGCTCTCGAAAGTGCTTGAGAACTACAGGGAGAGTTGCATAAACTTCTTCTGCCGTCTCTCTGTTATAGGTAGGGATGGTAAGGTTCCGTATGTTTTTTACTTCGAGCCAAAAATCGTCATGCTCGATGAGGCCGATTTTTATCGCTTCTCTGAAACAGGTAATAGGAGAAGCACATGAGGCATTATGGATTTCCTGAAGAAACGCCTTAAGCGTTTTCCACCCAAGATCAAAGACGATTTCGAATCGTTTGATACATGAGTCGCGGACGATTTCCGTTTTTTCTACAGCAAGCGCCTCCTCAAGACGGTCAAGCGCCTTTTCAAAATCTTCCATGATGGATATGAATTTGGTCATACAGGATGGATCATTTCTATATGCTGTTTCGCCACAGA
Source organism: Candidatus Uhrbacteria bacterium (assembly GCA_016206085.1). Taxonomy (GTDB): domain Bacteria; phylum Patescibacteriota; class Patescibacteriia; order UBA9934; family GWF2-40-263; genus UBA12478. The sequence continues at coordinate 13,879 of JACQSF010000008.1, forward strand.
TTGGAATTGTTCTTTGGTAGCGGCCATATCGACGATATCGATCGTGTAAAGAGTAGGAATGTGCTCGATCGCATCTTTTATTGCTCCCATGATAGACCAGTCGATCGACTCGGAACCCTCAATGCCCACATCGATGTCCGAGCGTTCCGTTCCTATTCCACTCACACGGGATCCAAAGAAAAAAACTCGATGGGTTTTCAAATCAACGTGCTTACCTATAATTTCCAGAATTTCTTTTTTTAGCTTTTCGATGGAGTAGTGTTCTAAACGCATAATATTGGCTTAATTTAAGTATAAATCTCCGTGATGCGGTTCTCACAAATTTTTAAGCAAATGACAAAGCAACCCCTCACCAGGGTTGTTTTGTTTTAGATTTGCACTCTTTTATTCAATCTCGACGGAAACGGTTTCTTCCGCTAGGATGGGCGTGATTATGATGGATCAAGCACACATCCGGAACTTCTGCATTATTGCGCATATTGATCACGGAAAGTCGACCCTTGCGGATCGACTTTTGGAGCTGACCGGAGCGGTCGATAAGCGCAATATGAAGGCGCAGATTCTTGATTCCATGGACATTGAGCGCGAGCGGGGGATTACGATTAAGCTCACGCCCGCGAGGATGTCATACAAGGGTCACACGCTGAATCTCATCGACACGCCTGGTCATGTCGACTTTGGCTATGAAGTCAGTCGTTCACTCGCCGCCGTTGAGGGAGCGATTTTGCTTGTGGATGCCACACAAGGCGTGCAGGCGCAGACGATTGGAAACTTGTACCTCGCTTTGGAAGAGAATCTTGAGATTATTCCTGTCCTCAACAAGATTGATCTTCCGGCGGCTGACATTCCTTCACGAACGGCAGAACTGGTGTCCCTCATCGGGTGCAAGCCTGAAGAGATTTTAGCGGTCAGCGGAAAGACGGGACAGGGTGTGATGGAACTGTTGGATACGATTGTCGAACGGATTCCTTCACCCGCAGGAGATCCGTCTGCTCAGACACGTGCGCTGATCTTTGATTCGTTTTATGACGATTATCGTGGTGTGATGGCGTATGTCCGTGTGATGGATGGCGCCCTCCAGAAGGGCAAGAAGGTGAAAATGATTGCGACCGGAGCGGACATCCAAGTGCTTGAAACAGGCGCGCTCACACCGGGTGGACTGAAAGCCGCGGAGACACTCGAGACCGGACAGATTGGGTACATCGTGACAGGACTCAAAGAACTGGGTGGCTGTCGAGTCGGAGATACGATCACGACCCCGAGTGAACATCTCCCTGCGGCTCTCCCTGGGTACAAAGTCGTGAAACCGATGGTGTTCGCAGGCGTGTTTCCGCAAGAGGGGGACGACTTCCATCGTTTGCGTGAGGCCATGGAGCGGTTGAAGCTCAACGACGCGTCGCTGATCTACGAGTCAGAACATTCGCCCGCGCTTGGGTTTGGGTTTCGTTGCGGCCTCTTGGGCATGTTGCATCTGGAGATTTTGAAAGAGCGCCTTGAGCGCGAGTTTGGAATCAGTCTGGTTGTCACCGTGCCGTCCGTTGCGTACGAAGTGGTGATGCGACGCGGGGAAACAATGATCATCAAGAGTCCGCTTGGTCTTCCAGACCCTTCGCATATCGAAGTCATTCGCGAACCGTGGGTGAAGGTAGATATTGTCACGCCCAGCACGTATATCGGGGCGATCATGCAACTGCTGCAGGAACGTCGGGGTATCTACGAAACAACCGAGTATCTTGCGGGAGATCGTGCGATTCTCCATTATCAGATTCCACTCTCCATGATCATCGTAGACTTTTACGATAAACTGAAAAGTATCACCGCCGGGTATGCGTCCCTCAATTATGAAGTAATTGATTATCGAGACGCAGACGTCGTGAAGATGGATATTATGGTGGCCGAGGAGCCTGTGGATGCCTTTTCAACACTGGTCTACCGCGATGAGGCAGAGCGGGCAGGTCGACGGGTGACGGCCGTTCTCAAGGAATCCATTCCACGACAGAATTTCGTTATTAAACTTCAGGCGAGTGTGGGTGGAAAAGTTGTGGCGTCTGAACGAATTTCAGCCTTGCGCAAGGATGTGACGGCGGGACTTTATGGCGGGGACGTGACACGAAAGCGAAAACTGCTGGACAAACAGAAGAAAGGAAAGGCAAAGATGGCGGCTGTGGGAAGGGGGCGAGTCAATATCCCTACGGACGCGTACTTAAAAGTTTTAAAACGAGATTCATGAAACGTTGGGTGGTTCAGGAACCAGTATCGCATGACATTCAACGTCAGTTTCCTGAATTCGACGGCATTATTTTACAGTTGCTTTGGAATCGGGGTTTGCGAACGCAGGAGGACATGGATATTTTTTTGGGACCAGATTGGAGCCGGGATACGTACACGCCGGAGCTCTTCATGAACATGAAACAGGCGGTGAGCCGCGTGTTTCAGGCTCTCGAGAAAAAAGAGGTCATCACGATTCATGGAGACTATGATGCAGACGGGATCTGTGGGACGGCCGTACTCGTGACGACGCTCAGAGAACTTTGTCGAACTCTGTCTTTTGATGAACGCAAAGTCACTTCGTACATTCCCCATCGAGAAAAAGAAGGCTATGGGGTATCTATAGAGACGATCGAACATCTGCATGCGCATGAGCAGACCAAGCTTATGATCACGGTTGATTGCGGCATCTCCAACAAGCCAGCCATTGATCGAGGTCAGAAGTTGGGAATCGACACGATCGTCTGTGATCATCACACCATGCCAGCAGAGCTTCCAACGTCGGCGATCCTGATCCACCCGCTCGTGCCCGGCGAGACGTTTCCAAATAAACAGTTGTGCGGGACTGGCGTGGCGTTCAAGCTTGCCAGCGCGCTCATCCATGAGGCACGTCTGCGTGGAGCCGAGTTCCCCGAAGGGCATGAGAAGTGGCTTCTTGATCTTGTTGCGATTGCAACTGTCACAGATGTCATGCCGCTTGCGGGAGAGAATCGCGTGCTGGAAAAGTATGGCTTACTTGTCCTCAACAAAACACGGCGCAGAGGCATTCAGAAACTTCTCGACGTCGCTGGTTCGACGTTGGGACAACTCGACACGGTTTCCATTGGGTTCCAGATTGGGCCACGATTGAACGCCGCCGGTCGCATGACGCACGCCAACGAAGCGCTGAATCTTCTTATTGAGGAAGATGATCTTGGCGCGACTACCCTTGCTTTGCGTCTTCATGAGCTCAACATAGAACGACAAAAGGCGTCACAGCTCATGTACGAACAAGCCAAGAGGCAAGTCGGCGAAGCTGTGGGTGAATCACTTATCGTCGCCTATCAAGATGGATGGGGAGCAGGACTTGTTGGACTTGTCGCGGGAAAGCTTGTGAATGAGTATGGACGTCCTGTGCTCGTCGTAGGTAAGGACGGAGAAAAATTCGTGGGCTCGGGTCGGAGCATCGAAGGATTTGATGTGACGAAAGCGCTGCACCATGCCTCTGAGTATCTGGATAAGTTTGGTGGTCATCCACAAGCGTGCGGATTTTCTGTCACCGGAGAGGAACGATTCCATAAAGCGATCGCCATGATGAAAGCATACGCGTCTGCGGAGCTGAAGCCTGAGAATCTCGAGCCGCGGCTCCAGATTGATGCAGAGATTTTGCTTGGTGACATCGGCTGGGAGCTCTTCGATACTCTGCAAGCGTTTCAACCGTTTGGGACAGGAAATCCTCTTCCCGTATTTGTTTCGCGTGGTGTGCGTGTAGCGTCTTGTTCTGCCGTCGGGAAGGAAGGTGGACATCTTAAACTGCGACTTCAATCGCAAACTGGTAAACTGGTGGAAGGAATTGGATTTGGATTTGGTGACTGGGCAGAGAAGCTATCACTCGGTCAATCGGTTGATGTCGTCTACGAGATTCAGGTGAACGAATGGAATGGAAACCGTCAGTTGCAGATACGAATCGTCGACTTACAACAGAACTAACGTATGCACGTACACATTTATACAGATGGTGGGGCGCGGGGGAATCCGGGACCAGCCGCCAGTGGCGCCGTGATCAAGGACACAGACGGAAAGCTTCTCGCCAACGTCATGAAGTATCTTGGAAAAACCACGAACAATCAGGCGGAGTACACGGCGATTATTATTGGGCTTGAACGCGCAAGCAAGCTGGGCGCCACGCAGGTTTCACTTTTTATGGATTCGGAGCTCGCCACCAAACAACTTACAGGAGAGTATCGTGTGAAGGACCCAGAGATTGCAAAGCGATTCCTCGAAGTCAAGAATTTGCTACACAAGTTTGATCGCGTGACGTTCACCCATGTGCGCCGTGAGAAAAATAAAGAGGCAGACGCCCTCGTGAATAAGTGTTTAGATGAACAAGGATGCTAGTCAGGTGAAGCTGTAGATTTGTTCTCGACGACGGAGCCGGTCGGCGCTAGACAACGAGCCTCCACCATCGTCGATCACAAATCTACAGCTTCACTGACTGTGCTATACTAGAGGTATCGTATGGGTTTGTTCGGTCATAAACAGCCAAAAAGTTTTTTGGGGGTCGACATCGGCGCTAGTAGTATTAAAGTGATCGAGTTTGAAGCAAGGAAAGGTCGTCCCATGCTCATGACCTACGGATATGCTGAGATTCCCGTGGAGGAAGCCGGGGAGTCGTTATTTGATCAACCAAAGCGAACAGGAGAACTCCTCGCTCATATCTGTAAAGAGGCGGGAACGAAATCAACGTCGGCGATGGCGGCTCTTCCAACCTCGCACGTCTTTGCGGCGATTCTCTCCATGCCTGATGGAAAAGACGCACGCGTGCGACAGGCTGCGGTGGACGCGGAAGTCGTCAAGCTCGCTCCGCTCCCTCTTTCGGAGATGATTATTCAGACGACATATTTAGATGAGGAGCAGAAGGCTCAGAAGGGAAAGAAGGGCGAAAAGGAAAAACAAGCAGAACCACAAAAAAAAGAAAAGCAGTTTCGTGCGATGGTGACGGGTTCAGCCAAAACGTTTATTCAGAAGTACATTGAGATTTTCAAGGGAGCAAAATTGAATCTGCAAGCGATCGATACAGAATCTCTTGCCTTGGTGCGGGCGCTTGTCGGAAAAGACAAAGGAGCCATCATGGTCATTGATATCGGTTCACAACGGACGACGCTCATGGTTGTTGAAAAAGGCATTCCGTTCGTCTCCCGGTCCATTCAGTTGGGCGGCGATACCGTGACGCGTGCGATCATGCAACAAATGAGTCTCTCGCAGGAGGATGCGGAACGTCTCAAGCGAGATTTGGGCACGGCCTCTCCTGCGGGGTCTGGCCTTGCGGGTGGACTTCCAAAGGTTCTTGAGGCGTTGATGTTGCCGCTCGTAAACGAAATCACGTTTGCTTTTCAGCTTTACGCGGGCATGGAGTTGGCCATTATCAAGAAGGTTGAAAAGATCATTGTGACAGGGGGCTCTTCGCATCTTCCTCGTGTTCCTGAGTACCTTGCCGAAACCCTGAACATGAATGTGTATCGTGGGGATCCCTGGGCGCGCGTTCTTTTCCCGCAGGATTTAACGAGTGTCTTGGAGGAGATCGGTCCACGTATGAGTGTCGCCATTGGACTGGCCATGCGAGAAATGGAGTAGTATGGTGAAAAAGACGTTACTCATGATTGATCAGGATGCGTACTACGCGGGGATTTATGCCAATCGTTTCGAGGCGGCTGGGTGGAAGGTCTGGGTGGAAGATACGATCACGAACGCTCGAAAGCGACTGAAGCGAAGCGTCCCTGATGTAGTGATTATCGACTTGGATCCTCTGGATGATGCCCTGGCGTTTCTTGTAGCCCTTCGGGCAGACCCCAGAAGTGCCGCGACCGTACAGGTTGCACTTACACAGCTTGGAGATCGCAAGACGATGCTTGCCGCGCTTGAAGCAGGAGTCGACAGCTATCTTTTGAAGGGACATTTTGTCCCTTCGGAGGCCGTCAAAAAAGTTAAACGTCTTTTAGAAGAGAACATATCTTTATGAAAACACAGAAGGGATTTACCCTCGTTGAGCTTCTCGTCGTCATCGCGATCATTGCGCTTGTCGTGGTATTCGCGGCTCTTGCCGTCAACGCCGCACGCGCAAAGGAGCGAGATGCTTCCCGGCTTGCGAACGTTCGCATCGTGCAGTCTTCCCTCGAAGATTACTTTAATGAAACCAATGCGTATCCGGATGGAGAGCTCCTTCCCTTGGGAGATGTTGCGCACAGCACATGCCTTGGTTCAGGCGGGTTTGCCGGTGATTGTTCGACCGCTGAATCCATGTTCTTACGCATCGTCCCTGGGACGTATGAGGATGGACTCGAAGGTCTTGTCACGTGTGGAGAGCCTTCTCGTCGAGCATTTTGTTATACCGTGCTCAACGGGGGGGAGTCTTATGTGATCCATTTTGAACTCGAGAACGCCCTTGCCCCAGTCGGATTGCAGGCCGGGGTAAATTGTGCGACCCCAGAGGGAATGGAAGCCGGAATTTGCGCCGAATAATGGAAAGAAAAAAACGATGCTCGGTGCATCGTTTTTTGGTATAATCTCTTGGTATGTTTTGGATCTCATTGCTGGTCTTTGTTGTTGGAACTTGTATCGGGAGCTTTTTGAACGTGGCGATTTTCCGTACGCATGAGGGCGAATCGATGGTGACGGGGCGGTCCAAGTGCCGTTCATGCGAGTTCCCGATTGGTGTGCATGATCTTGTTCCTGTTTTGAGTTACCTGCGCCTGAGAGGACGTTGTCGATCCTGTAAGTCGGTTATCTCATGGCAGTACCCGGCGGTGGAGATTGTGACGGGGTTTTTGTTTGTCTTGTGTTACTTGATTGTCGCGACTCAAGGCGCCGATAACCTGGGGCTTTTATTCATGATGATGTATGTCTTGCGATACTGGGTGTTCGTCGCCTACCTTGTCATCATTTTTGTCTACGACTTGAGACACATGCTCATCATCGACCGATTCACAATCCCTGCGATGATCTTCGCGGTGATCATGAACCTTTGGTTGGGAACGGTGCCAGCGTGGTCGGTGCTCGTAGGTGGTCTCGTGCTCGCGAGCTTTTTCTGGGTTCAGTTTCTGGTTTCGAGGGGAACATGGGTGGGCGGCGGCGATATCCGCATGGGGGCGCTTATAGGGTTCATGCTGGGACTGGAGCATGGCCTGGTCGCGCTGTTTATTGCCTACGTGCTGGGCGCGATTGTTGGAGTCGCCATGATGACCAGCGGGAAAGCTACACGCAAGACACCGGTCCCATTTGGAAGTTTCCTCGCGGTGGCGACCGTGGTCGTCTTGTTTGTCGGCCAACCACTTATTGATTGGTACCTAGGGTTGTTTTTATGACAAAGAGTGAAGCCAAAGAGCGCATCGAGAAGCTCAAGGAAGTTATTGCCGAGCATCGCTATAACTATCACGTTCTGGATAAGGCGACGATTTCGGATGCGGCGCTGGATAGTCTCAAACACGAACTGTACAAGCTCGAGCAGGAATACCCTGATCTCATTACGTCCGACTCGCCCACTCAGCGCATGGGTGGGAAGCCGCTCCCTAAGTTTGAGAAGATCACGCACACGCGTCCGATGCTTTCGATGGAGGATGTCTTTACGCGTGAGGAGTTTGAAGCGTGGGTTGCTCGCATTCGGAAACTTTCCACCTACCCACCTACCCACCTACCCACCTACTTTTGCATGCCAAAACTCGATGGCCTCGCTGTGTCTCTTGTGTACAAGAACGGACTCCTTGAAACCGCCGCGACACGCGGCGACGGAAAGATCGGCGAGGACGTCACTCAGAATGTGAAAACGGTTGAGTCGGTGCCGCTGAGGCTTCGACCCATAACCACCCCCAACCCCTCCTTCCACCTTCGCCAAGGCTTCGGTGGACAAGTAAAAAGGACGGGGGTTCCGGAATATGTTGAGGTGCGGGGAGAGGTCTATTTTCCTGTGAAGGCTTTTGAGCAAATGAACAAAGAGCTCGAGCGCGAGGGGAAACCCACATTTGCAAATCCTCGTAACACAGCTGCTGGTTCGGTGCGACAGCTGGATTCCTCGATCACGGCCTCGCGTGGTCTTGCATTCGTCGCATGGGATCTCGACGCAGACTTTGGTCAGGAGACGATGGAGGAGGAGTGGGTAATTCTCGAGAGTCTCGGGTTTCGACCCGCGCCTGGGTCTAAGCGATTCGATTCGGCGACGGCGATCGAGGAACATTGGAAATGGTTACAGGAGAAACGTGAGAAGCTCGGCTATTGGGTGGACGGCATGGTCGTACGAGTGAATGAGAATTCCGTCTATGAGAAACTCGGAGTGGTCGGCAAGACACCACGTGGGCTAGTTGCCTGGAAGTTTCCCGCCGAAGAAGCAACCACAAAAGTGAAAGAGATTCAGTGGACCGTTGGACGCACGGGAGCACTTACACCTGTGGCAGTGGTGGAACCGACGTGGATAGGCGGCACGACCGTTCAGCATGCGAGTCTCCATAATATCGACGAGATTGAGCGTCTCGACGTGCGCGAAGGCGATACCGTGATCCTCTACAAGGCGGGGGATATTATTCCCAAGATTAAGGAAGTCATCGGGAAGTTGCGACCCAGCGGTACGCACAAGACGAAGCCCCCAGCGGAATGTCCCGTGTGTGGCTCCAAGGTTGAGCGCCGTGAGGATGAAGTCGCTATCTACTGCACGAACTCGAGGTGCTTTATCCAAGATCGTGAAGCCATTCTGCACGCGGCTCGGGCGTTTGAGATCGACGGGCTTGGCCCACAAACCATCGCTTCACTCCTGGAGAACGGCATGATCTCTAGTCCTGCTGATTTGTTCCTGCTCAAACCAGACGATGTACTTGGGCTTGAGGGTTTTGCTGAGATCTCCGCAAACAAGATTGTTGAACAGATCCAGACACGCAAGACGATCTCGCTTCCAAATTTCATTCTCGCGCTAGGTATCCGCAACGTCGGTGAACAGACCACCATCGATCTCGCCAATCATTTTGGCACGCTCGAGAAGGTGATGCGGGCGACGCTTGCTGAGCTTATGGGGGTCGAGGGGATTGGCGAGGTTGTCGCTAAGAGTGTACGTGGGTATTTCGATCAGGAGCATAACCAGAAACTTGTACAACATTTTCTACACAACGGTGTCCATGTACTCGTACAGCAGTACAGGAGAAATGAAACAAAAGCGACTGGCAAAACGTTTGTGATCACAGGTACACTTGAATCGCTGGGTCGCGACGAAGCAAAGGAAGCGATTCGTCGCGTCGGAGGAAAGGTAGCAGGTTCCGTGAGTAAAAAAACAGACTTCGTGGTTGTGGGGGAGAACCCAGGTTCGAAGTTTGAAGACGCGAAGAAGCTTGGAATACCGACCTTGTCGGAGAAGGAATTTCTCGCTAAACTCTCCTAGTCTATGAAACTTACACGCGAAGAAGTTCTAAAAATTGCCAAGCTTGCCCGTCTTCACCTGGAGGAAGAGGACATCGCCAAGTACCAAGAGGACCTTGGTTCGATTTTGTCCTACGTCGAGAAGCTGCAGGAACTCAATACCGACGACGTTCCCGAGTTCCAACATGCGGCTGGGAGCGTAAATATGTTTCGCGAAGATGTTGTGGAGAATTGTGATCCAGACGTCCGCCGTCGAGCAATTGACAATTTTGCCTCTCGCGAGGGAGATCTATTAAAAGTGCAGGCCGTTTTTGAGAATCGAACAGAATAGCTATGGACGTATCTACATGGACAATCAAAGAAGCAGGCGAGAAGCTCGCGAGCGGAGCATTGAGCGCCGAGGCTCTCACACGCAGTTGCTTAGACACCATTGAACAAGGCGACACAGATGTGAAAGCTTTTTTGAACGTGTCCGAAACGGCTCTCGAGGAAGCTCGTGCCATCGACGTGCGTCGAGCGGCCGGCGAATCACTTGGGTCTCTTGCAGGAATTCCCGTTGGCACGAAAGACGTTATTTTAGTTCAAGATTGGGAGACAACAGGCGGATCACGCATTCTCGAAGGATACAACGCGCCGTATGACGCGACCGCCGTCGAGCGTCTGCGAGCGGCCGGGGCTATTCTGCTTGGTCGGACAAATTGTGATGAATTTGCGATGGGTTCGTCCAATGAGAACTCCCACTATCCTCCAACGACCAACCCTTGGGACAAGACAAAGGTTCCGGGTGGTTCGAGCGGTGGTTCAGCCGCCGCGGTTGCGGCTGGGTTTGTTCCAGCAGCACTTGGATCTGAAACAGGTGGATCGGTTCGGCAGCCCGCTTCGTTGTGTGGCATTGTCGGTCTCAAGCCCACATACGGCCGTGTCTCCCGTTATGGCCTTATGGCTTTGTCTTCAAGCATGGATCAGATCGGTCCTCTTGCGCATACCGTTGAGGATGTCGCACTTCTCCTGCAGGCCATTGAGGGACGAGATCCGAAAGACGGAACTTCGGCGGAACTGTCGAACACCACCATCCCGGCGCTGATTGAAAAAGATGTTAGCGGCATGACTCTGGGTGTGCCGAAAGAATATTTTGCCAGTGGAATGGATTCGCAAGTCGCCGCTGTGGTGAATGAGGCGATTGCAGAACTTGAGCGTGCGGGCGCCAAGATTCAGGAAATTTCCATGCCGCATTCGGAGTATGCGCTGGCGGCGTACTACATCATTCAACCAGCGGAAGCCAGCTCGAACCTTGGACGTTTTGACGGTCTGCGTTATGGCTATCACTCCGGCGGGGAGAATCTGCAAGAAACCTACGAGCGAACGCGAGGCGAGGGATTTGGAAAAGAAGTGAAGCGTCGCATCATGCTGGGTTCCTATACGCTCTCGGCCGGTTACTACGATGCGTACTATCGCAAAGCGCTCAAAGTTCGCACACTGATCAAACGAGATTTCGACGAGGCGTTCAAGAATGTGGATGCGATCGTATGCCCAACGAGTCCGACCGTGGCGTGGAACATCGGAGAGAAATTTGATGATCCGCTTTCGATGTACCTTGCGGACATCTACACCGTGACCGCCAACCTGGCGACGATTCCAGGGATGTCCGTCCCATGCGGTTTCGTCGACGGCCTGCCTGTTGGACTTCAGATTCTCGCCAAGCCGTTTGATGAGTACGCACTGTTTAGAATCGGCGCGACGTACCAAGACCGCACGAATTGGCACAAGCAATCACCAACATGATCCCGTACTTCCAACTCACGACTATCCTGTTAGGCCCCGTCACCATCCAGGTGTGGGGTCTTATGGTTGCGTTGGGAATCTTGGCGGCGACGTGGGTGGCGGCAAAGATGGCAATGCATCGGGGACAAGACCCAAAGATTATTTGGGATCTGAGTGTATGGGTGATCGTCGGTGCGTTCATCATGGCACGTGTGTTCATGGTGCTGTACGAGCCGGCGTATTACCTCGCGGATCCAGTCGAGTTCTTTCGCATCTGGCATGGAGGGTTTTCGATCATGGGAGGATTTCTTGGCGCAATGATTGCGGGAATCTGGTTCCTACGTCGTAAACATGTCGATGTTCACGCGTATGCTGATACAGCGATCTTTGGCCTCCCCGTCGGAATTTTTATCGGCCGCATTGGCTGCTTCCTCATCCACGATCATCCCGGCACGCTCACCGATTTTGCTCTGGGTGTGAAATATCCTGACGGCGTGCGTCACGACCATGGCTTGTATGATTCGATCAATGGCCTCGTGTTGTTCTTGCTCTTTCTCTTACTCGCTCGTCGCGGCGCCAAAACAGGAGCCTATATCGTGGTGTTCTTGATTTGGTACGGCGTCGTTCGATTTTTGTTAGATTTCCTCCGTGCCACCAACGGTCCCATCGTCGATACTCGGTACTTCTCCCTCACCCCCGCCCAGTACGCCGCGATCGTCATGGTCGCCGGGGGAGTGTGGCTCTGGAGGAAAAAGTTGTCGAGCAAAGTTTGACAAAAGAGCCAATCAAAAATAGCCTGAAAGACAGGGCTATTTTTATTTATCCACATCATCTAGCCAATTTGATCGCCACCTATGTCTAAGCTCCCTACACTATCTGATGAGACACTCGAACTCCTGGGGCTCAAACCCAAGGACATGACTGTCTACACGCACCTTCTCAAACTGGGAACCGCGCCTTTACGGCGCATTGCAGAGGTAACCAACCTCAATCGCGGAACCACCTACGATGCCCTCAAACGTCTCATCGACGTCGGACTTGTCTCCCACATGGACGCCAAGACCCATCGCTACTTCACGGCTGAGGATCCTCAAAAACTGACAGGACTCGCCGTGCGACGCGAGGTTGCCATCCAAGAAGCTCAGCTCAAACTCAAAGATGTCGTGCCGCAGTTTAAAGAGCTTCTGGGGATGAGCGCCCATCGTCCAAGCGTGCGCTACTACGAAGGCGAGTCGGGCGTGCGAGATATCCTTACGGATGTCCTCAAGACGAGCGTGCATGCCAAGGACAAACTCTTCCGTATTTACTCCTCGGAAGGGATTCGCGACTTAATCGCTCACGCCTGGCCCGGGTTCATTAAACTTCGGGTGCGCAAGGGCGTTCGAGTAAGAACCATATCGATTGGAGCTGGCGGACGGACACATGGATTGGATGAACGCAAATGGCTCACGCAAATGAACAAGGCGCCGTCGTACATCTTCATCTATCCAGGTAAGACGGCCTTTGTGTCCCTGGATGAGCGTCGACAACTGTTCGGTGTCATCATCGAGGACGAAGCGGTCGCCGCGACGCAGGAGATGATTTTCGATGCATTATGGAAGATGATGTGAGACGTGGGTTAGGTACTACAGGAAAAATATTTCTTGCTGGCAAAGCCGAGCCAAGAAATTTTTTTCCTGTAGTACCTAACTACATCCTGGAGGAGACGTGCCCACTGCTGCTGTCGTTATGCTCTGCGGCCCTCATGACGAGGGTGACCAACCTCCGACCCGTCGGATCGACCACGCCATCGGAATCGTCCGAGATCTCGAGCTCCCACTCTTCATCGCCGGAGACGCGTTCGAAGGCGACGAGATCCGGCGGTTCCATGACCGAGCCTGGAAGGCAGGAGTCGCTTCCGTCGTTCCGGCTTTTGATTCTCGGCACTGCACGCTCTCGGACGCACACGCGGTCTCCAGGCAGATCCTGGAGCGGCGCTTCGATCGGCTCAACCGCATCCATCTTGTCACCGACTGGTGGCACATGGAGCGAGCCGCGCGGATGTTCGAAGACGAACTCACCACGATCGTCGGCCGCACGTTTCGAATCGTCCCAGAGTCCGTGGTGGTCGGTCCCAATCCGGAAGAGCTCGTTTACCGCAACGAGCGCCAGGGACTTGCCGACTACCTCGCCGGCCGTTACGGCCAGCGTCCGGTCATCGACCCGCTCCGGCACCGACCTGAACTCTCCCCCTGAGAAGGAATCAAAAACGCGCCAGGCATCACGTGCCAGGCGCATTTCTTTTTATCCAAACAAGGTTCCCCAGAATCCCTTTTTCTTTTCATTTGTGGGTGTGGAGCTTGAGGCAGAGGTTGTTTCTTTCAAGCTTACAACGAATTCTGTGATTCGACGCATCTCGTGCTCCACGATCGGCCCTTCATATTCCCCAGCGTGTGCACTCGTCCCTTCGTAGCTCGCTTCTTTTTGGTCGACGTGGAGGTTTACCTGGATCCCGCCGTTTAGGTCCTCGACATAGGCGTGGTAGCGCGGGAACCGTTCGCCGGCCACACGTTTCACATAGCTAATCTGTCCCGCCCGCGTCCGTTGTTCGCCATAGCCCATTCGTCGCAGGAGGTTACGGGCATTGTCGGAAAGTGGACCTGTAAAGAACTGTTTCATAGACTTACATTGGTTTGAATAGGATATCGAACAAGCCGCGTTTCTTTTTGAGAGGAGGTACTGAACTCACGGGTGCAGGAAGCTCTGATGAGTGGTAGATCTCTTTGAGACAGATTCGACCACACATCGCTTCCAGCAATCGATGCATCTCCTCATTCACACGGCCACCTGTGTAGGCCCAGGGTTGGTTGTGATTTCCCTTGTGGCTGATGCTGTCGAGTGCGTCAAAGTGTAGATCAATTTCCATTCCCTGATCGTTCATTGAGACGTACGCATGGAACCGAGGAAAACGAGGGTCGTTCAGACGTCGATGATAGCACGCGCGACCTGCTTCTACACAATGTCGAACATAGCCCGTTTTTGTCATGAGGGCGTCGGGAGTGCCGGGAAGAGGATGGGGGAGGAGCTTCTTCATAGGGCGGCTATTCACTTCAGCATTGCCAAAAAAAATGAAAAAGGTCAAATGATTCTGTGCATAAAGTTGAGATTTACGTCGTTTTTTGACGAGAACACCTGGCCCCAGCGTTTCTCGTGCAAGGATCTCAAGCGTGTGGAAGATGCCATCTATGTGCGCTACCGCGTGCGGGTTTTCAATTTCTTAGAGTTTTGCTATAGTTCTGCGCGTCCGCCGTATCTGGAGAGGTCGCATAGTGGCCTAGTGCACACGCTTGGAAAGCGTGCATACCGCAAGGTATCGAGAGTTCGAATCTCTCCCTCTCCGCCAGAAAATCTTTTTATGAGCGAATCTGAAAAAATTCCTTCTTTCGACCGTTGGATGATCACTGATGACTCTCACATCACTCTTGAGTCTCCTTATGTGGCGATCGGCTCGGGGCATCTCGAAGTCTACTTAGAAGATCCTGATGGGGCATTCGGTGGCCTAGGTATTGCTATTAAAATGGTCTTACCTGAATCAGTCACTCAGGTATTCCGAAAGTGTGAGGCACAAGGGAAAAAGCTTCATGTTTATCTTACAGTTCATGGGATTCGACATGACTTTATTCTTGTTAATCGTCCAGATGCTGGTCGTTATCCATGGCGATTGCAATTGCCGAAAGAATGATCCCTACCCGGCTTACATGTCTAAAATTATCAGAGCACAAGTCCTGGAAAAGCTCTTGAAACACCCCCCACAATCTTGGCACTGAACGCGTCTACACCGTCAAAACAGTCCGATCGTCGGGTGGATTTGTTTGTGATATCTTGTGTTCATTCGTTTTTAACTGTCTCAGTGTGATGAATCGTGCAACGAAGATTCATATTTTCAAAGATGCTTGTCTTCTTCTTACAAGTCTTGGCGTTGCGTTTGTTTTGCTTCTCACACCATCTATTGAGCGCCTCCTCACATCCTCAAGGGAAGTCGAAGTTTTAGTAAGTTTCGTTGCAGGTATTTTTTTTACCTCCGTCGTTACCAGTCCCACAGCCATGGTTGCGCTCGCAGAGATTGGAGCGGCTAACTCTCCATGGCTCGTCGCGTTGGTTGGTGGTGCTGGAGCCGTGATTGGAGATCTGATTCTGTATCGTTTCATCAGGACACATTTTAACAAAGATCTGGAACAGTTTTTGAAAACACGACGTCTGCGCAGTGTCTTCTCTCTTTCCCGTTTTCGATCCTTTACGTGGCTTCTTCCGTTCATTGGTGGTCTTATGATCGCCTCCCCGCTCCCGGATGAACTTGGAGTAACACTTCTAGGTGTCGCAAGACTTCCGCCAAAAACCTTTGTACTCATTTCTTACCTCTCAAATTTTTTGGGTATTCTGTTGATCGCGTTGGCGGCTAAGAGTCTGGCATCTTGAACGGGAGACTGCTAAGCTCTTGCCATGGACCCCAAAGATGAAATCAAACAAAAGCTCGATATTCTGGACTTGGTGAGCGAGTATGTTGTCCTTAAACCTTCTGGTTCCACCGGGTTTAAGGGGCTTTGTCCGTTCCACTCAGAAAAATCTCCTTCGTTTCATGTCTCCCAAGATCGCCAAAATTGGCACTGCTTTGGGTGTAACGAGGGGGGAGATTGTTTTAGTTTCGTAATGAAAATGGAGGGGATGACATTTCCTGAGGCGCTGATGCATTTGGGAAAAAAGGTTGGGGTTGAAGTTCGTCGTCTTCCAACCGCAGAGACGAATACCCGCTCCCGCATGCTGCAGGCGAATGACCTGGCGCAAAAATTTTATCGCAAAGTCCTTACCGATTCTCCCAAAGCATCCGCGGCGCGCGATTACGTTGAGACACGACAGATTCCGTCAGAATTGGCTGAACGTTTTGGAATTGGATTTGCCACAGACGACTGGGATACGCTTTCACAGTTTCTGTTGAAGCGCGGTTTTTCCGAAGGTGAACTTGTCCAAGCCGGACTCTCGATGCGACGCAAACAAGGCTCTGGGGTGATTGATCGATTTCGCAATCGCCTCATGATTCCTCTGCGCGATCATCATGGGAATACGGTTGGTTTTACTGGACGTAGCATGCCAGGAGACGAG
Organism: Candidatus Uhrbacteria bacterium; assembly: GCA_016206085.1. Taxonomy (GTDB): domain Bacteria; phylum Patescibacteriota; class Patescibacteriia; order UBA9934; family GWF2-40-263; genus UBA12478. The sequence continues at coordinate 30,136 of JACQSF010000008.1, forward strand.
CAAGGTCCCAAGTACATGAATTCACCTGAGACGCCTGTGTACTCAAAGAGTCATTTGTTGTTTGGACTCGATCTTGCCAAGCGCCCGGCGCGCGATGCGGGATTCATTGTGATTGTTGAGGGGAACCTTGATGTCGTTGCCTCGCATAAGGCGGGAATTGAAAACATCGTCGCTTCTTCTGGGACGGCGTTTACCCAAGATCAACTCGAGCTTCTCAAACGCTATACTTCAACGATCGTCTTTGCATTTGATTCCGATGCGGCCGGACTCAAGGCTGCCAAGAAAGGAATGAGTCTTGCGCGCGCGCTTGAGTTTGATATTCGTGCGGCGATTCTTCCGGAAGGGGTAAAAGATCCTGATGAGCTTGTGCAAAAAGATCCTCAACTCTGGAAGCAGCTGGTCGAACATTCACAACCCATCATGAAATTTTTTCTTTCTCACGTGATACGTGGCAAGAACCTGAAGAACATCGATGATAAGCGAGCCATCGCTCGTGAGCTTCTCCCTGCGCTGGGAGAGATGACACTGGTCGTTGAGCGCGAGCATTGGCTCCAGATCGTCGCCGACCTGTTACAGATTTCTGCCGATCAGCTCCGCCCCTCCATCCCTTCAGCAGGGAAGCCGTCAGGAACCTCTAAGCCCTCTGAACCTTCTAAGCCCTCCCAGCCCTTACGAAAATCCGAAAAAGCTCGCCAACTTCTTTTTGGATACGTGGTGAAGACTCCCGACGCGTTTGATATATTTCGTAAGCGGCTTGAAAAGGTATTCGAAGGCAATGAGCTGTGGATAACCCTTTACAAGTTGGCGGCAGACACGTATTATTCAGGCAGTCAACCAGCACAAAAAACCTATTTTTCGCGGATTCAAGACCTGATATCCAGCCATCCACAGCAAGCATCGCTTCAACAGCTGCTTGATACATCACTGTTCATGGCCGACGAAACCTTTCAGGATCTTCCGCCACAAAAGGTGCTGGAGCATATCGACCATCTGTTCTCCATGCTTGATGAGGAAGCCGCTTCGCAGAGTAAAAACGTCCTCGCGCGCGAGCTTCGACAAGCGGAAGCCGCCGGGGACGCTCAAGCCGTTGCGCGGCTCCTTCGCCACCTAAACGAATAGCGGCGCGCGACGCCGACCTTTTTCTGTCTTTGCGCTATGTCGAGATCTCCATCCAAGAAGAAGTTGTTTGCAAAAAAGAAACGTCCGGAAAAGAAAAAACGATCGGTTCCAAAAAAGAAGCTCATCAAGAAACCTGCGGCGAGGATTGTTCATCCCATGCAAGGACGATACAAACGTGCCGATGCCCCCAAGCAAGAGATCCTTGATCGTTTGATTGACAAGGGCATGCGTCGCGGCTACATCACGGAGAATGAGCTTCTCTTTACGTTCACACAACTCGAGGACTATCTTGAAGTGTTTGAAGCGTTCCTGGATGAACTTGATCGTGTTGGTGTGCACTTCGTGGAAGTGAAGGAAGGGATTCTTGGTCGTGCAAAGGAACGTGACGACGTCTATGAGAAGATCCGTATGAGTGAGGATGCCCGTCGTGTGGCGTTGCCGGAGATCACTCAGGATTCGATACAAATGTACTTGCGTGAGATCGGGAAAATTCCCCTCCTGACAGGTGAAATGGAAGTGGCTCTTGCCAAACGCAAGGAACGCAATGACAAAGAAGCCGAACGCCGACTTATTGAGGCCAACCTGCGTTTGGTCGTTTCCATTGCGAAGAAGTTTGTCGGCAAGTCGATGTCGTTGTTGGATCTTATTCAGGAAGGCAACATTGGTCTTTTTCGTGCCGTGAAAAAATTTGAATATCGAAAAGGATTTAAATTTTCTACCTACGCCACATGGTGGATTCGTCAGGCGATCACACGCGCACTCGCCGACCAGTCCCGCACTATCCGTATTCCGGTACACATGGTCGAGACCATCAACAAGTTCCAGCAGATCGAACGTCAGCTTATTCAGGATCTTGGACGCGAACCGCTTGCCGAGGAAATTGCCGCCGAGATGGGACAACCTATCGAGAAGGTGCGACACATTCGTAAAATTTCGCAGGATACCGTCTCGCTTGAAACGAGCGTCGGAGATGATGACGAGGACTCAAAGCTCGAGGATTTCCTCGAGGACGTAAAGACGATCTCCCCAGACCGCACGGCCGCGCGCGAGCTTCTCAAAGATTACGTCAATCAATCGATGATGGAGTTGACGCCACGCGAACAGAAGATTCTCGAAATGCGCTTTGGACTTACCGATGGGGTGAGCCATACGCTGGAGGAAGTAGGTCGCGAGTTCGACGTTACGCGCGAACGTATCCGACAAATTGAAGCCAAGGCTTTGGAGAAGATCCAGGCAAATCCACTAATCGAGAAACTTCGAGACTACTAAAGAGAAAAACAGGTGACGAGCCTGTTTTTCGATACGACGTTTTGGGTTATACTACCGTCACTATGAAACTATTTCGTCGTTGGTGGTTTTGGGTTCTGAGTATTGGGGTGATTGGATTGATTGGATTTTTTGCCCTGAAGCCTTCGGCACCTGTTGAGTACGTCACCGAGGTCATCACACGTGAAGCACTCGTCCAAACGGTGGATGCCAACGGAGAGGTTGTCTCGCTAGATGAGGTTGAGCTTTCGTTTGATTTGTCCGGGACGGTGGAGTCAATTTTGGTGAGTGTGGGTGATGCGGTTGGAATCGGGGACTTGTTGGCTGTTCTTGAAACAGACGAACTGATCGCGGATGTGCAAAGTGCCTATCAGGCGGTGCAAGTTGCGCAGGGAACGCTCGATGCACAAAAAGCTGGGGCGAGTGAGGAGTCGATTGCCGTGTCGCAGGTGGCTCTCATGTCTGCACAAACAGATTACGATCATGCCGTTGCACTTAGTCCGTTGATCGAAACAGTATATCTTGCACAAGAGAACGTTCAATCGGCGGCGCTGACATCTGCCTCAGATAATGTCACACAAACGATCGCTGACAATGCGTTGCTGATTGCCGATGCCTATGACGACTTACTTGGTTCTGCATGGGCGGGCGTCATCGAGGCTCGAAGTGCCTACTCCAAAGGGGACGAGATCCTCGGGGTTCACAATACGACACTCAACGATGACTATCAGAATCTCCTTTCTTCAGGAAACTCATCCGCGGTTGAGTCTGCAAAGACGGCGCTCACCACACTCAATTCGAGTCTTTTTTCAGCAGAGACGGCCATTGTTTCGGCACAGTATGGTTCTTCTGGAACGATTGTGACTGCCGCGGAAGATGTGGAGGAGGCACTCGACGATGCTGCCGCATTATTGCTCTACATCCGAATGGCTGTTTCCGCCATGCCGGCAACCGGAGACTTGAGTGTGAGCGAGGCGACAACGCTTGCTTCATCCATCGATACCGCCCGCGTGGCCGTACAAGTTGACCAAGCCGCTCTTCAAAATGCATTTCAAACCGTTCAAGATGCGCTCCTGAGTGCGAACCACAACTTAGAGGATGCCAACAATGCGCTTGCACAGGCCCAAGCTTCCTTTGATGAGGCGGTTGCCTCGCGCGAGTACCAACTGGTTGTCGCGGATCAAGCCATTTCTTCTGCCCAAGCCGTTACCGGTTTGCGCGAAGCGGAATTGGCGCAGGCACAGGCGGCGCCGCGAGTTGTTGATTTGGCTTCCTACGAGGCTGAAGTTGCTCGCGTGCAAGCCGCATACGCTTCCGCACAAGCTCGCCTAGATCGTGCCGAAATGCGCTCACCCATTGTGGGTGATGTGACGGACGTGGCGATTGAAGTCGGTGAACAGGTCACAGCGACCAGTGCTGTCATCACCGTCCAAACGACACAGGAACAGTTTGAGATCGTGGCGGATGTGAGTGAGTCTGATATCGCGAAACTCGCGATTGGCCAGCAAGCAGAGATCACATTTGATGCATTTGGTTCATCACAAAAACTGGTTGGAGAGGTACGCAAGATCGATCCGGCGGAAAAGTTGATCGAAAGTGTTGTGTACTACGAGGTGACGGTTTCCTTTGTCCAAGAAGATCAAAGTCTTGCGCTTCGTCCAGGGCTTTCGGCGGATCTTATCTTCACTACCGATCGCAAAGAAGATGCACTCACGATTTCTCAACGCGCACTTCAATCTCGCAATGGCGGTACGTTTGTTCGCGTGCTCAAGGATGGCCAGGTAGAGGAACGAGATGTAACGATTGGATTGCGTGGCGATCTTGGCCGCGTGGAGATTTTGTCCGGACTTGAGGAAGGGGAGGAAATTATCATTCGAGAACTAACGCCCTAGCATGGCTGTGTCACTTATCACATGCAAGGATCTCACTCGCGACTACGTGAATGGCGAAGTCGTCACTCAGGCGTTGCGCGGGGTGACCTTTGAGATTCAATCAGGGGAATTTGTCGCGATCATGGGACCATCGGGTTCAGGGAAATCGACACTCATGCACATTTTAGGTTTCCTGGATTCATTCACTAATGGATCGTACCTATTCGAGGGGAAGGACGTGCGTGAATTTTCTGGCGATGCTGTCGCCAAGTTTCGACAAGATAAAGTCGGATTTATTTTTCAGGCGTTTAATCTCCTGAGTAAGTCGACCGTGTACCAGAACATCATGCTTCCGCTTGTGTATGGATTTTTGTCCCCAAGCGAACGCGCGCGTCGGACGAATGAGGCTATCACGGCTGTTTCGATGGAACATCGACAAGATCACTATTCAAGTCAACTATCCGGGGGAGAAAAACAACGGGTAGCGATCGCCCGCGCGCTGGTGAATGAACCGTCGGTCATTTTTGCTGACGAACCAACGGGCAACCTCGACACAAAAACGGGAGCGCAGATCCTTGATCTCTTGGGCGCTCTGCACGATCAGGGTCACACGATCGTGATGGTGACCCATGAAGCTGAGGCGGCGCAGTACGCTTCGCGCATTATCCGCATGCGTGACGGTCTCATCGAATCGGACATGACAAACGGTGACCGCCGTCGAGGTGGCTACAACAAGTAGTATGAGATACCAAGATCTTTTTGCCACGGCGAGCGAATCTCTCTTGCGCACCAAGTCACGCTCGCTGTTGACGATCCTTGGAATTGTTATTGGGATAGCAGCAGTAATCTTGATGTTGTCGATTGGACAGGGGGCGGAGCGGTACATCCTCTCTGAAGTCGCGGATCTTGGAGCGGATCTCGTTTTTGTCGAGCCTGCGAGTGGAGATCCAACGAGTGGTCCCCCAAGTCCGTTTATTGAACAGACGGTGAACCTAGACGATCTCGAGGCGATGCGCGATTCAGGTTTTTTTACGGCTGTTTCTTCCACGCTCTACACGTCTGTTCCTGTGACGTTTGAAGAGTCCACTGAGTTCCTCCAGATCATGGGGACGGACGAGTTGTATCTCGAGTTGTTTCCGGCGGAGCTTCGGTATGGGTCCTTCCTGAGTCCATCAGACATCGAGTCCTTTGCGAACGTCGCCGTGCTGGGAAGCGAAGTGGCTGAGGATTTATTCGGCGATCGCGATCCCGTAGGGGAGAGAATCAAGATTAAAACCCAGGCGTTTCGCGTGGTGGGAGTGTTTGAACAACAGGGCTCACGCTTTTTCCAAAACCTCGACAAACAAATTACCATTCCCGTTACGACCATGCAGCGCGATATCCTAGGTGTCGATTATGTGAATTATATATCCGCAAAGATTGCGGGAAGTGACATTGAGGAAGCAAAAGAGGAACTCCGTTTCCTCATGCGCGATACCCATGACATCGACAACCCTGATGGAGATCCGGCTCTTGATGATTTCTTTGTAAGCTCCCAAACGGATGCCACCGAGACAATTGGCGTGATTGGGAGCGTGCTGACGATTCTTCTTTCCTCCATCGCGGCCATTTCTCTTTTGGTTGGAGGAATCGGCATCATGAATATCATGTTGGTTTCCGTGACAGAGCGTACGCGAGAGATTGGGCTACGCAAGGCGGTGGGAGCAACAGAAAAAGAAATCCAACAACAATTTCTTGTTGAGTCAATCTTGCTTACGCTTTTTGGTGGACTTATCGGTGTGGTCATCGGATCGGTTGTTTCATGGCTGGTAGGTTGGGTGCTTGTGCGTTTTTTTCTTCCCAATTGGGCGATCGTGGTACCGATTGACGCGATTTTTCTCGCAGCCGCTGTTTCTACTATTGTCGGTCTGGCTTTCGGAATCTACCCCGCCCGCCGTGCCGCTCGGCTTAATCCGATTGAGGCATTGAGATACGAATAGCTGGGGTCATGGGGTCAGGTCTCCGGTCGTCTGGTTTTGAAGAACTCCTTGTGGGATCATGGGGTCAGGTCTCCGGTCGTCTGGTTTTTAAGAACTCCTTGAGTTTGTACACAGATCACCATTGACGGAGACCCAGTTTCCTGTTGAAGTGTTAATAGTAATAAACCCCCTCCATTAATAAATGGCTGGGGGTTTTGTTTTTTTGACTCGAGGGTCATGTCTCCAGTATGCGACTTTCACAACACTATATGTCACGGCCACTACGCATTACGTATCCAGGTGCGCTCCATCACATCACCGCTCGCGGCAACCGTAAAAGTGAAATTTTTCTTGATGATCGAGATCGAGAAATTTTTCTTGAAAAGCTATCAACCGTTATCATGAACCATAACTGGATCTGTCATGCTTATTGCCTCATGGGCAACCACTACCACTTGCTTATCGAGACAGTCGAGGCGAATCTTTCCGATGGGATGCGAGATCTCAACAAAGACTACTCTCAGGCATTCAATCGACTCCACGAGACTGTCGGGCACTTGTTCCAAGGTCGGTTCAAAGCATTCATCATCGAGAAAGAGCCGTATCTGTTAGAGGTGGCGAGATACACGGTACTGAATCCCGTTCGAGCTAGCCAAGTTGATCACCCAGCTCTTTGGCGATGGAGCAGTTTCGCGGCAACGGCCGGGTTGGTCGATACGTCACCGTTTTTGACAACCGACTGGATTCTGGGACATTTTTCCGACGATCGCTCGCAGGCTCAGCGCGCATACATAAAGTTTGTCATGGATGGAATTGATGGAGGATCACCATTTGAGGAGGCAGTACATCGCTCAATCTTGGGTTCTCCTCAGTTTGTAGGTGAGATGAGGAAGCAGTGCACGAGTTCCACAACAATCAAGGAAATTTCTCGAGAAGAAAGGTTGGTAGGTAGGCCAAGCCTTGAAGATTTATTCCCACACGAACAGATGCGCGAGGCTCGTAATGAAGCGATTGTGTTTGCCAGAGTGGGGTGCGGGTACTCGGTGGCGGAGATTGCCAGATTTCTCAAGATGAGCAGAACGTATATAAGCGATTTATCAAAGTAATGATGAGAATCAGACGATCGGAGACCTGACCCCAGGAAAAATTAATAGCCTACCCGTGTTTCAGAGTAGGCCGTGAGCGCTAGCGCTCGATCGAGTCGGCGATGCGCAGGGCAAGCCAGCGCGTGTCTTCGTCGACGATCGACTGGTAGTGCCGACGCAGAGCGTGCCTACCCTCCTGGTAGGCCGCGAGGGACAGCAGGGCGATGTCGATGATGCCCTGGTTGTAGCCGATCTGGATCGGGCCCTGATCGGCCGTGATCGTGATCGGCCCCCGGAGCTTGCGGTCCCAGGCCGAGAGCGGGTCGCTCGTCGTTGACTGGGCAAGCACCTGGTGGTGCCAGCGGTTGACGGGAGCCTGGACCAGGCCGACACGATCCATGTAGTCGAGCTGCGGTTGCAGGCCCGTCCACTTCGCGCCGAGGTTACGGGCGAAGAGCGTCCACGTGGATCCTTCGATCTTCACCGCCTGACTCTGCCAGATCTTCACGGCCTCGTTGAAGCCGATGAAGTGCTGGGCGAGGTCCGAGTTGCGGATCGCGGCGAAGAGCTCCTCCCAGATGGCGAGTCCGTGGTGAGAGCCCACGAGCGGTGCTTCCAGATCGAGGAAGAACACCAGCACGTCGTCGCGGCCGTCCTCCGCCACCTTGCGGATCTCGGTGAGGAGTTTGTCGAGGTTTTCCTGCGTCCGGAAGCGTTGCCAGTAGAAGAACGCGTCCTGCATGGGCTTCACACCAAGCATCGGGACCACGAGCTTGTCGTGGAACCAGACCGCCTTGTAGTTTTCCAGCGCGCTAGCACGTTCCACATCCCCGATGCCGACCTCCGAGTAGGCCAGGGTGTGGCCCGGGAGGGCGAAGAGGATCTGGAGGCCCGGGGGCAGGATGTTGGTGCGCGGGATGTCGAACTCCGGCAGGAAGTAGCCGGGCACGTTGCCGTGCACGCGGTTGTCCTGCAGGAGCCAGCGGGCGTGGTCGGCCAGACGCGGGTGCTTCTCGAAGCGGCTGGGGAGGAAGTGGTTGCCGGGGGCGGACAGCAGCTCCAGCCCCTCGAAGTCGCCTTCGGTGAGGGCGAAGACGTCGAGGTCATCGCGCTGGAAGGAGATCGAGACCGGGAAGCCGGCGGCCCTGAGGACCGCGAGCCACTGACGGATGTTCTCGATGTACGCGCGAAGCTTCGCAGCAGGGACGTTGCTGTGCCTGGTATTCCCCGGAAGGTAGAGCAGGATCTGACTCACTTGAACCTCTTCCTACGTCTGTTCGTAGGAGAACACGAAACTGGGGTTGCCCCCAGGTCACCCAGGCTATTCCAGGCAACGTCCGAGAGTACACTATTTCCTCAAAAAAATCAACCCCCCACATTGACAAAATGCCCGAAATCGGGTATTTTTGTTTGTCCGAACCATCGGAAAACGGAGGCAACATGTATCGGTTTGATCTCAACGGATGGAGATACGGCGAGAGCAGCATCCAGGACCTGGCCGCGAAGGTCAGGCGCCATGTTCCGGGAGCCACGCTCCCGACTCATCTGGGTGGCAAGGCCTTCGGGCTTTCGCTCGCTCAGGTGCTGTGCGGAGATGTCTTCACGATCCCCGAGTGGAACGCGGCAACGCGCGATCACCCTCTGCCGGAAGATCTTCAGGACAAGCACCTACAAGGTGCCTTCGTGCGCAGCAATGCTCCCGACGAAGACTGGGGCGACCCGCGCGCCGGTGTTCACGAGAGCAAGTACGGCTCCTTCGCCTACGGTTTCCAGAAGGTCGTCGACCAGCTCATGGCCGACTGCGACGGGGTGGTCGTCCAGGCTCATGCCTACGGCGTGGGCGTGGTGATCGATTTGGGGTGGAGCGAGTTGCTCCAACGCAACATCCTGCGGGTTGCCATCGGCGGGCCTTCCATGGAGGGAGGCCGAAAGGTCTATACTTCGCCCACCTGGGATAACGAAGCAGCCGTCGGCATCTTCGACGCCCACACCGGAGAGGCAATCGTCGACCTCCAGCCGCACTCCTTCGACCTGCGTCGGGTCATCGACAAGATGGTCAAGGAAGTCGTCCCTCGGCTCATCGAGTGGGGGATCGACTTCGGCCTCCAGTTCGAGTTCCTCGCGGAGCTCAACGACATGCGTGATCGGATGGTGGCGAGACTGGGCGACCGGTATCGTCCCCGTGACGAACTCGTCCAGATCCGTCCGAGCCCCGGAGCGCTTCAGGGCACGGTCGAACTCCCGACTTCGATGGGTACGCTGCTGGTCACGACCGGCAAGGTCAACCAGCGGGGAAGCGTCACCGCAGAACTGTTCCTGGTCGGCGGACCCAACGTGAGGGATCCGCTGGAGCTGTCCCGCAATCTCCACATCACGGGAGAGTACGGAACGGACTTCGATGAGCTCGAGCCGATCAAACCGCTCATCGCGGGGAAGATTGCCCTCTGGGACATAGGGGCACTCGAGCGCTACGGCGGGAGCTTCTACCAGGTGCTCGGCGGCTGGAGACTCGGAGCTGTCGCGCAGCTCTCCAGCCACGCCATCTTCATCAACTCCGCCCACGGCACGAGCCTTCCGACCTACCGCACCGACGGATTGATCAGGCCTGTCTTCGAGGAAGCTCGCGCCGCTGGTCTGCTCGTGGCCATCGGTCGCGATGCTCTCTGGGATCTCAGGATGTCTCTGCGGAACAACTCCGTGAGTCTCCAGATCCTCAGCGACGGCCTGGTCGGCCAGGTCTACCGGCTCTAAAAGCCACGCAAGCACCCCACGGGTGCTTTTAACATGTAGTCATTCAGCAACTTGTCACCATTAATTATTCAGCTCCATGTCCTCAAGAGGGAGATGAGTCAGATGTAATATGGCGTGGATTGTAGGCTGAGGTAGCCGCAGGCTTCAGCCTGCGTGATCGTCAGTTCAGCTCAGGAGTCCCAAAAGATACAGCTTACTTGCTTCCACAATCAGCGCAGACTGAAGTCTGCGGCTACCGTCAAAAGACACTGAATCTATAAGTTTCAGTATATCCACATGACATCTTGCTGAATAAATAAGGGACATTCTGGCTGAATGACGACACAAAGGATTGACTTTTTGGTGTTTTTCTGATAGAATTGTCAGTCCTGATTTCTGCAACAAACCTGGAGGATTCATGCTGGACTCATTCCGACTTTCGCATCGACAGATCCTCATCCGCAACGCAGACCGACTCCGCATCGAGGAATTCACCTTCAAAACGGCAGGGAGCCTGGCCGCGACAGTCCTTGATCCTCCGGATCGAGCTCTCCTGGGAATCACCCAATCCGTGGGTGACAACATGGCGTTCTATGGTCTTTGGGTGCATCAACACCTTCGGAAGATCCGTACTCGAAACAAGGCTAGCGGCAACGTTCGTCTTGCCCCCCTCGATGAGAGACTTCTGCAGGTCATCTTGCTGCACAAGCTCATGCAACGCCTCGATTCTCGACAAAGCCCGGAGCTACGAGTCGCCCACCACGCAGTGGGGGCGATGATCCAGAAGGATCTCACTCTCCTGCTCGCCGAAGTACGGCTTGAGCAGTGGAGTCGGATCTTCAATCTCTCCAAGCTCCGGGGGATAGATCCCAGAGAGTGGGAAAAGCACATCGCGGGCGCCTCCGCTGCGACGTTCGTCCTCATGACCCTTGCCTCGCGCGAGGGAGCCGAGGTCTTCCTCCCCACCGGTCACGAAGATGTCTATCTCGGAATCGATCTCTTCTGGGTCGAACAAGGAACGACCCACGCGGTCAGTGTGAAGTGCATCACGGGGCAAGACACTCCCGTTCGCGTCTGGTGCGTTTCCGAGTCCTCACACTGTGACAACGACGATCGCGTTGTTACAGACCAACGAAATATCTCATTGGGCGCGCGACGATTCGCCTCCTCGGAGGGGAGATCCTGTACCCCGATCCTCGTCTACGTGGCCAAACCCGAAGGCAGTCACGTCCGACTTGACCTTGACTGGGGACGCCTCACCTGGCCCCAACAGATTCTTGAAACAATCCTGGATCGGTGCATGCCCCTCCAGATCGATCTCGCCCGCTAGCGACACACGCTACGTGACACGGACCCGCCGTCTGTTTCCTTATTAGGAATCTCGGCGGGTCTTTCAATTTTAGAGATTATATTCATGATCTTCTCCTTTTTGCAGACATAAGCGCCAAAGTCTGTTCACAAAAGTATTCAACATTGACTCATGCTTGAGACGATGACAGGATGGAAACATATGGAGGAAACATTTGTTACACAACAATACCTTAAAATTACACTCGTTGAATTCGGCAACGAACTAAAGGGTTGGTTGGTTGAGCTCCTCAACCAGAAATTTGGTCGCGTTGAAGAACGACTCGATAACCACGATCATCGGTTTGACAGAATTGATGAACGTTTAAGTAGCCATGACAAGCAGTTTCAATCAATAGACCAACGATTTGACGGCGTGAATCAACGGCTGGACAGCGTGGATCAACGGCTGGACAGCGTGGATCAACGGTTTGATGAAATGGCTGTCATGATCAAACAAGGTTTCGATGCGGTCGACGAGCGGTTTAACGGTGTTGATGCTCGACTTGAAAACCTGGAGGAACAAAACGAAATTCGCGGTCAACAAAATCGCCATCTTGCCAAGAGAATCACTTCGCTTGAACTCAAACAACCGGCCTAACCGGTTGTTTTGTTTCTATGCTTGTGTCTCAAGCCATCGTTCGGCGTCCAGAGCTGCCATACAACCGGTGCCAGCAGCAGTGATAGCTTGACGATATCGATGGTCAGCTACATCCCCTCCCGCAAACACACCTTCCACACTCGTCACGGTCGAACCAGGGCGTGTGAGAACATACCCTTTCTCGTCCAGGTCGATCCATCCCTTAAAGATGTTTGTGTTTGGCTTGTGACCGATCGCCACAAACAATCCTTCCGTCGCCAATTCAGATTCCTCATTGCTTTGATTGTTGAACACCCGTACTCCCGTCAGCTTCGTTCCGTCTCCAAGAACTTCGCGGACTTCTGTATTCCAGAGAAAATCAATCTTGGGATTCTTCATGGCACGCTCTTGCATAATCTTGGACGCACGCAACGTGTCACGTCGATGAACGATCGTAACCTTCTTGGCAAACTTCGTGAGGAAATTCGCCTCCTCCATAGCCGAATCTCCTCCTCCCACAACAAGAATCTCTTTGTCACGGAAGAAAAATCCATCACACGTCGCGCACGCCGACAACCCATGGCCCTGATATTGCTCCTCACCTGGAACTCCGATCCACATCGCCTGAGCACCCGTACAAACAATGACGGACTTGGCAAAATATTCTTTTTCTCCTGCTTGTACTTTGAACGGTCGGCTCCCAAAATCCACTGCGGTAATATCTTCAGAAACAATCCTCGTCCCGAAACGCACGGCTTGCGCTTTGAACTTCTCCATGAGATCCGGCCCCATCAGCCCCTCTGGAAATCCCGGATAATTTTCTACTTCCGTCGTGAGCATGAGCTGACCACCAGGACTCCCACCAAGGCGCTGCCCCTCAAACAGAAGCGGATTCATATCTGCCCGCGCGGCATAGACTGCCGCGGTATACCCAGCAGGACCCGAACCGATGATAATGACCTGCTCTGTCTCCATACGACTAGACGTACTTCTCGATCTTCACGCGCAACGCTTCCTTACTCATCGAACCGGAAAACTGTTCAACAACCTGACCACCTTTGAAAATAATAAATGTTGGGATCGAAAGGATGTTGTATTTCTGTGCCACGTCAGAATGGTCGTCTACATTTACTTTGCCAATAACCACCCCCTCCATTTCAGAAGCGAGCTCTTCCACAATCGGCGACATCACCTTGCATGGTTCGCACCAGGGTGCCCAGAAATCAACAAACACGGGCTTGTCCGACCCCAATACAGAGCCATCAAAATTTTCAGAGGTAAATGTGTGCTCAGACATAACAGTTATCGGAGATTCACTCCTTCGATTTTTAATTCTTTTGTAATGCGATTCTCGGTGTAGGCTTCAATCTGGTCCCCTTCTTCCGGCTTCACTTTTCCCTTGTAGCTCATCCCGATCTCCTGACCTGCTTGCGCCACCTTGAGTTCCGCGCGTCCAAGTTGCAAGCTCAGAATACTTCCCTCCCCAATATACTCCCCGTTTCGAGACAAACGAAGCTTAGCTCCTTTGTGGATCTTATCTGCTTTTACACGACCACCAATAATCCAACCTTCATCGATCTTTTTAAAGTTCTTCAAAACCTCAAAGCGTCCTTGTTCCTCAATAACGGTATCAGCCGGAAGACGCTTCTTCAGTTCCTCAATGACATCCTCAAACAACTTGTAGATAATTTTATACTCACGCAAATCTACTTCCTTATCGCGAGCAAGTTCCTCTGCTCCACCACTCGGACGGACGTTGAACCCGATGACGATCGCTTGTGAGCCTGCAGCCGTATTAATGTCTGCATCGGTAATATTGCCGAGTCCTTTTTGAATCACCTTCACGCCTACTTGGTCATGCTTGATCTTATCGAGCATTCCCAAAATGGCTTCCAGCGACCCCAGCACATCCGAACGAATAATCAGATTGACGATTTGTTTTCCCTCCTGACCCTTCTCACCTTCTTCTCCCTCCTGGCTCTTCCCCACGTGACGAATGGAAGCGACCTCTTCCGTGGCCTTCAAACTGGAATCTGTTGATTTCATTTTTTTGAGTTCCTTCACGTCCAGCGGCACTTCCATCACATCTCCGACCGCCGGCGCGAGTTTCCAACCAATAATCTTTGCGGGGGTCGATGGTGGTGCTTCTTCCAGGCTCTCGCCTTTCCAGTTTTGCATGGCGCGGACGCGACCAAACTGTGTTCCACGTACTCCCAAGTCGTCGCCGATACGCAGTGTCCCGCTTTGGACGAGCACGGTCGCAATCGGACCTGACCCCGGGTTCACGTTTGATTCAATCACGGTTCCAATCGCCCGACCGTCTGGATTGGCCACAATGCGTTCACGCTCCATTTCTTCTACCAAAAGCAGCATATCCAACAGTTGATCGATGTTCGTACCCGCCTTGGCGCTCAATGGCACCACAATCGTCTTGCCACCCCAATCCTCAGGGACGAGCTCGAGTTCTGAGAGTTGTGTTTTTACTTTTTCGATGTTGGCTTCAGCGCGGTCAATCTTGTTGAGCGCCACGACAAACGGAAGTCCAGCCGACTTGATGATATTGATCGCTTCCTTTGTTTGTGGTTGAACGCCATCATCCGCAGCCACAACGAGAATAGCGATATCGGCGACTTTGGCACCACGGGAACGCATAACGGTAAACGCTTCGTGTCCTGGGGTATCGATGAAGGTAAGCATCTTTCCATTTCGCTCAACCTGGTAAGCGCCGATGTGCTGCGTAATACCTCCAGCCTCTGTATCCATGACGTTTGTTGAACGGATCGCATCCAAAAGTCGTGTCTTTCCGTGGTCGACATGGCCCATGACTACGATGACCGGCGGTCGGCGCACGAGAGAGCCTTTCTGTTCTGTCTCGATCCGATCGCGAAGTTTTTCTGTTCCTTCTGTATCTTCCTCTACCGCCTTGCCGTCTTCACGAATCGCTTTGAACCCAAGATCCTCGGCCAAAATGGAAGCCGTATCAAAATCGATTCGCTCGTTAATCGCCGCAAGAATTCCGTTGCGCATGAGTTCTTGCATGATACGAGGAACGGACTGATCAAGAGCCGAAGCAAAATCACGCACGGTCATCACCGCTGGAAGCGTGACGGATTTACGCTCTGTGTCTGGAAGATCTCGTCGAGCAGCCACAGCCTTCTGATCCCGAACCTTTTCTGCGAGCCGTTCGCGGCGTCGCATTTCATTCCACGCTTCGGTGATCGCCTGCGCCTGACGGTTGTCGATTTTCAACGCCTTTTTCCCAACGGCAAACCCAAGTTCCGGCAACTTTGTGTGAAGTTCCTCAGGTCGGACACGAAGACGACGGGCGAGCTCTGTGATGTTCATGGGGGTGGGGGTTAGGTGCTGGATGGTTAGGGGGTTAGATGAAGAAAATTTGATTTCGAACACCTAACCACCTAATCACCTAATGCTCTAGCTAAAGACGCTCCAAAGGTTAGCGAAAAAAAGGAAATTGGTCAACGCACGCGATTCTCGATCTCCGAAATTAGCTTTCGGCTATTTCCATGGCTCAACAACCCAAGATACGATTGGATGACTGGCTGTGATGGAATCTGGGATAAACGCGCCCACATTCGGCGTTTGGTTGTTGAACGCAGGACTCGATGATCGGGAAAGTGAACCCATCCAAGAAAATCCACGCCCGAGGCAAATGTCCGCAGCTTGACTTTGTTTGGATGGAGGGACAAATGAAGGTTCTGTTGAAGGAACATCGTGACAACGGAAAGTACGTCTTGTAGTTCACGACGGTCTTGTGACAGGAAAACGAAATCGTCGGCATAGCGGATGTAATGCTTAAACCCAAGCCCGTGCTTCACGAACTGATCAAACTCATTCATGTAGATGTTGGCGAAGAGTTGAGAGGTAATATTCCCCAGCGGCAAACCTTTTCCTGGCTCGACGTGAAAACTCTCCACAATCGTACTGAGGAGATTAACGATCAACTTGTCGTCGAGCTGTTGATCGAGAATGTGAATCAGCGTCGCATGGTCGACGCTGGCAAAAAATTTACGAATGTCACATTTAAGCACCCAGATAGTTCGTCGATGGTTGTGTGAAGCAATCCAGGCCACAGCTCGAAACCGGTCGAGAGCTTTGTGAGTCCCTTTGCCTTTCCGACAAGAAAAAGAATCGGTGATGAAGGTCGGGTCAAAAGTGGGGTACAATTTCCGATATACGGCCCGATGTAGGATACGATCGATCACCGTGGCTTTATGAATTTTTCGAGTCTTTGGATCTAAAATGGTAAATGCCTGGTACGGCTCATGACAGTAACGGAAATTGGCCAGTCTGAAATGAAGCTCAATCAAATTCTCCATGAGGTTCAGCTCGAACTCCATTACATCACTTCGTGCGCGTTTTCCACGAACAAATTCCCCCCACGCTTCAAGTAAGTTTCCTAACAAAATGATTTCCTCATATGTTACCCCCCCCCCCGAACTCCTTCCGGTCTTACAAAAATTGAAGCGGGCATATCTTGTTTGGTTTGAATATTATCCAACGATTCCAAAGATCCACCGACATACGCTTGCCTCACGTATTGATGCGATCCTGATCGAAGTAATAGAAATGACAAGCACGGCTGGGTTCACACCAAAAGCTGACAAACTGCCGTACGTACGAGTAGCCATCCGAAAACTCGATACTGTAAAA
>JACQSF010000003.1 GCA_016206085.1 Candidatus Uhrbacteria bacterium
ATGGAACCCATTCCTAGTACGAGAGGACCGGAATGGACGAACCTCTAGTGTACCGGTTGTCCTGCCAAGGGCATCGCCGGGTAGCTACGTTCGGCTCGGATAAGCGCTGAAAGCATCTAAGTGCGAAGCCGTTCCAAAGATAAGTCTTCATTTGAGTCCCCTCAGAGATGATGAGGTTGATAGGCCGTAGGTGTACGCGTCGTAAGACGTTCAGCCGAGCGGTACTAATAGGACGAGCTCTACAACCACTTCTGTATTTGATCCAAAACTGGCGATCTGCTTGCTTTTCGAACAAAAATTCTTTCACCGACCACTTGGTCGGCTCAAGAACTTTTTGTCCTGCAGAGCTGCGCATCTCATCCAGTTTAGAATCAAATCCAAACTTGATTCCCAAAATCTTGTCACTACCCTTTTCAGTTACAAATTAATCGAGTTCAATGTTTCCGGTGCCTCTTGCTGTGAGGTCACACCTGTTCCCATCCCGAACACAGCCGTTAAGCTCACATGCGCCGATGGTAGTGCGATTGTGCGAGAGTAGGTTGGTGCCGGGAACATTGAACTTGATTTTTTGTTTGGGCCGATGCTGGAAGTGAACGAGCGTATAGATCACTTTGAATTACGAAACTCGATGAGATTTGCGTGAACGGGCTGACGATCCCCGCGAACCCTATGAAAACATAGGGAGAGCGGGGTCGGCGGGCGCCCGTGAACGCAAAGATCGCGAGTTTCGTAATTCAACATAGATCAAGCCTCGCTTGGTCTATACCGAGTGAACGACAACAATCTGGAGGCGCTAGCCGACAGATGGTAGTGCGTTTGCGCGAGAGTAGGTCGGCGCCAGGACAAAGGATTTTTTGTTTTGTATAATGCGGACATATGGATTCTCAACCAAAGAAAGACTGCACGATCTGCCGCCTCTTTAAAAATGTCTTTATCTTCACCTTTGGGGTGTTGGTGGGAATTATTGGAACCACCCTGTTCGCCTAGTTGTCAACCTTGTAAAAAAAGCGCTTCTTGTTACTATAGAGGCGCTTTTATGACATTTCGATTTATCATTCTCGCGGCTGGAAAAGGCACGCGCATGAAACAAGAACTTCCTAAGGCGCTTACCCCCATTGGGGGGAAGCCCATCCTTCAGCATCTCTACGAATCAGTCGAGGCGTCTGGTGTTGATGGGGTTCCTGTGATCGTGATCGGTTCGGATCAGCCAAAATTATGCGAGGCGTGGAATGGGGTATGCGAATACGTCGTGCAGCATGAACAATTAGGTACAGCTCATGCGGTGAATGTCTGTCGCGATGCCGTCACAAATGCGGACGCGATTATTGTTTTGTACGGTGACCACCCTTTCATTTCCAAAGAGACACTTCAGCGACTCGCGCACCTTCACGAAACAAGCGACGGCATGCTCTCCATGATGACGACAACGGTTCCCTCATTTGATGCATGGCCTATCTATTTTCATTGGGGACGTATTGTTCGCGATAAGCATGGCCAGATCATGGCGATTCGTGAATATAAAGACGCGATGGAAAGTGAGCAGGCCATCACAGAGGTAAATCCAGCGTTGTATTGTTTCAATACAACGTGGCTCTGGAACAATATTGGTCAGGTGAAAAATTTGAACGCAAAGGGTGAATATTACCTCACAGACCTCGTGGAGCTTGCCGTCGCACAAGGGCACGATATTGCCAGTATGCGCATTCCACCGGAAGAAGCAGTCGGGATAAATAGCCAAGAGGAACGCATGATTGCAGAGGAACTCCTCACACGACGACATGGCTCCTAAGCTCATCATCATCGGGGGTTCGCTTGCCACAGGGAAGTCGACCCTTTCAAAAAAAATTGCAGACGCGTTGGGAATCCAGCGCGTTTCTTTGGATGAAATCAAGGAAGTATTATTCGATGTTGGGGGCTATCGAGATCGCGAATGGTCAAAGGAGATCGGTCGACTTGCGTTTCCGGTGTTTCGTGATCTTGTTGAATTACATCTTAAACGAGAGGAGAGTGTGCTCGCAGAAGCGACGTTCTTATGGCCAAGCGATCGCGAGTGGCTTCACGCGTTTTCACAAATGTATGATGTTGAGCTTGTACAGATTTGGCTCACAAGCGATCCGCACGTAGCGCGTAAGCGTTTTATTGAGCGAGCCAACTCAACACGACATCCAGGCCACAATGATTCGCTTGAGGAAGTCATGGATGAATTTGATCAGCGGTTTTTCAATAAAACCTTCGTTCCACTTCCTATCGATGGGAAAACAAAAATCGTGGACACGACGGATTTCGCCACCGTAGACCACGATGAAATTTTGAAATGGATTTAGCGGTTGTCTCCGTCGCCTCCGAGGGTTCCTCGTTCTTTTCGCGAAAACAATTTCTCTAGGTTTGCTTGCGCGATGTCGTCAAGATTGAGGTTGAGTTCTTTTGCGAGGGCGGCGAGATACCACAACACGTCTCCAAGCTCACTGCGGAGAATCTCCCGGTACTCGTCGGTGACCTTTCCGCCGTGATCACGCATCACCTTCTTTATTTTGTTGAGCACCTCGCCCGTCTCGCCTCCTAAACCGAGTGCAGGATAGTAGAGGTTTTGGCCAGCATTTGGATACAGAGCGGTCGTTTTGGCTTTTGTTTGATATTCAGAAAAATTCATAGGGCAAAGTGTTTGCGTAGGTATCCGCGCACCTTTCGTAAGACGGGACTGTTGGCCTCACCGACCCTTTTGATAAATCGAACTGAGTCAAAGGAAGAGATTTGTCTTACACGGATGACCGAATCGCTTGCTAGGCGGTTTTTTGAATCTTTTCCGATAAAAACATCAGGCTCCTGCCATGTCTGGATTTTCGAAGAGATAGGCATGACCGTCACCAGCGATGAGGTGTCAAAAATTTCATCAGATTGGATTACAAGAGCTGGCCGAACCTTGCGGCACTCGTGCCCGATACTCGGCTCAAAGTTTACTAAGTAGATTTCTCCTTGCCGCATATCACTTAAGGGCAAGGTAATAGGCAATCTCTTCCTTCGTCAGAAAATCATTTCCCATATCTGTTATCGCCGCCTGTTCAATATCAGAATCAGTCGCCTCTTCGAGGGTTTCGATTGGGGTTAATTTTGCAATCGGTTTGCTCTGGTGGATAAGAAAGAATTCTTCGCCTTTAGCGAGTCGCATGCGAATCGCCGGCAAGTCAGTACGTAGTTCTTTTGTTGAGATAAATTTCATATTCAAAACAAGATCAACTTTAGTTTATCATCGAACACATTTCTGTCAATTCATTTTGATCGTGTTACACTATCGTCGTTATGCGCACCATTGTCGACTGGCATATTCATTCCAAGTATTCTCGAGCGTGCTCGAAGCAACTTGAGTTACCGGTGATTGATCAGTGGTGCGCACGCAAGGGGATTGATATTGTGACGACGGGGGATTGGACGCATCCGGCATGGTTGGCGCACATTAAGGAGAATCTCGAGGAAAAACGGCAGGGAATTTTTGGGCTCAAGAGTGGTGGCACGCGTGAGTTCATGCTCGTGCAAGAAGTGAGTCAGATCTATAAAAAGGGCGATAAGACACGACGCATCCATAACCTCGTGTTCTCCCCATCGATTGAAACCTGCGAGAAGGTCATCGCGGAGTTTACACGTCGCAATTTCAACTTGAAGGCGGACGGCCGTCCCATTCTTGGGATCGACTCTGAAGACCTCTACAAACTCCTCAAAGATATCGACGAGAAGATTATTCTTATTCCCGCGCACGCATGGACACCGTGGTACGCCGTGTTTGGGAGCAAATCAGGTTTCGATTCCCTGGAAGAATGTTTTGGCTCCATGAGTAAGTACATCTACGCGATCGAAACAGGACTTTCCTCCAACCCCATGATGAACTGGCAACTCTCAGGACTCGATTCGGTTGTCATGATTTCAAACTCCGACGCTCATTCGCCACGAAATCTTGGTCGTGAAGCAAATGTGTTTGAGTTTCCAGAACCACCAACGTATGACGAGTTCGTCCGTGTGTTGCGTGAACAAGATGCGAGTCGATTCAAGTACACGATTGAATTCTACCCCGAAGAAGGAAAGTATCACTTTGATGGATGTGCGAGCTGTCAGTTTTCGTGTGAACCGGAAGAATCAAAACGGATCGCCAAGCGATGTCCGACCTGTCATCGTCCTCTGACGCTTGGTGTGCATCATCGTGTGGAAGAACTTGCGGATCGTGATGCGTCGTCTGTATCGAATCGAAAGATTCCATTTAAGTCGATCGTTCCGCTTGCGGAGATTCTTGCGGAGGTCTACGGAGTATCATCAACGCAATCAAAGAAAGTTGAGACAGAGTATCTGCGATTGACGGATGAACTCGCCGATGAGTTTACACTTCTTCTAGACACACCTATTGAGGCCATTCGTTCAAAAGCTTCCAGCACATATCTCGCCACGGCTATTGAAAAAATGCGTGTAGGGGATCTCAAGATTCAACCTGGATATGATGGTCTATACGGAACGGTAAGGATCTTTGGGGAGAATGGTCCCCCTGCAGCAAAACAATCAAGTCTTCTATAAAAAACACCCTTCCGCGCGTCCGGGAGGGTGTTTTCTTTTGTCTTAGAAAGACTATTTGCGCTTCTTAGCTGCCTTGCGCTTTGCTGGTCGCTTCGCGGCTTTTCGCTTTGGAGCTGCCTTGCGCTTGGCGACCTTTTTCTTTGCTGCCATAGAATGTTTGAAGTTCTGAATCACCTCCCTGATGACAAGGGTCATCAGTCAGAACCCTACGGTTCCTCCTTGAGGTGCAGAATGGTTAACGTGCTCGATCGAGCACTGCACTTGAAATTAATGAACGTGCAGTTGATGGTCGTTGATGAAAGACGCGCTTCATCTCCGATATAGATATTGTAAGAGAAAAAAAAAATTCCAACAAGAGTTGATTACGTTTTTACTTCAACAGGTGTTTCCACAACAGTCCACTCATACAACCACTGAATGTTTGTAAGATTCACATTCACACACCCGTGTGACATTTGATGTCCAAAGTTATTGTGCCACGGCGCATAGTGAATATAGATGTGCGGGTAGATACGAAGATTGTACGGGATCCATCCGAGATCGTAATTCCGTGGATCGTTTTCTCCATAGCTCCACGCGTAGTGTACGAGAGGAACTTTTTCAAGCACTGTGTGCGTACCAAGAGGTGTGGCGTTGTTGAGTCCGCTTGAAATGAGAAAGGAATTCTGCAGAATTCCGCGTTCAAATGCATAAAGACGCTGTTCGGATACATCGACTTCGATTCGTTGTTCTTCTACATTGTCATCAAAAAGAAATCGACCTGGTGCAAAGAGAAGTTGATTTCCAAATGAGGCGAGAGAGGCGTGTTCAACTGAGAGAGTTTGTGTCGAGGCATTCATGAGATTGTAGAGTGTTGAGCTCGAACTCGTTGAGAGGAAGATTTCATTCTGTACCACCGTGAGTGACTCTACTCCACGCCCATCAATGGAAAGAGTTTCTTCCGAAGTTGTTGTTGGCGAGGTGTGGATAACTACGTTTTTGATCGTTGGTGTGGAAGTGAATTGTTGTACGAGAGTGAGTCTTGAATCGTTTATCACACCGATAAGTCCGGATCGATCACTCGCGGCAAACGCGAAAAAATTTTCTTCAAGCTGTTGGGTTCCGTTCCATGACCAGATACGTACATGCGGCCCCCCGCCTGATGCGGGGAGTGTTACAAGCTCTGCGCGATCATCATCTATCAGATTTCCACACGCAAGATTTACTCCCGCGCGCATTCCTTTGTCATAGGCAAAGAACCCGCCATCATCGATTGCTTTCCCATAGCGATCAAAGATGCGGATATGCGGTCCACCTCCACGTTGAGGAGCCACGATGATCTCGGGGTATCCATCCCCGGTCAGATCGCAGGTCGTGACATTGATTCCTACTCCCAGCGTTGGGTCGTAGGCAAGAAAATTTCCAATTTCACTTCCATCTTGCCGGAGAACTCGTACGCGAGGTTCTAATCCCATCCCGTTGCCAACAATGATCTCAAAGACACCGTCGTCACCAAGGTCAGCAACGGCAAGACTTACCCCTGAGACATCATTCATGTTCGGGAGTTCAAGCGAAATGGTGCCGTCGATTGAATCGAGCCAGATACGTGTCGAATGATAAGCCAGGGTCAGTCGACCAGGCGTGAGCAAACTCAGGCAGCACAGCACGACGAACAGGCGTTTCATAAGTCGGGTGGGTACTCTACGTATTCCACCATTATAACCAAAAACCACCGTTCATGGTGGACCAATGGGGACTCGAACCCCAGACCCTCTGCTTGCAAAGCAGATGCTCTACCAACTGAGCTATTGGCCCATCAAGAACGATGGTTTTGATCGGCGCAATGATAACAACCAGGGAGTCGGTCGTCAACGAACCATTGACAAAACTTGTATATTTGCTTACTCTTCGTCGTTCTGCGGGTATGTCGCCCAAAGATAAGGAGACCGGAAATGCCCAGATTCTTGAAGGGTTTCGCCGCTGCGTTGCTTGTCACGCTCATTGTCGTGCTGCTTATTGCGGTGGTGCGATCCTGCGGGCAGGAGGGTCAACCTTCGGCTCCGCAGATTCCGCCCCCACCACCAGCTGTCCCCGTCCAGATCGACGGGCACACGGCGTTTGTCCCTCCGGGTCCACAGCGTCTTCCCGATGTACCCCAAAAGCTCGTCGATGCGATCCGACGCGGCACCCAGAGTGTTTCCAAACTTCGACTAGACAAGGACAAGTGCGTTCCCCAGAAGAAGATTCAGCTGGGCTGGAGGCGCTGTCTGGGTGACTACCTAGTCGCGGCCGTCGACGAGACGGGCAAGCTTCAGATCGTCGATGTCTACGGCGGAGTCTCTACTTCTCCAGTCGGCTTCTCCGTCACCTGTGAGCGTGAGAACGCCTGCAACGGTGGCGTCAATCCACCGTTCGTCATCACAGCCCCACCTGGTTGGACGGCAGTGGCCATCCGTACCGCTGTGTTTGGCGATGGGGAAGATGGGATCGAGGCGGCCGTGTACGTTCCCTACTCGTCACGTCTTAACGATCCAGAATTGCGTCAGGCAGGTCTGGAGTACCTCCACGATGCGGTTCTTGCCGCCTACTACGAATTGCGTGCCAAGGATGTGCGCAGCCAGTTCTTCCCCGATAAGTACGTTACGGACTTTGGAACCCCTGACCATGTGATCACGTTGATTCTCACCGAGCAGATGTGGTCGGACACAGGGTTCGCCAACGGGACTGACCTGGACCGTCTTGCGATGGTTGATCGGGCTCTGGTGACGTTGGGTGTGAATCGCTGGAAGAGTTACCAGTACACGGCTTCCTGGGCCGGTGCCCGCGGCATCGGACAAATTGTCGGAAAGCCCTACAAGGCGATCCGTGAACAATACCCGCGTGTCGACCTTCCGGCGGACGACATATGGGGTCGTACCGACCACCACAGCGCGATCAAGACCATGATCGCGCACACGGACGCAGAGTTCTGGGCGATCAAGCAGGAAGGGCATCGGACCCACCTGCTGGAAAACGCCGCCAGCCGCCGACTGGTCCTGGCCGCTGGCTACAACGCCAACATTGCGACTGTTATCAAGGCAATCGCTGCGTGTGGTGAATCCTGGCGACACGAGATCTGTACGCAACTTCCCAATGAGACCCGTCTGTACCTCGTGAAATACGAGTGGATCTACGGCGTTCTCTTTGATCCCGTGCAGCGCGCCATGGTCGAGGCAAATGTCTGGCCCACCCTGTACCAGAACGACCAGGCCGCCAAGGCCGAATACGAACAACGCAAAGCGGCCCTCGCGGCCGCTCCGGCGACGAAGTAACCCTTCGTCGTTTTTTCTATTTTACTTCTCGTTATTGCGAGGGAGCGAAACGACCGAAGCAATCCTCGAAGATTGCTTCGTCAGTCGACGACAGACTCCTTCCTCGCAATGACGAGGCTACTTGATGACGTTTTGAGGGGTCTTTCCTTTCACAAATGCGAGGATATTTTCGGCGGCTGTGCGGCTCATGGCTTGTCGCGTTTCAATCGTTGCGCTTGCTGTATGCGGAGTCAGAATGACGTTCCAGGCATGCTGGAGGTAATCTGCATCAGATTTTTTTCGAGCAAATTGTGGTTCACCCTCGAAGACATCGATCCCAGCGCCCGCAATTTTGCCTTTTTTGAGTGCCCGCACAAGCGCCGCGGAATCGACGACTGATCCGCGCGCGGTGTTGATAAGAAACCCGGTTTTTTTCATAAGGTTGAGAGCCTTGTCATCAATGAGGTGTTTTGTCGACGGCAAGAGAGGCACATGTAATGAGACAAAGTCAGATTCGCCCAGAAGTTGCTCCTTTGTCCTGAGCTTAGCTCCGGACATTTTTTCAAATGCTGGATTGCGTTTCACGTCCGTGTAGATGATCTTTACGCCGAACCCTTCATGCATACGTCTGGCCACCATCCCACCGATCGCACCACCGCCGATAAGTCCCAGCGTTTTTCCCATCACGTCTGTACCGAGCAACAGCTGTGGTTCCCAACCTTTATATTTTCCTGCTCGAGTAAAATGGTCAGCTTCGACTATACGGTGGGCAAGCGCAAAGATGAGCGCGACCGCATGTTCTGCGACCGTTTCGGAGACGTTTGGATGGGTGGCGTTGGTTATGACGAGCTTGCGCTTGGCTGCTTCTTTTAGGTCGATATTATCGAACCCAACGGCGTAGTTGGCGATCATTTTGAGAGATGGGCCGGCAGCATCCATCACCTCGCGGTCGATCTTTTCTGTGAGCATTGAGAGGATGACGTTCTTTCCTTTCACACGACGGAGCAACTCGCGGCGAGGGATGAGTTTGTCGCCCTCGTAGATTTCAATCTTTAGATGTTTGTCGCGTCGGAGCATCTTGAGTCCTTCGTCGGGAATTTCTCGTGTGACAAAAACTGAAGCGGTCATAGGGCAGAGATTTTTACTTGTCGTTTCTTGAGCGTTGAGGGCCACGTTTTGAGAATGCCGTTCTTGGCGCCGTACTTCAAAATGACAGATTCCGCGTTGATCATGCCCACACGTAGAGCCTCTATCAAATCCTGTGTCTTGATGAGCCCTGCAACAAACCCCGAACCAAACGCATCACCTGCGCCAGTGCGAGATACAGACTTCACGCCTGTGGTTGCGGCATGTGCCATCCAGCCGTCACGATAGACGGTCGCGCCATTGGTTCCGTCGGTGATGAGTCGGACAAGGCCGTCGGTATGAACGAGTTTAAAAATGTCCACGAGCTTTTTCTTTCCTGTGAGGAACATCGCTTCTTCTAAGTTCATGTTGAGTACGTCGACCATGGGGAGCAGGGGAGCAAACGTCTTGAGCCCGCTCTCGAGTTCTTTGTGACCTGGATTCCAAGCGACCTTCACACCGGCTTTGTGGGCTGTGATGATGATTTTTTTCGCGAGTCCAAGGTTTCCACCCAGGCTTGTGAGATAGATCCAGTTCGTATTTTTGATGGCTGTCTCGGGCACGTCTGCCGTGATAAATTTCGAGCTCGTGCCACGATAGACCAGTACGGTGCGCTCGCCGTCCTTCATGGTAAGGATCGTTGAGTACGCCGTCTCCCCATTTTTTATCTGTCTCACGAGGTGCGTGGAAACACCAAAGCGCGAGAGGTCTTCTACGACGTCTTTGCCAGGAGAGTCATCACCCACGCGGCAGATTATCGCGGTTCGAAATCCTAATCGACCAAAGGTCGCAGCCGCATTTGTTGCTCCTCCTCCCGTTGTGAGCACTAACTCGCTCACTTCGATTTTTGAGCCAAGGGCGACGCACTCGCCCGCGCCCGTGGCAAACTTTTTCGATTTGATCGCGACGAAGGCGTTGGAAACCAAGAACACGTCCCGCGTCGCTGCACCGATAGTAATGATGTCGTACATATTAAGCTTTGTTGGATGAACCAAGTGTTTTCATTTTGTGTCTCACCACCTTCGTCATCAGTTCCTTGGCCGGTTTTAAAATTTCACGCGGGTCGATGACCTCGGGGCGTTCTTTGAGGAATTTGCGGATGCCGGCGTCGAAGGCAAGGCGCAGATCCGTATCGACGTTCACCTTGCGCACGCCCAGGGTCACGGCTTTTTTAACCGCCGTATCTGACACACCCTTTGCGCTTGAAATCTCACAGCCATACTGAGTGCAGATGCGCTTGATGTTTGCTGGGACACCTGAGGCGCCATGGAGTACAAGTGGCACGTCGACCGCTTCAGCGATACGTTTTAGACGTCCGTAATCAAGTTTGGATTCGCCTTTGAATTTGTAGGCGCCGTGCTTTGTTCCAACCGCCACGGCAAGAGCGTCACATCCCACTGCCGCAACGAATTCGCGAGCTTGTTTTGGATCGGTAAGGTGTGCATCGCGATCTTCGACTGAGATAAAGTCCTCAATACCCGCGATGGCACCAAGTTCTGCCTCGACACTCATTTTTCTTTTGTGTGCCATTTCGACAATCCACTTTGTCTTCTTGATGTTTTCGTTAATAGGGAGAGAGGAGCCATCGTACATCACACTTGTGTACCAGCCGCTTTTGATCGCTTTCACAACAAGATCATCATTCTTTCCATGATCGAGATGGAACACCACCGGGAGTTTGGTCTTGCGCGCGGCAATGTGCGCGAGGCTTGCAAGTTCTTCCATGCCGGCGTATTCGATCGCGCCCTCTGAGGTAGATAAAATAACAGGTGAGCGCTCAAGCTCTGCCGCCTCCATGATCGCCTGAAGCGTCTCGAGGTTATTGATGTTGAACGCGCCCACCGCGTATGTGCGGCGTTCGGCTTTGGCGAGGACATCGTTGAGAGTGACGAGCATACTAAACGGTTTTTACGTTGAAGGTTGGTCTTGCTTTCAATCGTTTACGGATTTCGGTGGCGCTCAGAAGTCCCTTAGTCGGACCCACATGTCCCACGACCGAGGAGGAATTGATTGCTCCCCAACGTAATGCGTCCGAGCATGATTCGCCATGGATAAGCCCTCCAAGATACCCGCTTGCAAACGAGTCTCCTGCTCCCGTAGCCTCCACAAGGTGACCTGGAAAGATGGGACAGAATCGAAGTTCGTGTCCACCGTATTCGTACGCTCCATTTTTTCCGTCTGTGATGATGACGTGTTTGGGGCCGTATTTATAGAGCGCGCCAGCAAGCTTATGCACCTCGTTGGATTTTTCTCCAGAAAGAATTTGTGCTTCCTCACGGTTCACAAAAAGGACTTCGAGACGCGGGAGGAGGAAGTAAAGAGATTTCTTTCGTTGTTCGACTTGGATACTTCCTGGGTTCATAGCAATGAGGACACCATCTTTTTTTGCATAGTCGGTTACTTGCCTATACACCTTTTCATATCCTTCTCCCATCTCGCCTACATAAAGCCAGGTTGGTTTTGGGAATCGGGTTGGCAGGTGATATTCGTGTGTGATATGGCCTGTGAGGATGGTTTTCTCACCTTTGTAATTGAGTACCACCGAGTACGTGCTCCTCTCGTGTTTTACAATTTCAATAAACGAAGTGTTCACGCCCTCGCGTTTGAGGTGCTCGATGGCGAGCGGGCGTGTTGTGTCCTCCCCCATGACCGAGAGGATGGAAGTCTTTTTTTTCATGCGTGCCAGGCCGACCGCCACGTTGGGAGCAGAACCAGCAATCTGAGAGTCCACGATTTTTACGTCGATCTTTGCGCCGTAGTCCAAACAGAGCTTGCACTCAGGCATTTTAAGTTCACACGAAACGTTTGTTTCATCCAAGACCACGAAGGTGTCAAGCTTAATGTCGCCGATGGTGATAAGGTCATACATACAAAGAATATGGTATCAAATGTTTGACGCTTCTGCGATTTTTTGGTATACTCTTTTTATAAAGACGTGGGAAAACCTCGTCTTTTTTACGAGTTATTAATCCTGTGTATATGTCAGAAATAGCATGTAAGGTTTGCGGGATGGAAGGACATCGGACGGGCGAATGTACACAGATCGAGCAGTCAGTCGAGCTGCCCAGGATGCTTACTCCAGAACGTCTTAAGGAAATTTTTTCTCTTGAGTCAGAAGTGCACGCGGATTTTGATCCGTTGCTTGCAGCGGTCAACCAGCGGCTTGGGTTGAATTTAGCAAAACGTCCGGATGGGTTCCATGTGACGATCATCGGGCCCGCGGAATTTGACGTGGTCAAGAAATTGGGGTCGGAGAAAATTTTGGAGCTTGAGAAACTGAACGAAGAAATTCAGCGCGGGGAGGGAGTGGTCGTGCGCGGCGTTGGATTCATCGACGGGGCAACGCTCAATGTCCGCGACGCGGACAAGACAAAACGCGCTGCGTTCATTGCGATCGACGTGCCTAAGCTGCAGGCATTCCGCGTGTCCATCGGCCTGCCTCCGAAGGACTTTCACATTACACTCGGATTCGAAACGGCCGACCTCCATATGCAGGTCGTCGGGACGAACGAAAAGGGAAAACCCATACTCGAGCCGGTCAAAAAGAAAGCCGATTCGCGTTTCGATGACCTGTTGACGTTGGTGGAGGTGAGCGGGATGAGTTTCGGATCCCTTTCGGGCGTCGCCAAGGAACAGCCGAAGGAAAAGCATCCAGAAGCGCGGGCTGTGGAACAGAAGCCCGCCATTGCGTATGATACAGAGGCTCTTCGGGGTCGCCTGGAAGGAATCGCGTCCCTCGGTTTCGATGATCTTCAGCGTCTCGTGGAAGCCGCGGCCTCGGGAGCAGAGGCACTCGCGCCCATTATGAAGGATCTCGGTGCGAAACTGAAAGCGGATACGCGTCTGGTACGCGACGCCCTTGCCCAAAGTGAGATTAAATAGAATGGATCTCTTAAATAAATCTAAGAAACGATATGCCAGAGAAAATGACCAGAGAGCCACGGGAAAATTTACAGATAGAATACATGAAGGTTCCCAAGGGGAGTGTCGGTGAACAAGCGGATTTCCTTTTGTCCAATATGGAGCGTAATCGCCGTTATTGCGAACGAAAGCTTCTTGAACTTTTTCCGTTGATTGAGAAGGCCTTGAATGATGCCCTGGCCGACCGCGCGAAGATGATTAAGGCGGCGGTAGAAAGTAGGATTCTTTATGACTACTACGTGGAATTTGATAGATTGAGCGAGCGTCAGAGAACAAAGATCGGTGGGTTTAAAGGTTTCGTTAAGGCGCAATTTGAAAAGGAGACCGAATATTCCTCTTATGAGCAACCACCTTTGTTGAGACGGCTTCTTTCCAGAGCCCAACGAACCTATTATGATGATCGAGGGACTGAAGCCAGGGACTTTGGAGATCCACCGAGATTTCGTTCGCAGCGCGAAAATTATTTAAACAGTTTGAGTTTGGAGGAGAAAGCAGTAGCAGACGCCGCTGCACGTTCTACAAGGTACGCTCAGATTTTTCGTGAAATCGAGAAAAGGCTTGGTATCCAGGATGAGGATCGGGAAGATATGTCGAATTAGGTGCTAATGCGTTGCGCGAGCTTGGCGAGGTCTGCGTGATCGCCTGGTTTGGCTAAGCGAGAATCAAGTTGGTGAGGTCCGGTGATTGGTACGAGGTGGATATGAACGTGGTCTACGCCAAACCCCTCAACGACCGCACCGATGCGGGGAACCTTGAACACCTCTTTGAGTCGTGCGGCGACCATTTTACTGGCGGCGAGGAGTGACTGATAGCTTACATTGTCCATCTCAAAGAGTTCGGTGGCATGAGATTTGGGGATCATCATCGTATGACCAACGGCAACTGGGTTGATATCCAAAAATGCCAGGTGATTGTCATCCTCCCAGACCTTGTGACAGGGAATTTCACCCGCAATGATTTTGCAAAAGAGACAATCCATATTATTTTTTTCCACCCCACATTCTTGGCGTGCGCGAGAGTGCCTCGTCAAGAATCTGTTTTTGCATTTTGGAAAGCCGTTCCTGTGCGGCCGCGATGTGCACAGGGATCGCGGGGACGGGTTTGCCGAGCTTGCGCTGGAGCACGCGGTCGGCTGCCAGGGCGATGAAGGGAGCTGTGAGACCAAAACCTTCCTGAATCTCTCGAGGATTTCCAGATTCACCGAACCGGTCAGGCACACCGATTCGTTCTATTGGGACAGGAACGGTGAGAGTGATCGTCTCGGCGACAACACCTGCCAGTCCACCTGCGACCTGGGCTTCTTCAACCGTTACGATCGCTCCGGTTTGTTTGGCTGCTGAGACGATCGCACGGATATCGACAGGTTTGATCGTGTGCATATTTACGACACGGCATTCGATCCCATGGTCTTTGGAAAGCATTTCCGCCGCGACTAGTGCCTCGTATAAAAGAGGACCAGCACCGATAATAGTGAGATCATTTCCATGGCGATAGATTTCTGCGCGACCGACTTTGAATGGTGTTTTTTGAGTCGTAAATACAGGTGACTTTTCACGCGCAAAACGCAGGTAGCATGGGCCAGTCAGTTTGGCTGCGGCAAGAGTCATTTTGCGTGTTTCGATGGCGTCACAGGGTACGAACACGCGCATATTTGGCATCACTCGCATGATCGCGATGTCCTCGACCATTTGGTGGGTCGCGCCATCGGGACCCACCGACACTCCCGCATGAGCTCCAGCGATATTGACATTCGTGTTATTGAGCGCGACGGTCGTGCGGATCTGTTCCCAGTTTCGTCCTGGAGAGAAACAGGCATAGCTCGAAATAAACGGCACCTTGCCCGCCATGGCCATTCCGGCCGCGATCGACGCCATGGACTGTTCTGAAACGCCCATCTGCACAAATCGATCTGGGTACGCTTCTTTGAAAGCAAGCGAGCGCGTCGATTCTGTTAGATCGGCGCACAGAACAACGATATTTTTGTCGTCCTTGCCCGCTTCAACTAGCCCATCTCCATAGCCGTTGCGTGTGGGGATTTGTTTGAGTTTCTTGTCGTCAAACAGATCGCGCACTAAATATGCTTCGCGGTTGAGGCCTGGTTTAGGTTGCTTTACACGATTTGACGTATGCATAAAGACATGATATTTTACTTATATCACCACGAAGAAGACCCCTGTGCGGTTCCGTCCGCATCGGGGGCTTTTTCTTTTCGGAACTCTAGCAGTGGTCGCAAACGCGACTGACCAAGGTAGGTGATAGGAGCATTGGATCGCTTTAGTAAAATAGAGCACTTTTTTTCTTGTGCTGGAGAAACAATCATCTCAAGAGCCTTATGGCTATGGAGCATTTTAACGAGTCCGGCATAATCACCATCACTCGTAACAACGACTGCCTTTTGAAATGCTTTATGGAAGAAATCTATCGTTGCTTGTAAGACAAGGTCGGCATCACAGTTTCCTTTTGGTTTTCCATCTCGATCGAAGACTACTTCTTTAAAGACCAAAATAAATCCAACCTCTTGAAGAGATTGATAGAGCATTCGATGTTTTGGAATCATTCCAAGAAAGAGATAGGCATTTTTTACACTGTGTTTTTCTCGTAACCAGATTCGAAAACGTCGATAATCAAGAATCCAACCTTGAGATTGAATTCCACGGTGCAAGTTTGCTCCGTCAATGTATGCGTTGTTTCGCTGTTCTTTCTGCACAGATTACTTTTTTAGTTTCATGATTTCTTTCTATCCAAGCCATGCTTCACGGTTGATGCCAGTCTTTTGCTGTGAATTTGTCATATCGATCAAAATCATACCAGATTTTTTGCTTTGCTGCAGTTTTGAGCTAAACTGTGCCTGTATGTTACCCGAACGAACAAGAGGAGAAGAACCAGGAGTGGAATATGAGCTAGCGCGTGAGCGGGAACGTGGTCCAATCCAGGCGGTTGAATCTTTGCGAAAAGATACTCAACGCATGATCAGATTACATGCGCTCTGGGATAAATTTGCTCAGCCACCGGAATCTCCACTATCAGACATTACAACCTCGACTCTTGTTGAGAGAGACATACAAGATGCCATGGAACTTCTTCGGGCACCGGAAGTCCGTCTGAAAGAATTTTCACTTCTGGTTATCGATAGGCTCGTGTCCTTTTTTTCTGCAGAGGGGAGTCTTCAAATTTTTCTTACTGAAGTCGTACGGGTTACTCAGGATTATTTCTTTCATTTCTCGACTGTATCCGGGATTCGTCAACGACTACGCACGCTTATGCACACTCTCCCGGTGGATGACAGACGTTTTTTTCAAGATGGATTTATTCCAACAAAGGGTGATCCATTCGGGGTCTTGGATCCTGATGTCCGAGACGAGACGCTGTTGCGTATTGTGGAACTTCCCGCTGGTGTAAAACGACTAAACGCGGTTTTGTCTTTCTTGACTATTGATGCAAACGCCTGCCTCCAGCAAATCGATCGGTTTGAACTGACAAATCAAGACCGCGAAACGGTATTTCGTGCTGTCGCGGTGCACTCGCCAGATGTGCTTCCACCGTATCTTCCTTTTTTGGCTGAGCAAGATCCTCATTTGGCACGGGATCTCCTTTCCCAGGTTGTTGAGCATAGTTTCGTGGTTGGTGTCGATGCCATAACCCGATTCCCGTTAACACACGCGCAACGTGGAAAGGTTGAATCTCAACTCATTGCCTCGCATCCGCGGGATTTTTTTCTGCATTTTGAGGAGCTTTCTCAATTTCTTACATCCCTTTCCGTACCCAAGGCTCTTGAGATAGCTTTATCGCACCTTGAGTCCAACCTTCCGGAGGATCCGGTGGAGCGTCTTCATATTCTTGATAGTTTGACGCAAGACGATACTGGTTTTACTGATGAGATCACACCAATAATCCGCCGTGCACTTGGCGAAGCACTCAAGGAGTTAACCCCTGTGCTTGAGGAACTTCGTCGTGACATCGCCCAGATGCGACAGGTGCCGAAAGATCAAGTGTCCTGGTCTTTTGATCTTTTGGATACACTCTCTTGGGAATTAAAAACAGAGGATCAGGAGAACGCGCGCATCCGTCAGGCGCAACAACGATTGGGATCTTCCCGTGTGAGACCGCTCCTTTTATCGGCATTCGCTGTATCTGTTGGCGAATCTCCCATGGGGTTTGGAAGTAAGGATAGGCCTTTGTCTTTGGCTCAGCGAAGGGTGATCCTTGAGGAGGCGTTGGAAGCCGGCCAAGTGAACGGTCCCCCACCTGATGAGCAAGCAGAATGGACAGGGTGGGGTGAATTTGCCTACCAACCACGGTCGTCACAAGAGGCCAAAAATATGCGGGTTCTGCTTGATCGTCTTGTTCAGGTCTCACCAACGGATTTTGTTATTGCCTGGGCATCGCAAAAGGGAGAAATTGCTCGCGCCTATAAACCAATCCTTCTGACGGTTGCTCAAGAACATCTTGAAAACGCATTGCATTTTATCGATGTATCTGGTCAGGCGATCGTTTTTGCCAACATGGATCTCAAAACAACCAAGTGGTTGGTTGATAAAGTGTTTGGATCCAACACGCTCACTAGCTTCCATATACCCCACATTCCTCAAAATGTACGTCCATTGTTGCGTCCGTATATTGAGCGTTATCGTAAACAAGAAGAAATGCCGTATGCGGCATTTCCAGACGTTGCAACGGCCTTGTACGCGTTTGATGTCAGTCCCACATTTGCCAGTCAGATTGCGAATCTTCCAGAGTCCGAACGCCTCTTAAGAATAGAGGAGTTTTCGGCACTGATGAACGCACATCCTAAGCGGGGGATCCGGGCTCTTCAATCGTTGGGACTCAAAGACGAATACACATTGCGTCGGGGAATATTGCGTACGATTGGAATGTTGTTAGACAGATTTCCCGACGCGTTTCTTGATCCCAAGCCTGAAGCACCCGTGCAACCTCAGCGTTCTGGAGGGACGTCTTTTGATGAGAAATGGCACCGAATGTTGATGTTTATTCCTTTTTGTCCCCCTGAGCGTTTTGGGGAATTAGTAGGCGAGTGGGAGCCATGGCTGAAACGTCAACAGCAAAGAAGAGAGACATGGGGAGGAAAATATTTTTCAGATTTTTTCTTAATGGCTTTTCGATTACACAAAAAACCACAGGAGGCAGTGGATGCGTTCTCGTTTTTTCTTGACCCTGGATCACCAGTAATAGTAAAACCGTATGAGCTTGCCCATGCGGTATCCATCGAGGAGTTGTTTGCGCTCACGAAGACCCATGGTGATGAAATGGGGGAATTATTAGGTAATCCGGATACGCGTGGTCGGATCATTCAATATCTCAAAGAGTCGGAACATCCCAAAGCGACATGGGAAATGATCAGGCGATTTGCTGACTCGTATCGGAGCATGATCCCGGAAGCAGACAGACGCGCAAAGATTACGAGCGAGTTGGTATTAAAAGGAAATAGAACGCGCCTTTCTGGATCGATCCGTTATGCAACCGTTGGTTCGCAAGTACTCCCCGTGACGCATGTGGGTGTACGTGAAGCTTTTGTACATCCTCAGGTGACGGATGGGCGATTGGAGCTTACCTCGCTGACAAAGGTAGAACTTGAACGAGTGGTACGCGATCGATTGCAACGTGTGTTTACTCCTGACATCAATTCTTGCTTGGGGGCAGATGCACACAATCGGGATATCGCACGTCAGGTTAAAGAAGGCGGGTGGCAAGTTCCGGCTGGAACACTCATCCATTATACGAGTCCGGCCGTGTTGCCCGCGATTCTCGCGGAAGGAAACTGTTGCGGTGAAACGATTGGGATTCAAAGCCGTGCGGATTCCTTTCCGTTGTTTGTTGATGTCTTGCGCGTGCGCGATCAGGATGGATCAGTAAAAGTTCCAGACCTTATGGAACATCCAGAGTACCACGAGAATTACGGTTCCTTTGATAAAGGTGTCGCATTGGTCTATCCAAGACGATGCAGGACGTCCTTTTTTCCTGGAGAAGAAAAAATAGCAAGTACCTTTGGTCCCGACATCCATCATTTAGTCTTTGTGGGCATTCCCCATACCGAATTGGGAGTCATTGTATTGACCAATGCTGTTGAAGCCAGGTCATTTGATGATGTGTTAGAGCGGACGAAGACCGCGGTGGTAAAGTCTGGGGTGTATGTGCCTATCGTCCGTGCCTCAGGTGATCTCTTATTCACTCCTGAAGAGTACGATAAACGTGAAGCGTTTGCGCATCCATACGCGACGCTTGAGGATTTTTTTCGCGACGCAACGGCCTTTAACACACTTGATCGTCCGCAACCATCCGCGGTACATGAATTTACATTGAAAGAACATCTGCTTGCTGCTGAACGGAATGTCATGGCTCTTTCAGAGGATTTGCAGGTGCCGTTTGAGATGCGAGATCTCG
Organism: Candidatus Uhrbacteria bacterium; assembly: GCA_016206085.1. Taxonomy (GTDB): domain Bacteria; phylum Patescibacteriota; class Patescibacteriia; order UBA9934; family GWF2-40-263; genus UBA12478. The sequence goes on from JACQSF010000003.1 coordinate 19,269, forward strand.
TGCGCGCGGCGGCGCGACTTCACGATGTAGGAAAGTTTGACGCGGTAAAGAGCGGTCAAGAGATTGCAAATGTCATCGCCGCCGAACGAGAACTTAACAAGGTGCGAGGATTGGATCCGGAATGGAAACGGAGGATCCTTGTTCTCATTCATCATGACGAACTTCTGGGGGATATTTTGAAGGGAACAAGTATTGATCCTGATGGGACCATGACTCGCACTCCAGAAGTGACCAGAAAAATACAACTGTTTCACGACCGATTTCCGTCCCAGACGGATCGATTGCTTTTACGCGTTCTGTATGAAGCGGATGTCTTGGCGATTGGAAATAACATGTATCAAGAATGGCAGATACAAGAAAAACTGCGGGGACTTGAATTTCATTTATCGTCGATTTCGTAATCGTGCCACACCTTTCCAACCAAGCCAGACGATCAGAGCGAGAGGAATACCTATACCGATACCAACAATCACAATCCACAGAATCGCGACAACAAGGGCTTGTGCGATTGCGACGACGGCTTGAGCGGCTTGCTTCACGGTTGTGCCAGGACGGAATTCCTTGCCACCGACGGTGATCACAGGTTCTTCGGACAGAGAAATGGTGATTGAGGAGAAGCCCGTGAGGCTATCGAGGTATTGAAGTTGACCTTGGAGAGATTCGATGTAGCCTCGGATATTTCCCAGCGCGGATTCGATCTGGAGAATTTCTTCGACGGTCTTGGCGACATCGAGGATCTCCACATATCGCGTCTCCTGAGCTTGGGCATTTTTGAGACGAGCGGCAAGGTCGATGTACTGCTCGGTTACGTCTTGTGCGCTACTTGTTTCACGCTCGACGATTAGAGCGAGTTCCTTGATCCCTGCCATGCTCGCATCGAACTGTTCCGATGGCACGCGAATCGTGACGTACCCGGAATGTGTACCATCCTGATGCTCCTGCAAAGTTGATGTCTCGATGTACCCTCCGTTTGCTGTTGTATGCGTGTCGATGTCCGACAGAGTCTGTACCGCATCGTCCACCACCAAGTCGAGGCTTCCAGTCTTAATAATCTTCTCGTCGATTTCGGCGGCGATCGCTTCGTCGTAGAGGAGTCCGCCTGGTTCAGGGACTATCGACCGTTGTGCAAACACCGTTGAATCTGTCGACAATGACGCGAATTCTTGTGAATCGACCTGATACCCGCTATCGACTTGATACCCACTAAAGGAAGAGGAAGTTGTACCGGAGAAGACGCTCAAAAGACTTTGTCCGACAAAGGTGATGATGGCAACCAGGCCAACAACGGCGAGTCCGCGTTGGAACCAGGGGAGAACGGTTTTGAATGTCATATTATTCGTGTTCGCTTACAATGCGGCCGGCGAGAGTCCGCAATTGGTTAATGGCGAGTTTTGCCTCTTCTCCAGGTGAGGGGGGTTTTCCGTGCCAGAGGAAGTCGTGCTCCATATAGGTGACACCGTAGCCAGGAATGGTGTCGGCGATGATCACCGTGGGTTTTTCGCAGACCCCATGGGCACGCTCGATGGCGGTGACGAAGTCACGGATTGAGTTCCCGGCACAGCGCACCACGTTGAGGTTGAAGCTTTCAAATTTAGCTGTGAGAGGTTCAAGGGGCATGATCTCTTCTGTGGTGCCATCGATCTGGATGTTGTTTCGGTCGATGATGAAGGTGCAGTTGTAGAGCTTATTGCTTCCGGCAAAGAGCATGGCTTCCCAGGTCTGTCCGGCCTCAAGTTCGCCATCGCTCATGACGCAGTATACACGCCAGGGTTTGTGATCCAACAGCGCTGTGTAGGCAAGGCCTACGGCTTGTGATGATCCTGATCCCAGAGGTCCCGACGTTGTTTCAACTCCAGGAAGTCGTTCACGTTCGGGATGACCTTGCAGAGGCGATCCAAATTTACGCAGGGTCATAAGCCATTTTTTTGGGAAGTATCCTGCATGTGCCATCGTGACATAGCGGATCGGACAGATGTGGCCGTTAGAAAGAATGAGCCGGTCTCGGTCACCCCAATCTGGGCGTTTGGGGTCATGAACCATGACGTGGAAATAGAGGGCTGTGAAAATATCAGCCATTCCAAGCGGACCTGCCGAGTGACCCGATCCGGCCTCGACCAACATAGTGATCAAATCTTCGCGAATGTGCGATGCCTTCTCCTCAAGCTGTTTGAGCTTTTTGTCGTGGAGATGGAGAGGTTGTCGAACCTTAGGACCTTGTGTCAGGTTTGGCATAGTGCGTCCATTTTAGCATGAAATCAAAAACCAGAGCGAAAGGCTCTGGTTTTGTCAGTTATTCAACGATGAGAGTTCCGGTCATGCTGTCATGGTAGGCACAGTGGAAGTCATAACTGTCTTCTTCGTCAAAGTACCGTGTGAAATTCTCGCCTGGATTGAGCGTGCCTGTTCCCCAGGAGCCATCGTCTGCAGATGCCGTGTGCTTGGTATCTCCGTCATTGACGAAGCGAACCGCGCGTCCGGCATCGAGCTCAAGCGTGCTTGGGCTGTAGGAATTGTCTTGGATCGACACCGTCAGATACATCTGGAGACCCTTGTCTGCGTCGATGGAAAAGGCGTCAGCCTCCTCTGCATCAGGATCATACTGAGAGGCCATCTCGAGATCCGAGCCCATGGTGTAGTTTGAGAAGAATCCATCTGGGACGTCGTCAATCTGTTGGTTCCAGGTTGAACCGTAGAGGTCTTCGGCCACTTCCTCTGAAGGAATGCCCATGATTTCTCCACCCTCTCCAATGACGTAGACGGTTGGATCAGAGTTGATCTTGATCATCTTCACGCCCGGTTTGTAGGTGACGTTGCCGCCGATCTGGATGTCCGCGAGGTCTCCGTCGGAGATCCATTTCACATCATCAAAATCCTCGTACCAGGTGAAGTAGGTTTTGTCGTTTGGGAACACGTACCGGAAACCGTCCAAACCGTAGTAGTACACAGCGGAATAGGATTCTCCACGGATCAGGTCGCCAGATTCGAGATCCGTAAGACCCACGAGGGTTTGGGCGTTCGCTGAAGGGACGACGCTTACAAATGTCATGGCCACAAGACCTAGCATTGCAAGCACAGTAGCTGACAAAAGAGTCGTTGTTTTTGTCATAAGGGTGCGAGTGATTAAAGAGGTGAACGAGGGAAAGTATAGCATAGAAAAAACACGGACTAAAGCCGTGTTTTCCCCAGTTACTCAACAATGATGGCTCCTTCAAAGATATTGCGGTCGCCGTAGGTTGAGTAGTAGTGCCAGGTTCCAGATTCGTCGAAATAACGGGTGAAATGATCGCCTGATCCCATCGTTCCGGATCCCCAGACGCGATCCCATTCGGTTGCGGAGTGGTTTTCGTTGGTCGTATTGAGGAATCGGACAGCGGTTCCACTGGAGATTGTAACCGTTGAGGAGCTATAACCTTGGTCGGTGATTTCCACGAGTGTATATGCCTCGAGGCCTTTGTCAGCGGCGATGGAGAAGGCATCGGCTTCTTCCGCGTCTGGGCTGTACTGTGAGGCAAGTTCGATGTGACTGCCAATCTCGTAGTTTCCAAAGAATCCGTCTGGGACATCATCGATCTGTTGGTTCCAGGTTGACCCATAGAGTTCGATGGCGATTTCCTCAGAGTCGATCGCGCGCAGTTCGCTCCCACCCGCTACCGCATAGACGGTTGGGTCTGAGTTGATTTTGAGCATCTTCACCCCTGGCTTATAGGTGACGTTTCCGCCGATCTGGATGGTTGCGAGTGTGTCGTCTGAGATCCACTTCACGTCATCGAAGTCCTCATACCAGGTGAAATACGTTGTGTCGTTTGGGAAGATATAGCGAAGACCGTCGTCCCCGTAATAGTAGACAGACGAGTAGGTTTCCCCGCGGATGAGGTCGCCCGCTTCAAGTTCAGACTCGGCAAGCGTGAGCGCATGGGCAGAAGAGGGAAGGGTGAGAATGGGTAGAAGGACTAGCAGGGTTAGGAGGTAGCCGCAGGCTTTAGCCTGCGTGAGTTTGAGAAAGTTCATAGACGAGTTTGTTCATTTGTTTGAGCGTACCAGTGGGGTCATCAGTCTTGAATATCGCTGAGCCGATACACAATCGATTCGCACCGGCACGGACAAGGGGTTCAATGAGATCGCGTGTGATGCCTCCATCGACCTCGATTGTGAGATCTTTACGGTGAGCTCGAGCCGCGCGAACTTTCTCAAGGACGGACTCGATGTCTCCTCCGTGCATGGGATCCCCGAAGGTCTGTCCTTGGAATCCAGGATGGACACTCATCAGAGTGAGTTGATCCACGACGTGGAGGACTTCTTCAACCTCTGAAAGGGGAGATTCGGGATTAAGGGCGATACCGACTTCGAGCTTGAGCTCGTCATGGATAAAGCCGGTAATGACTCCACTAGGGCGATGCATTTCTGTGTGCACGATGGCGCGTGTGAATGTCGGCACATATTTTTTCCACGCCTCGATGATTGGGATGGGGTTTTCGACCATGAGGTGGAGTTCCATTTCGACATTCGTTTTGAGTACCCCGATGCGCTGAGGGTCGTACCAACAGGTGTTGGGAAAGAGACTCCCGTCTAAGACATCGACCTGGATAAGCACACAGTCGTTTTCAACGAGCCGAAGATTGCGTTCAAATTCTTTCTCTGATTCGACCAAGAAGGCCGGGACGATTTGGGTCATACTATTTTGCATTTATCATCATGTTCCATTCCTCTGAGGAGATCTCAGCTTGCCGTAGAATTTGAGAGAGGAGATGCTTTGATACTTCGCCACTATGCGGGTTTGGTATGTGTAACTTCAGCGTTCCTTTGACCATAAATAAATGACGGCCGCCAGAATACGGACCGTCAAATCCAAACTGTCCGAGCACCTGGACGAGTTTCCTCCATGAGATGCTCTTAGGCATATTTTTTTACCATGCGCCGTCGGTCGAAATCGATGCGCAGGCCGGGAACTTGTTCCTGTGAGCGAATCTTCAAGAGCGTCCAGTCCTCGAGTACCTCTTGTAGCTCACGACGGCACGCTTCAAGCGATTTTGCATTTGCCCAGACACCCTTTACGCCAGGGATTTCACCAAAGAAAGAGCCATCCTTGAGGAGCTTATATTTTGCGAGAGCCATTTTTTTCGCGATAAAGAGGGAAAACATAGTGCTTTGATTCTATCAACTTTTGACTTTTCCGCCAAACTAAAGGGCAAATACTCATTTTGGTTTGTTCCAAAGTACGAATGCCCGAACATATAGCGTGGCCAAGACAGTATTCGCGAGAAGTAATCCAGTCGATTTGGTTAGCAGACCCAAAACAAGCCAGGGTTTTAGGTTCCAAACTCTTGCCTCTCGATCTCCTCGACTTTCTTGAGCCGTCGGACGTGGCGGGCGGCGCCGCTAAATTCTGTGGTGAGCCACATGTCGACGATCTCGACCGCTTCTTTTTTGTTGATATGTCGTCCTGGCAAACAGAGAATATTGGAGTTGTCGTCTTCACGGGCGGACTTGGCAACGTCTGCGTTGAATCCTGTTGCGGCTCTTACTCCTTTTACTTTGTTCGCGACAATGCAGATTCCTTGAGCGTTCCCGCAGATGACAATGCCATGGGCATTTTCGTCCGTCGCCACACGTTTGGCCACGGCGTATCCGAAGTCAGGATAGTCGTCGTCGTTCACGAGGTTTTCGTTGCCCATATCCGTAACCAGGTACCCCTTCTCTTTAAGGTATTCCTCGAGCGTCTCTTTAAGCTCCCAGCCGGCATGGTCCGCACCGATGTAGATGATAGGTTTCTTCATACAGGCCGAATTCTACCATATTCGTTGATTTTTCTCTTGAAGATTGGCATACTCATGTCGTATGAATTTCTCCGAACGTGAATTAGAAGTCCTTTCTTTTTGGGATGCAGATAAGACATTTCAAAAATCTCTCACGAAACCATCTCCAAATGGGCCGTTTGTGTTTTATGATGGTCCGCCGTTTGCGACAGGTTTGCCTCACTATGGACACATCGTGGCAAGTGTCATGAAAGATGTTGTTCCTCGTTTTTGGACGATGCGCGGGTATCACGTGGATCGAAAGTGGGGATGGGATTGTCATGGTCTTCCCATTGAAAACATCGTGGAGAAAAAGTTCGATTTAGGATCGAAGAAAGCGATTGAGGATTTTGGCGTGGCGAAGTTTAACGATTCCTGTCATGCGGAAGTGATGACGTATGCCAAGGAGTGGAAAGCCGTCATTGAAAGACTTGGACGATGGGTCGACATGGAGAACGATTATAAGACCATGGATCTTTCGTTCATGGAGTCGATTTGGTGGGTGTTTAAATCCTTGTGGGACAAAGGAGATATTTATCAAGGACACAAACCGATTCACATTTGTCCTCGATGCGAGACCGTTCTTTCAAAGTTTGAGGTGAACCAAGGATATCAGGATGTGAAAGACATTTCGGTCACGGTGACTTTTCCCATCAAGAGTGGTGTCTATGAAGGAGCAAACATTCTTGCCTGGACGACCACTCCGTGGACCTTGCCGGGGAACGTGTTGTTGGCTGTGCATTCTCAGACGATCTATGCCCTCGTCACTTTTGAGGGTGAACGATATTTCGTTGCAAAAGAATTAATTGAAAAAGTTTTTGCTGGAAAGGAATTCCGTTTGGAGAAAGAGGTAAATGGTTCAGAACTTTTGGGTGTCACCTATGAACCCTTGTTTCCATTTTTTAAGGATCACGAGCATGCCTTTCGCGTGGTAGCGGGAGATTTTGTTACAACACAGGAAGGAACCGGGATCGTACACATTGCTCCAGGGTTTGGTTCAGACGATTATGATCTTGGGAAGAGAGAAGATATAAAGCCCATTTTTCATGTTCGTATGGATGGGCATTTTGTTGATGAAGTTGCTGAGCCATTATCTCAAGCGGGCTATGCAGTGAAGGACGTTCCGGTGAAGAAAAAGGGTGACACCATGTCTGTTGATATTGAGCTGGTGAGAGCCTTGGCGCATGCAGGACGGCTGTTTAGTAAGGAAAAACTTGAACACAGCTACCCTCACTGCTGGAGATGTGATACGCCGCTTCTTAATTATGCGACATCTTCTTGGTTCGTTCGGGTTGAGTCAAAGGTGACGGAACTCATGAAGAGCGCACAGGAGATCCATTGGGTTCCAGAGCACATCAAAGATGGACGTTTTGGAAAAGGACTTGAAGGTTCTCCAGATTGGTCCGTTTCTCGTTCGCGCTTTTGGGGGACACCGCTTCCGGTTTGGAAGAGCGAGGATGGGGATTTCTATGTCGTTGGGTCAGTCGCGGAACTTCAAGAGTTGACTGGCAAGACGATCACTAATCTTCACAAGCAGTATGTTGATGCCCTGACGTTTGAAAAAGAAGGTAAGACGTTTACGCGTATCCCAGAGGTGCTTGACTGTTGGTTTGAATCTGGATCGATGCCTTACGCCCAGCTCCATTATCCGTTTGAGAATAAAGAACAGTTTGAGAAAGGATTTCCTGCGGAGTTTATTGCCGAAGGGGTTGATCAAACAAGTCTTTGGTTTCATAAACTTCACGTGATCGCGAATCTCTTATTTAGCAGGCCAGCTTTCAAAAACGTGATTGTGAATGGGATTGTCTTGGCGGAAGATGGAAAGAAAATGAGTAAGCGACTGCGCAATTATCCTGATCCGATGGAAGTGATGGAAAAATACGGATCCGACTCCGTACGTTATTATTTGATGTCGAGTCCTGTTGTTCAAGCAGAGAACCTACGATTCAGCGAAAAGGATGTTGCAGAAGTTTCTCGCAAGTTCGTGAATATTCTATTGAACGTGGTTTCTTTTTACCAATTGTACAAGGAAGAGAAACATGGTGCTGAACCATCGACACATGTGTTGGATCGTTGGATCATGGCGCGACTGAATGAAAGTTTGAGAGAAGAAACGCAAGCGATGGAGGTATATGATCTTCAGGGAGCCGCACGTGTTTTACAAGCGTTCGTCACAGATTTGTCTACGTGGTATGTACGCCGTTCACGTGAACGGATGAAGGTTGAGGGACATGATCGTGAACAAGCACTCTCTACACTCAGAGCGGTTTTGGAAACGCTTGCGAAGATGTGTGCACCCTTCACACCATTTTTGGCAGAAATGGTCTTCCACGACGTAGGACACGAGACTTCTGTTCACCTTGAAGACTGGCCCATTGCAGATGCGTCCCTCATCGACGAGAAGGTTCTAGAAGAGATGGGACGTACACGCTCGATCGTCTCCAAAGCGCTTGAGCGTCGATCCGATGCAGGGATCAATGTGAGACAGGTGTTGGCTGGCATGACCGTGACGGTTCCGAATGGAGAGTTTGCTTCAGAGTATCAGGAACTCGTGAAAGATGAGGTGAACGTAAAGACGATTGAAGTACAAAAAGGGGAGTATCTCGTCGAGTTGGATCTCGCGCTCACACCTGCATTGGTGCGAGAGGGAACCGTGCGCGAGATTATTCGTCGTGTGAACGACTTGCGCAAACAGTCAGGGCTTACGATTGAGGATCGAATCGAGTTATTTGTTACGGGTTCAAAGGAGGTTCTGCTTGCCGTACAAGAACACGAGGCAGCACTCCTACAAGGAACCCTCGCTAAGTCGGTTCGCACTTCGGGTGACATGCCAACCAACTCGAGCGAATTCAAGGCCAATGAGTTTCAGATTACAGTTGGGTTCTAAATGTAGTGACAATGTGATATGAAAAAATCACGGGTGGTTCAGGTGGATCGATAGATCTCCACTCTCGCTGGGTACATCAATGGAATTCTGAACTACTCGTGCGATCACAATATAGGATACTCATGATATGAAATATCCATCACTTGCAAGCTTGATAGAAAAGTTAAAATCTTCCCCAAGAGTAAAGGGTATTTTTTGTGCTGGTACAACAGCCACAACATTGACTCCGTCAAGTGACATTGACCTAGTGATAATAATTGATAAAAATTCTGAAGGAATCAAATCAATTTTTACAACAATTGAAAATCATTTTTCTGACCTTTATTTTTTTGATATGGATTTTCTAAATCAGTTAAAAGATAAAGACGAAATTTTTGGAAATAATTTTGACGGCATATTTTTGACCTGGTTAGCAACAGGGAAAATTGAATATGACCCAGAAAATGTGTTGTCAGAAATTAAACACAAAGCTACTGCAACCTTAGCTACGCAAAAAGTACCCGATTCAGAAAAAAGAGATTTTTGGGTAAAGATCAACTATAATTTTGTAGCCAATTCAAGATATTACAGTTCAAAAGACAAAATTTACCACAAAGCTCTTGAACTTAGACTACTTCATAGTGTCATTGAACTAATTACGGCATATTTTGCTTTCCGCGGTATTCCGTGGCGTGGAGAAAAGTCTACTGTTAAATACCTACAACAGAATGATCGAGAATTTCTTGCTATATTTGAAAGATATACAAATAGTACTTTACTGACTGAAAAAATGAAATTTTATATAGAACTATTCAACGGTGTTCTCTTTGGTGAGTATCGAAAATGGGAAGATGATTTTTTAGTTGCTATTTCAAACAAAAATCAATATGACCAAAACTTAAATAAGTTTTGGGACAGCTTATTTTATTGAGTGTATAAAAAATCAAAAGCCGATGGAGGAACCATCGGCGAATAGAGAAGACGATGTAAGAGAGAGCACAGTACCCCCCGTAGCAGGGCCTAGAGAGAACGCAAGAGGCGCTTGGCACGCACTTCCGCCTGCTCGAGGTAGTGTGCGAAGTCCGCGATCGGCGTGACGGTACCCTCACCAACGATTGAGATCTGGTCGAGTCGCGCGTGCTCCATGAAGTAGCGATCGTGGGAGACGATGATCAGCGTTCCGCAGAAATTCTCCAGAGCTTCTTCGAGCGCTTCCATCGCTTCCAAGTCCAGATGATTCGTCGGCTCGTCGAGGACGAGCGCATTGACCCGCCGGGCGGCGAAGATCGCGAGCAGAAGGCGGGCGCGAGCGCCGGGGCTCAACGTCGCCACCAGTTCTTTGGCCCGAGTGGGATCCATGCCGAACTGCGCAACGAGTGCATAGCGTTCGGAAAGATCCAGATCCGTTTCCCGCGCGAGAACGTCGAGCGGTGACAGATCGCGAGGCAGGGAGTCGTGTTCCTGCATCATGTTGCCGATCCGGAGACCGGATCCGAGCTCCACCCGACCGGAGAGCGAGGCGAGCTGACAAGTGATCGTCTTTAGCAAGGTCGACTTCCCCGATCCGTTCATACCGAGGATCCCGACACGCTGGCCGAAGGGGATGGTCAGAGAAATCGGCCCCACCGTGAATGCGTCGGAGTAGCCCGAGACGACGTCGACGAGACGGATCTCCCGGCCGCCTTCTCCCATCTCCCGATGAAGATGGATGTTGAGCGGCACACGCTCGAACGGCTTTTCGCTGCGGTCCATCTGTTCCAGGCGCTGTTCGATCGCTTTGGCTCCGCGAGCGGAACCCGCGGCCTTATCACGCTTGAAGCCGCGCTGGAACTTGTCATTGTCCGTGCCGACGTACCCGGCTCCAGCACTCGCCCGTCGCCTCAACGATTCAGCGCTCTCGCTCAGTCGATCGATCTCCGCTTGCTGGATGATGTAATCGAGACGCTGTTGTTCGCGGCGCCTGGCACACATGGTGAGGTAGTCGGTGTAGGTACCGTGGGTCGTGGTGGTCGTACGCAGACGCCAGTCGAGCTCGATCACCTTGTCGGCGATGCGGTCGATGAAACGCCGATCGTGAGAGACGACCAGTACGGTGGCGTCGGACTTCTTCAGGTAGTCTTCGAGCCAGATAAGTGCCGGAAGGTCGAGATTATTGGTAGGTTCATCGAGAAGCAGAACGTTATCCTGCCTCAAGAGCATGGCGATCAACGCGACCTTGCTCTTCTGGCCACTGGAGAGCTCTGAAAGTGAGGTTCCCATCCCCAGCTGCTCGAGCCCGAACCCGGCGAGCATGACCTCGACACGGTAGTCGAACTCATAGCCGTTCATGTGGTCGAAGAGATCTTGTGCCGCTTCGTAGTGACACCTGGCTTCCGGCTGGTCGAGCTTGACGACGCACTCGGCCATGGTCGCTTCAGCGGCGGCGAGCCCGCTGACTTCTTTGAGGTAGCCGAGAATCGACTGCGTGCCGACGAGGGAGGTGTCCTGCGGCAGGTAGCCGATCCGCGCACCCGGGGCGAACTCGATCTTTCCGGCATCGACCTCTTCGAGGCCCGCCAGAATCTTGAGGATCGTTGTTTTCCCCGTGCCATTGTAGCCGACGATCGCCGCCCGCTGGCCGTTGCCGATGATGAAGTCGACACCAGCAAGGACGGTCGCCGTACCGTAGGTCTTATACAATCCTTTCACGCTGATCATGGGAGCTCCAAACGTTATGCTGACTACTGCTTGTAGTATTCAGCGATGAGATGTTGTGCACAGCCGCATCTGAACGATCCGAGTCGTTCGATGAGGCGAAGGACGGTCGTGCGCGTGACCTGGACATTGCGCCGGAAGATGGCGAGCACCTGATCCATGTTGCTAGGATCCATACTGAGCGTCTTGCCAACACCTACGTCCCAGTCGGTCACTGAGGCAATCGTAGCGTAGCACAGGCCAAGCTCGCGAGCGAAGTAGCATTCTGGGTATTGGGTCATGTTGACCACATCCCAGCGGTTGCGGATGAAGAATTGGCTCTCCGCCTTGGTCGAAAACCGCGGGCCCTGAATGACGACGATCGTTCCCTGGCCGTACACCGTTGCCCCTTCGTTCAGAAGAGCCGTGCGGGCTTCCTGACGCAAGGCCTGGCAGAACGGTTCCGCCATCGGCAGATGGATGAACACCCGTTCGTCGCCACCATCGTCGCGGCCGTGGGTGAAGTGTACGAACTGGTCGGGCAGAACGAACGCCCCAGGGGCGATCTTCTTCTTCAAACTCCCGACGATGCAGGTGCTGATGATCGTTTTCACCCCAACGGCTTTGAGAGCGAACACATTCGCCTTGTAGGGAATGCGATGCGGGGCATGCTGATGCACCATGCCATGGCGTGGCAGGAAGACGATTGGCACTCCTTGATACTCCGCGAACCACAGGGCTTCAGACGGTGGGCCGTACGGCGTTTTTACCAGACGGCTCTCGAGAATCGTCAGCTCCGGAAAAGTTTCCAATCCGGTGCCGCCGATAATCCCGATAGGTGCAGGATGCTCAGTCGACATGGTTTGGCTCTCCGAATTCAGACCAGATGAGTTGTTCGAACACTGCTTGCGAGAACGTCGTGAGCACCCGGTCAGCGCTCAAGAAGTTCCCGCTGAGGTCGTTGCCGCCCCAGGCGCATCCGAGTCCGGACAGCGCTTTGCTGTCGTCGTCCCGATGAGCCGGGTGCAGGAGCGGTGAACGCTGGCGCCACTGTGCCACGATCGGGGCTTGGCTGATGCGAAAGTCAAGACCGACTTCGCGCACGGCCCCGAGATTGGCTGGATGGAACGGGCAGTTGGAGATCTGGCCGTCAGGCCGAATCACCAACTGGTTGCCGTAGCAGGTACAGTCATGGGGATGCGGATCGCGATCGCGGAACGCGGCCACCTTCTTCCCCATCTGGAACTCGAAGCCGGCTTCTCCGGTGGAACGAGCACTGGCGATCACCCCTTCCACGCAACGTGCTTCGAACGCCGCATGTCCCCCTACGGGGAGAAGCTCGATCACGGCGTGACCGCGCAGGAAGTTGATCCCGAACTGTTCCACGCCGAGGGCCCGGTAGAAGCGCCCGAGCTCCGACAGCTCGTTCACGTTGCCCGGGTTAGCGATCGCGGAAACCGCCACGCGCAATCCTGCGGACTGCAGGCGTTGAATGGAAGCGACGATCGCATCGAACGATCCGCGCCCACCGGCATAGCGGCGCGCCCGATCATTTTCTATCCGATCGCCATCCAATCCGACGACCGTCAGGACGTTGTGCCGCACACAGGCAGCGATCGTCTCGTCATCGAACAACGTTCCGTTGGTGACGATCATCGCTTCGGTGCTCGCAGGTAGACGTCCGCTCTGACGCAATCGCCGCATCTCTTCGAGAGCGCCCAGGAAAACCGGTTTATTCAGAAGCGGCTCCCCGCCGTAGAAGATGATGTGGTTTTGCGCCATCGGATCTGCCGCGTCCCGTAGATGCTCGCACCACAGCTCCAAGCCGCGGACAGCATCTTCGCGGGAAAGCAGATTCTCGCCGTAGCGCATGGCCATACCGGGCACCGGACAGTAGGTGCAGGTGAAGTTGCATCCTTGCGCGAGCATCAGGTAGAGAATCAGCGGCTGATTGAGCTTGCGCTCGAGCCGAGCCGCCGCTTCACGCCAGATGGCATCGTCATCCGCTTCGGACGAAACGACCAGCTTGCGTTCGGCAAGCTTGCGAAGAAGTGCATCATCACAGACACCTTCCTTGAACGCGCGCCAACGGTCAGCGCGGCAGTAAACGGGATCGGGCTGGAGTTCGTGAAAGATCACGAACCAGCCATCCCGTTCACGCGAACGCAGGTACCGAGAGAACTGGGTCATGGATATTCCTTCTCAAGATAAATTGAAGGGGGCCACCGCCGTACGCGATGAGCCCCCTTGGTTTAGCCACCCAGCCCGCTTGTTGACGCCTACACCTCCACGTTGGCGGCCGCGGAGCCCGCCTGCTGGAGCTCGGCGAACTCTGCCGCGCTGAGGTTGACCTTCCCGCCGTGATCGTCCGTGATCTCGACGTTCCCGTCGAGGCTGATCTTCACGGTGGGACAGCACCCCTGCACGCCGCAAAGGGTGATGATGGTGTTGCCGTCTTCGTCGATCCTCCGTTCCATACTCGTACTCCTTGGGTTCAGCGTCACAATGGGTCGACGCTCCCCGTACCGTATACCGAGTCAAAAAAAGAATCAAACTAAACACCTTGGAATCCACGGAGGATCAGGTTTCATAGTAGGATACCTTCAGTCTACGATTTTAATAAAAACATGACCAAAGTGACAATGTGACATGAAAAAACCACTAACTGTCCACCCCCGACGCTCATGTGGGGTCGGGGCTCCGACCAAAGCGTCGGAGCTGGTCCGTTCGTGGTTTTTTGTTCGGAAGTCATTGCCTGCTATACTGTAAACATTCACTGGACAATTATCCCCAGTCGCCGCTTTCTTGAGACGTTTTCTTTGCTCGTAACTATCTTTCGTGCAACTTGTGTATGTCTGTTGATTTCATGAAGCTCCTGACCGAGCTCGGACTGACGCCAACCGAGACCCGTGTCTACCTCTCTTCACTCAAGCTTGGGCCAACGTCTGTACAGGAAATTGCGAAACGCGCCAAACTTTCTCGTACCGCAACATATGATGTGATTGCCGCGCTCCAAGATCGAGGACTCATGTCCACCTTCGATCGAGGCAAGAAGAAATTTTTTGCTGCCGAAGAGCCAGAGCGGGCTGTGGCGTATTTCAAAACGCGTGTAGCAGATTTGTCCGAACGTATTGAGACGTTTAGTCGTTCGCTCCAGGAGATGAAAATGCTTGCCGGAGGCGAGCGGCCAGTTGTACGATTCTTTGAGGGGCGGGAGGCGCTTTATGCCCTCTTCAGTGATCTTGTTTCGCAGCATCCTCAAGAACTTCTTGAACTCGCCAACATCGATGTCGTCTACGAAGGGCTTGATCAAAATGTGTTGCTGGATGCGCGCAAGGCACTGGACGACTCACGGGTAAAGATTAAAATGTTGCACCGGGGAGAGTTGCGCAATCCGCGTAAGAACGCAGAATATTGTCGGCTTCTCCCGGAGTTTGGGGATTTTTCTGGAGAGATTTGGATTTATGAAAATCGTGTGGCGTTTGTGGAGTTTGTAGGAAAGATGGTGACGGTCATTATTGAGAGTAAAATTTTTGCGGACATGGCACGCGTGCTTTTTAATGCCGCATGGGCGGTGTGTCGTGCTGATCCGTACCGAAATCGATAAATGTAAAAGAAAACCCGCCGTTGCTCGAGTCGAGCTATGGCGGGCAGGCCGATCGGGAAGCGATCGGGACGTTCCGGCGTAACCGGGGTGGCCGTAGAGCCGAGGGGGTGTTAGCCGCCCATGTGACAACCTCCGCGAGGGAGTGGGAGACAGGACGAGGAGTGTCCCATCAATTCGTACATACGGGAGCGAAGTCCCGTCTGGGAGAATGACTCCCGAGCCTATTTCTTAGTACCTGAATTTGTGGTTCATGCCTCTATGGCAGTCACCCGTTCATTGTTCCTCCTCATCTGTCAGTGTAGCGCGATGCGAATTTTTGGAAAGTCCTTTTCCCACACCTCTCATGTCCAATTTTTCTGAACACTATTTCTGTTATCATGCTCGCGTATGGCCTATAGAAAAAGGGTTCTTCTCATCCCGCCCAATGACGCAGAAGCGATCATGATCCGTCAGCTTGCGGACAAACTTGGGTTACCTGTTATTGAGTCGCACCAGCTTCACGGGGCTTCTTTGGATAAGGGGAACAACTATGTCGGTGCGGTGAAAGAGGGCGGATACACACGGGTGATCGTCGTGGAAATGCCCGGACCCAGGGCTGAGGCGAAGCTTTGCAAGATGGGAATCAAGCTTGAGATCATCGATCACCATCACTACACCGGACTCTCACGGGCGCATGACTCGGATGGTCGATTACTTCCGTCGTCGCTTGAACAGTTTTTGAAGATGTTTAAGGTGACTGATGGGCAACTCACGCAATGGGGTTTTGTCCCCAAGCTTGTGCGCGGCATTGGGATTCAGGATCGAGGATATGTGTGGGCTCTGCAAGACGAGGGGTACACGACAAAGGAGATCGATGAGGTCATGGCGTTTCACGATTCACTCATTGCGCATCTTCACAATCCAAAGACAGAGGCACGCAAGGAACGTCTCGCGAAAGCTGCCTGGAAACGACGCAAAAAGTGGCGGGAGTTCTGGGTCGTGACGACACGCGCGGATGTACAGCTGCGTCCTCGCCTCTCCCGGTTCGTTGCACAGAAAATTGGAAAGCCAACCTCGATGATTATCGTCGAGCATGGCCGCGGCCTCATCTATGTTCAAGAGTCTCCCTATGCCTTACACCTATTCGAACGTTTCGGTGGTTTCACGTTTGGGTTGGATCGCAACTGGGGACATAAGAACGAACCACACAAAAAAAAAGTGACCTTGCGTGACGTGAAGCAGGCAATTAGTCTTGTGCATCGGAGCAACGGCTAATGCGTCAGTATGCAAAGTTTTTTAATTGGTCTTGCGGGACTTTCAGGGGCAGGGAAGTCGACTCTTGCCGATCATCTTGAAGCCCAGGGCGGGGTGAAGCGGTTTCGATTCGATGCCTACTACAAGACCGCGCAGGACTGTCCGAAACTTGCCGATGGTCGACCACATTGGGACTTGCCTGATAGTCTCTATCTCGACGAGCTCTATGACGCGCTTGTTGAGCTCAAAGTGGGGAACGATATCTTTCTCCCAATTTATAATCGTCGTCTGTGCGACCGCACGGGACGTATGCTCTACAAACCTGCTCCCGTGTTATTCGTTGAAGGACTGCAACTCTTTGCCGATCCACGTGTGCGAGAGCTTCTTGATCTACGACTCTGGCTGGACATCGATGAAGGGACAGCTCTTGCGCGTCGCTTGCAACGCCAACCGGATTACGACGTTGACTATCATCAAACCGTGGCGCTTCCAGCCCAGCGCAAGCACGTCTTACCCCTTCGTGCCTACGCCCATGGCATTATTGACGGATCTCAGACCATCAAGATGGTGGCAGAAACAACAGATGAGATTATCCAGAGATTTTTTGGGTTCAGCGATACAATAGCGTAAAATAAGAGCGCTATGTGGCGGTTTGAATCCACTCACGAACGCGCAGAATCTCACTATCTCGATCAGATGATCGCGAAGATTGAGGCTGACCCCCACCTGTTCAGACATGCCGAGGCTCTATTGGATGCCATGGTGCATCAAGAGCCACTGATCGCCCAGAGCCTTAAAACACCACAGGATGTTCGATACCATGCCGAAGGACCGTTCATGCGCGATCATCTGCGGCTCATGCTCATGTTTTTGTTTGCTCTCTCTGAAGAAAAAATACATCTTGTCGACATTGAGGAGTTTCGTCGTCTGAAGGGGTATGAGGGTGAAGTGCAGGAGCTCGAGGATACGATCAAAGAGCATGTCGCCTTTTTTCAGGTGTTCGCCTTGTGTCATGATGTTGCGAAGTGGGTGACCGTCACGTTTAGTTCCAAGCCGGGTTCTCGTGGAGAGGCGCTTGGATTCAACACGCCTCGCCTCCATCACTTTGACGATGCGGCGCACGAGCGAGCGAATAAGCGTTCAGAGTATCTTGAATTGTATAACACATTTTCAACGCGAGAGTTCACTGGGACGGATCGCGAGACACAGACACAGTTTTACCTCCAGTACGGGGTGAATGTGCACTACCCTACCCATGCTCGAAAAATTGATGCGCCCGTGTTTGCCGCTCTTTTGACCCGCCTGTGCCATGCGCACGATATATCTGATCATGATCGGTCTATGATCGGGGATCTCATTGTGCAACACATGGAGTGTGGGTTTGATTTCAAAATTCGTCGTCCTGCCCGCATTCGTCGATACACACATCTGGCCTTCAAGCGCGGGTACGATGCGGATGATTTTATTGATCTCGCTCAAGGATGTCTGTTGCTCGATCAAGTCGTTGGATCACGGCGCCTTTCTGCCCATGGTTATTGGCATGATCCTCGGTCACTCATTCATTTCTTTCAGAGCGAACACGACTTCGCGCCGCATCGTCGAGCACAGAAAGAGGCCGTCAGAGAGGGACAAGAAAAGAAAGAGCGTAATCGGGTCTTGCGTGAAGTTGGATTAGACGGCATAGCTATGATGGATGTGCTCGGGATGGAACCTGGATCTGAGTTTGGACTGGCTCTGCGTCGCATCCATGCCGCGGTGTTGGGTCAGGGAGAGATGCCAGGTTTTGGGAAAAAGATCGATGCAGAGATTGAACGCCGTGCCGGAGAGTTTTATCAAAAGATGTTTGAAAAAGGGGAGTAATATGGACGAGAAGAATAAAAGTGTTGCATACATCGATGGCGCGAACCTTCACAAAGGGATTTCTGGATTGGGCTGGAAGTTGGACTATCGGAAATTTAGGTCTTGGATTCGGCAGAAGTATGGAGTGTCTGATGCCTGTTTGTTTATTGGATTAATAACGAAACATGCGTCCCTTTATACCTCCTTGCAGAGCGCAGGATATAGATTGATTTTTAAAGAGGTTGTCTATGATGGAGACGGAAAGGCAAAGGGAAACTGTGATGCCGATTTGGTTCTCAATGCGGTAAGGGATTTTTTTGAGAATAATATTACGCAGGTCATTCTTGTTTCAAGCGATGGAGATTATGCTCCTCTTGTAAAATTTTGGCAGGAAAAATCCGTTTCCTGTACGGTGGTTTCACCTGCTCCACGAAAACGATGTTCGATCCTCCTGAAAAAGACGGACGTCTCCATTTTGTATCTCGAGGAGGTTAAGCATAAGTTGTCATATACTCCAAAATAAAAGAGCCCCCGGTACGGACGTATCCGTACAAGGGTCTCTTTCGTGGTGATACTTCAAAGATAGGCTATTTCTTTATGAAAGTCAAGTCCTTTTCTACATTCAGTTGTAAGGTAATTTCTAAGAGAAAGGTATGATGGCGTATCTACAAGGCAGAGTGCTCTATCATGGCGTTGGGTATGTGATCGTGGAAAACGCAGGAATTGGGTTTAAGATTACGGTACCAGAGTCCATCGCCCATGAGATTCAAGAACCGACGACTCTGTACCTTCATGAGGCCATTCGCGAAGACGGAAGTGAACTCTTTGGATTTTTGTCGATGGCTCAGCTCGAGCTTTTTTGGAAGCTCATCGCCGTCTCAGGGGTAGGTCCTAAGAGCGCTCAGAAAATCGTGTATAGTGACGCGGTTGAGCAGGTAAAGGCAAAGATTATGATCGGGGATCTCGCCGCACTCACAGACGTCCCTGGCATCGGTAAGAAAACCGGGCAGAAGATTATCCTTGAGCTCAAAGGGATCCTCGTGGAAGAACCGGGGATGAGTGCACTGGATGGCGATGCGATCGAGGCACTTATTGGACTTGGTTACTCTCGAAGAGACGCGGAAGCAGCATTGTCAGGCATCAAGGAAGGGGACACCGAGAGTCGGATCCGTCTGGCACTGAAGCGCTTGTCCCGATAAGTATGGATCATCCTGCATGGAATCAGTTCATCTTTGAACACGGCCCTCTATCGGGTCGGTTTTTGCAATCGTGGGAATGGGGGGAATTTCAAAAGGCCGTCGGAGAGGACGTGCGGCGTGAAGAGTTTGTTGAGGATGGGGAGACGGTGGGGATTGCCCAATGGATAGATCGAACGTTGCCACTGTTTCCCGGGTACAGCTTTTGTCCAAAAGGTCCCGTTGGCGCATGGCAACCGCGAGAGTTTCGTCAGATGTTCTTGCGAGTTGAGCCATTTGACTCACGTCTCCCAGCGTATGCACGCAAGACCATTGACCTGAGTCCTGCGCACACGCGTATCACGGACTTGTCGGTGAGCGAGGAGGATCTGCTTTCCTCCATGCATCCAAAGACTCGATACAACATTCGCGTTGCACAAAAGCATGGGGTGAAGGTTCAACTTGAATCTTCTGACTTCGAATCCGTTTGGTCACTGTTTGAGCAGACATCCTCTCGTGGGTCTTTTCGTCTGCATGGGGAAACGTACTACCGAAAGATGCTCGAGTCTTTGAGGACGAGCCCCTGTCGAGCATTTCTCGCAACAGCATCTCATGGGGTCAATCTTCTTGCTGCCAACATCATGATTGACTTTGGGGACACCAGAACATACTTGCATGGGGCGAGCTCAAATGAGCATCGCAATTTCATGGGACCCTATCTTCTCCACTGGGAGCTCATGCGCGATGCCAAAGAACGAGGATTCACTTTTTATGACTGGTGGGGTGTGGCTCCATTGGACGCTCCAAAGACTCACCCATGGTCTGGCATCTCCCGTTTTAAACGAGGCTTCCCAGGTGTAGAATACGCCTCGCCTGGAACATACGATCTGATTCTCAAGCCCGTCTCGTATGGTGTCTATCAACTCGGTCGCTCACTTCTAAGGACGGTTCGTCACTATGTTTGAAGGCTTCATCGTTATCCTGGGTCTCATCGTGTTTGAGGTGATTTCCTCGGTAGATAATGCGATCGTCAACGCACATGTCTTGAAGACGGTTCCGGAGAAGTATCGGAAGTTTTTTCTGTTTTGGGGATTGTTGTTGGCGGTCTTCGTGATGCGTGGTGTGTTGCCATTCGTGATCGTTTGGATTGCTAACGCCGGCATCCCTCTCAAAGAGCTCGTCCACCTAGTGTTCTCCGATCCAGCTCTCATGGAGGAATCCCTGGAACATTCCAAGCCGTTACTCCTTTTGGGTGGCGGTGTTTATTTGTTCTTTGTGTTCCTTGCATGGCTGTTTCTCGAGGAAAAAAAGTACGCGTTTTTTGTGGAGCACTTCATTCATACACAGAGTGTTTGGTTCTACGCGATCTCATCTATCTTTATCACTTTGGTTATCTACGCGTCCGTCAAAATTGATCCACTCCTTGCTCTCGCCGCTTCCATCGGTGCTTCCGCATTTTTTCTCACGGACGGTTTCCGTCACAATGCCGAGCAAAAAGAAAAAGAACTCCATAGGTCGTCCATGAGTGTGTGGAGTAAACTTCTCTACCTCGAAGTGTTGGATGCATCGTTCTCGATCGATGGGGTGATTGGAGCCTTTGCCTTCACCATGTCTGTACCGCTCATCTTGATTGGAAATGGGATTGGCGCGTTTGTTGTTCGCGAAGTGACGGTGAGAGGAATCAACACAATCTCAAAGTTCGCGTACCTTAAGAACGGGGCGATGTACTCTATTGGCATGCTTGGCGGACTCATGATTTTGGAAAGCCTTGGGCGTGAGTTCGATTTTTGGGTGGCACCAGTGAATACCGTCGTTCTCTTGGTCGTCTTCATGTACCTGTCGATTCGTGAAATTCAAATGGCAAAGAAGATTGTATGAAGACCGTTCTCGTCACCGGTGTCGATAAGGGGATTGGCCATGCACTCATGGAGACGTTTCTTGCGGAAGGGTATTTCGTGATCGGAACGTTTTTTTCTGATCGTCCAAAGATACACGAGCACTTCAAAGATTTTGCTCTCGATCTTGGGAAACCAGAGTCGATTGCGTCGTGCACGATGGCGATCACGAATTTCGGGAAGAATATCGACATCCTTATCAATAACGCTGGCATCTTGGCTGATGAGGAAGAGACGCAGATCGTCGTCGAGAAGCTGCGCAAGACGCTCGAAGTAAATCTCATTGGCGCGATTGATTTCACTCAGCGACTTTTACCGCTCCTGAGCGAGGACGCTCACATTGTGAATATTTCCTCGACCGCCGGTTCACTCGAGCTCGTCGGGAAGGTCTCGCACTTCATGGGTCACTATCCCGCGTACAAAATTTCTAAAGCGGCGCTCAACATGTATACTCGCACGCTCGCCCTTGAGCTGAAAGATCGAGGAATAATCGTCTCGTCCGTTCACCCGGGTTGGACGAAAACCGACATGGGAGGAGAAGAGGCAGAACTCACTCCCACACAAGCCGCCAAAGATCTCTATCGACTCGCCGTATCAAAACCAGAATCTGGAGGATTCTGGTTTGCTGGAGAGAGACTTCCTTGGTAGGTTATTGGTCACGCACCCGTAGCTTAGCTGGATAAAGCGTTTCCCTCCGAAGGAAGAGACCAGACGTTCGAATCGTCTCGGGTGCACCAAAAAATACCGAATTTCGGTATTTTTTTGACATTTAAGTAGAAGTTGATAAGTTAGGAGTAGTTCGTTACATCAACAACACATCGGGGTGAAAGATGTCTTACGATTTTTCTCAGTACTCTAGATTTTGTACCGTCTGCTGGGAGGAGATGCCTAGTTGGCAGGCGGGTTATGTGTGTCTCCACTGTTCAACGGAACAGCTGTTGATCAAATTCAGAACGAAACAGCTGTCAACAAAACATTGTACTACCTGCGGAGAGGAACTAGACAGTAACTGGTCATTTGAAGAGTGTGCTTGTTGTATAGTAGAAAGACGAAGGAGGGGATGGTGGTTTCCTTCTTCCCCAACCCCGTCGCTGCATCGAACATGGTGCAAAGTCTGCTTCGCGCCGATTCGGAGCGACTCGGCATCCTGCGATCATTGCTGTTACCACGGAGTGATTGTGCCGCGCTGGGATCTCGTCTACCCCTCCAAGCCCCTGCCTCACTACAACTTCAATGAATGTTGCCCTCAACGTTCCATCGAGCCGCCACTGGGATCGCGTGTCATCCGCGCTGTGGGAAGACGGGTGTTGAAGGAGGTCGCCATCGCTTCGGCGATCTCTCTCCTAGGCATTCCGCCTGGTCTTGAGCGTGTGGCAATCGCGATCTTCGACATCGCGGATGAAGTACTGCTCTGATGCTTACGACGTAGATACGATTTCTATGTCGTTTTTTTATTCGCTGTTGCAAATTTTCTTTAAAGGTCTCGTTTTGGTTTAGTTGATGACGACACCTTTTCCAAGCGCGAAGTCGTCGTCCGGAAGTTCGCTGGTGAGTTCTGGGAGAGACTCGCTTATCGATTCAGTTGTTGTGGAGTCCTTGGCTTCAAAGCTTGTGGTCGAGGTGAGCTTCATGAACCGACCTACATCTGCTGAGTCTGGGCTGATGGCGATATCAAACCACGCTCCCGCGTGTCCAAGTTCCGCGAGAAGTTTGGGAATCGTCCACGTAATTTGTCTGGTGGTCGAGTTGTAATTCACCGTACCAATATCCGTGTCAGTCCTCTCAAGCCACGCAACATCTTGGGGGAGGGTGGCCGTCATTCGTACGTTTTCGATGGTGTGGAGAGAGTTCGAGAGATTCCAGTACACACGATAGCTCGTCGTCTGTCCGACCTGCGGTGGGATGGGTCCTGAACCGATTGCTGTTCCTGACTCCGAGTAGTATCGCGCTTGCGCATTGAGGGAAACATCCGAGTTGAGGGTGATCACAATAGGAGTCGCTTCGAGAGTTCGTGTTGAAGTGATCGTTCCAACTTTATTGAGCGTGAGCACCACCGCGATTGTGAACGAATCAGCCTCGCCGGGATCCAGTAGGGCATAGATCGGGAGACTCAGATCAATCACGCTCGAGCTTTCCGGAGCAAGTTCGGGAAGACTCTCCCAACTCACCTCGTTTCCCACCCGCGTGCCTGTGCCTACGTTCGCCTTGTTCCAGTCGACTGGCACGGTGCCTGCGTCACTGGAAAGGGTCATGGTAAAACTCATGTCACGCGCGGTCTCTTGGCTTTGGTTGGCATAGTCCAGACTTACACGGAGGGTCTCCCCCAGGTCTGCGGTTTGGTTTTGGCTTGAACCATTAACAATGACAGAGAAGGAAATGGATCCTCCCAGGACGTCGGTGACAAGCTCTTGGACACGTTGGACAAAGACGAGGTCTTGATCCACGAACCCGACGACGACCGCGAGCCTTTGTTCACCTGAGGCGGTGGAGGTGTAGGAACCTTCGATCGTGATGGCGGCGAGTTCGCCAGGTTCAAGGGTATCGATTGCCCAGTAGGTCTGACCTTCGGCCATAGCAGGTTGTGCATTCGTGGTTATGAAGTCTGTTGGAAACGTTGGAATAACACGCAGGTTGAACACGGGGTCAGAGCTGGTATTCTGCACATTTACGACATACTCGGAGGTGTCTCCCGCGAGGGCTTTTTCAGGACCCGTAAACGAGAGAGCGACGACCGAATTCGTCACCTCCACTTTTTGTGTGAGAATGTCTTGGAAGTTCGAACTGAAATTTGCTGGTTTGTAGGTGAAGAGGGCTTGGAGGCGTTGAGAGGAGGGAACCTCGGCGAGAAATACGCCCGTCACCGTCACGGCTCCATCTGACCCAGCGCTCAAACTCCCGATTGTCCATGCAAGATTTCCCTCTGGTTCTGGGACACTCGAGTAGACATGGAAGGTTGAAGGAATCGTGAGTTTTAGGGCGAGCGATGCGATCGGAACAGTGCCCGTGTTTTCGTAGCGGAAGGTGTAGGAGACTTCTTCACCGGATTTCACTTCCTCAGGTCCTTGGGTGGTGAGGTGCAGGGTTTCGCCTTCTTGAAAGAGTCCCTTTGTAAAGACAAAAAAACCTATCCAGGCGATGAGCGACAGGACGGCAAGCAGGCCGATGGTCTTGAGGAGAAATTGCGTGAGTCGCGAACGTTGTCCACGTTCAAGTTTGGAGAGGTCTGGAACACGACCATCAGATCCTTCGTAAATCGAACGAAGCTGTCGACGGATTTCTCGGGCGCTTCGGCGTTTGGGAGTTTTGCGGGTGCTCATAATGATTCAAACAGGATCGCAAAAAGAGCATCCGTGTCATTGGTAATCTGTGAATCCAGAGAATCGTGTGAAGTCCACAGAGGATTCAGTCCCTCGGGGAGATTTACGTGGATCTGTGTCGTGCGATCCAGAATCCCCGGTTGTTTTTGAATGGTGAGGGAGTACTGATCTGTTTGTGGCATGCCCACCAATGACTTGAGACTTCCTATGATTCCTCCTGCGCTCTGGAGCATCTTGATTTGATAGGGAAGTGTATAGCGCACCGTGACGGTTGAGGTAGAGCCGGGCATCGTCTGCACCCAGTTTCCAAACACCGCTTTGCCCTGTTCTTCACTTATGATCGTTCCACTGTGGGGATCCACACGTGTGGTCAGAAGTCCATAAGCAAGGTCGTCATCGATCGTCCACTCCTCATCTGGTATGTCAAACAGAGATTCATCCGGAATGCTAAAACCTGTTGCTTCCAAAAGCGTACTGCCTTTTGGGACGTACACACGAAGGTAGTCTACGTTATTCACGCCCGTGAACAGGAGTCCTTGAATGCCATGATGCGTGCGCGAGATCTTGACGGTGTTCGTGATCGTTCCGTCTGAGTCAATATCCACCTGGACATCCACCTTCTGTTCAATAACCCCGTCCGTTTTTCCTCCTCCCAAGTTTGTATCAACGATCATGAGGTAGTCGTCATGGGTCTGTTTCAACTCACCTCCCCATCCCTGCTTTATGATCTGCCGTTGCAGTGTTTCATCGGTAAGATAGAGTTGGAGATCCTTGCTGGAGAGTCCAAGATTGAGGGAGTCAACGATCGCCAGGAAGTCTTCAGAGGTTTTTTCAATGGTGCGTTCCACGAGCTTGGGAGCAAGGTCGCCAATGAACGCTTTGGGCGTATTCGCCTCCTTATCGTATTCGTACTCGACGATTTTTTGTGCTTCGAAAATAAAATTTTCCTCATTGACGGTCAGTCCATACGCTTCCATCTGGATAGGTCCCAAGAGTCCTATGAGGTTAGAAATAAACGTCGCGTTGACGGCTAAGACGCCATCGACGCTGGGACCACCGGCATCCTGGTAAAACTGCATGAGCTGGCGTGCGGAAGTAGGGAAGTCGGGGAACCAGTTTCCATCTTGGAATTCCCACCGAGCGGAAAGCAGTTGGAGCGGCTCTGGCGCGCGGAGATTTTCCTGGAGGGATCCTTGGAGGTCATATGAACCTCCTCCTGGAATATTGAGGTGTTCGATATTCCCATCGCGAATTTTTATTTCGGCAAAGCTACCGATAAAACCACCGGTTGGACGAATTTCCGTGTTGTTTTGGAAGACAATGAGATAACGCTTTGAGCCATTCGCGCCCAAGATGTGTTTTGCCAGTGTATAGTGCGTTTCAAATTCTTCTATGGTGGCGACGAGAGCGGGAAGGCTGGTCTGTGCACGAACAAGGGTCTCTTGATGTTGTTTGGGAACAGCATCAAGGTCTACGTGATCAAGAGCCGACTGCGCGGTTTTGAGGTGCACAACGGCTGAGGAAAGGTAGGTTTCCAAGATGGTTAAACGAGAGAGAGGGGTTGGGAAGAGTTCCTGTTCCATGGTCGCGTACCCGTCGCTCAGACGACTCGCGGCGATGGAAAGTTCCTTGCCGGCCTCTATGAGTGCGGCGCTAGAGGTGTAGGACGATTGCGTCACCGGAAGGACGGAAAGCAGAACGTTGGTTCCTACCCCTAAATCGTCGATTGAATTTTTTGCGGTTTGAAATTGACGACCAGCTGCTTTGAAATCGGATTGGGCACGAGGGACATCTCGAGCGAGCGCCGCTTGTGCTCCAGAGGAGAGGAGTGAGACGGCTTGAAGTCCGGTGTGTTCGAGATCGGTTTTTGTCTCCCGTACATCTTGGACAACATTCATGGCATGAAGAGGGAGAACGAACAAAAACGACAAACCGATAAATGAGGCCACGGCTCGTTGCCAAGAGTGAGAAGGAGAAAAAGGAACAACGGTCTCCTCCAGATCATCGACGTCAAGTGGAACCTGCGCCATCTCTGCCATATGCGCCATCTCCTCTCCCTCCTCTTCTTCGGGAAAGTCAAAATACGCAAAGATATCTTCGGGAAGTGTATGTGCAATGAATGCGTCTGACGAGAAGCTCTTGTTTGATGAGGTGTTGTATCGGAGGGCTCCTTGGAATGCCTGAGAAATGTGTGTGTGGAGCTTGGGAAGTTTTGGAAGCGTTGTGGGTGTTCCTTGCTCAAGAATATCCGCTGGTGATAACACTAAATCACCGGTGAGATCGGGTGACCGCGTTGGCTGCGGATAGGGATGACCATCAAGCAAGTTTACTCGAAGCGATCGACGTCTGGTTTCTTCAAGAAGTTCTGTTGGTGTGGGGAACGTCGCCTTGAGCGACAAGATGAATGGAGACAACGCATGATCTCCCGTCATGACGAAGGGTCTGGTCAGAGTCGAATAGATGGGAATCACACGGAGAGAGGGAACCGTTTCTGGAACGGCGTGATCGCCCACGGCTGTGTGCGTTTGGCGTTTTGAACGGCGGGAAAGAGTACGTTTACGTTTAGGAGTCTGGGCTTTGCTTGTCACAATCGCGGGAGACGAAGCATGCGCTCGGGTGTTTGAACGGGTTTTGGTCGATTTGGTTGTGGCGGTTTTTTTAGGCACAGGATTCGTAGATGTTGAGGATGTCACGAGCCATGGAAGTCCAGGAGTAACGTTTGAATTGCTCAAAGCCCTTACGCACGAGGGAATCGCATAGAGGCTTGTCTGTGAGAACCGTTTCCATCGCCCCTATCATCTCTTCGATATCATCCGGATCAAACCAGAGAGCGGCGTCACCAAGAATTTCTGGAAGAGAGCTTCGTCGAGCCGCTGCGACCGGAACCCCGAAGCTCATGGCTTCCAGCGGTGGAAGGCCGAAGCCTTCGCTGCGAGAAGGGAAGAGGTAGAGAGTCGCGCCTCGGTAGAGATTGGCCAAGTCCGCATCGCTCGGGTTCTGGATGAACTCAACCGCATCGGGAGCCACATCGATTTCGTTAAGCTCCTTCTTGAGTCGCTCGTAGAAAATATCATTGCGTCCCGCTAAAACCAGTCGGATCTCAGGGTGGAGTTTGTGAAAGAAAGAAAAGGCGTGAAGGAGTGTTTCGAGATTCTTGTGGGGGTAAGCGTTGCCGACGTAAAGAAAATAGGGGGAGGTCGAAAGATGGGAAGGTGGCGCAGGTGGGAAGGTGGAGAGGTTTGTTAGGCCTTCGTAGACGACGTGGATTTTTTCTGCGGGGATCCAAGGGAAGTAGTTCAAAATGGATGACTTGGTGTACTGGGAGACCGCGATGATGGCGCGTGAGCGTTTGAGGGCAGAGCGTAGGACGATTTGGTAGGCTAGACGCTTGAGGAAGAAGACAAGCGGGTGATGGGTCGTAATTTTTGCGGAGCGGGGCTCTTCCAGCAAGATGAGATCATGGATCGTGACAATGAACGGGGTGCGAAGAAGGACGGGAACATTCCAGTGAGGAAAGTGAACGAGGTCGAGTTTCTCGCGGTCGATGAGTCGAGGCAGGACAAGCTGTTCCTTGAGGGTGTACCAATGGATATTCGTGATCCTCTTTTCCACCTGTGCCACCTCGTCCACCTTTTCTCCCTGCTCCTCATTTTTCAGGAATAAAACATAGCGGTTCTTGTGGTCAAGTTGTCCGAGCTCCTTTGTCAGCTCTTCAACATAGCGCCCAAGACCGCCACCCCCCACGTTTGGACCCAACATCCTGGCATCGATACCGATTCGCATGGTTCAATTATAGCAAAATATCCCGAACTTGCGCTCAGGATATCCACATAAATTTGCTCGAAATAAAGGCCGTTGCGAATGTCGTCTTCAAAACACGCGGTCGCCAGGGCATTTGGTGGTTAACCAACGTTTTTATTCGGCGCCGCTCGTACCTCGGCCGGCCACGGAGTTCGTCGTAGGAATTTATGGAACAGAGCCGGCCTGCGGTGGCGGTTTTTCAGACAACATTCGCAACGGCCTAGACCAACATTACTTGCTTGAACACTTCGAGCGTCTCCTTTGCAGTTTTTTCCCACGTAAACTCTTTTGCACGCTGGATTCCTCGGTCGCGAAGTTGTTTGTGAAGACTCGATGAACCTATGAGTCCTCGCAGAGCCTCGCTTAGGTCGCGACTGTTGTAGGGGTCGACGTAGATTGCCGCGTCACCTCCAACTTCGGGCAGGGAAGAGGTGTGTGAAGTGATGACGGGTGTTCCGCTTGCCATGGACTCAAGAATGGGAAGACCAAAACCCTCGTAGATGGATGGGAAAACGGTTGTGACTGCAGAGCGGTAGATTGCAGGAAGGTCGCGCATCTGGACATATCCAATCTGATGCACCCAGTCGTAGGTATCTCTTTTCCAAAGTCGTCGACGCACAGTGTGTGAGCGCCAGCCCCAACCACCAACGATCACCAAGTGGAGATCGTCATGTGTTCGATCGCGATAGTCTTTTATGCCTTCGATGAGCGCGAGGAGATTTTTTCGTGGTTCGATCGTTCCAACAAAGAGGGCAAAGCGTTTGGGAAGCTTGAGACGCGAGCGAACACCATGATCGGAGGCGAGCATCTTCTCGCTAAAGTGAGGAGCCACACCGTGGGGGATGACGTGCGTCTTTGTCTCTGGTGTTGAGTAGAGCCGTTTTAGGTCGTGCTTGGTTGATGAGGAAGGCACGATGATCGACGTACTTTGCGCGATGAGATCGTGAGGGCGTGTCGCCTTGTGCCAGAGTTGCATCTTATGTGAGTAGAAGTCTGGATACAGATTCCAGGAAAGATCATGCACGGTGAGAACCGTAGGAATATCCGTCGGCAATGTGGCGATGTTGAGGTTGGGGAGGAACAACAAATCAACCGGTTCGCGCACTCGCCAGTTGAGCGACGGGTGCCGCAGAAGAAGCGTTCGAAGATTCAGAATTTTGTTGGGGAGCGAGATATGAACATGAGTGATCCCCCCCCTGCCTGAGGGGGGGCTAGGGGGGGTGGGAGCAGCGTACCCTGAGGACAGCAACACATATTCATTTTCTTTATCAATTTCAAAAAGGGCGCGCAGAAGAGATGTTGTGTATCCCCCCACGCCCGCCATCTGAGGTGATAAAAGATGTCGAATATCAACGAGGATGCGCATAAGAACATTCAGGAGCCTAGCAAATCCTTGACTTTTTAGCCAAACGCGAGTACTTTCTCAAGTCGTTTGCATGACCGTCCGCCGTCGCCATCCCAACTACCCCCTTGGGGCTTCGAGGGACAAGAGGCTATGGCGGATCCGGCCTTCAGGCCGGAAAATCCGTCGGTTTTGCATTCACACCGGCACGGCGGAACCGTGCAGTGTCTGTTTTTGGGAGACCTTTTGGCTGGCCAGTGGCTGTCCTATAAGGCGTACCAAAGATGGAGGAAGCAATGCCGAAGCTGACAACTGGCCAGATTTGCCAACTCATCGAGATCGATCGAGCCGGTGACGGTATCGGAAATCTCGTTCAGGAGCTCATCATTCGCCTCACCTCCGGCGGGGTTGCGGGCAAGATGACCGACCCGCGTGGAACCATGGCCAAGCGTCTGTGGGATCGCGGTTTCGGCCGCGACTCGGCGATCAAGGCCAAGAACTTCAAGGCCTACCTCGCCGCGATTCCCCAGATCCCCGCGAGCCTCATTGCGGAGGATTCCGACCTCTCCCTTCTCTCCCTCGCCGACCCGCGGCCTGGTCTGCTGCGAGCTTGCCAGCTCCTCGGGATCCAGTACGAGGAGCTGGGCTACGCGGATGGCGACGCCGAGCCCTTCGACGAGCGGTTCATGATCCCGGCCGCCCCCTTCTGGTTCCGCCACGACGACGGTCGCGCGAACAGCAACCGGCGTCCCGACCACTGCCGTGACGAGCTCGCCACCGGCGACATCCAGGTCGGCACGGCGACGGAAGGCATCTTCGCCTTCGCCCACCACCCGCAGATCGTGGTGGAGGGAGAACACATCATCGACCTTCCCGGAACGGTGCACCACTCCAGGCGCGTGCACTGCGCGTACCTCAGGGTGTGGAGCGGTCGGGTGGGGCTCGACCTCAGCGGGGACTCTGGCTTTGCCGACCCGAGCTACGGTGCCCTGCGCGTTCGCCGGAAGTGAGGCGCTCGACCCTTGAATCTCTGCACTCCTCGAGTTTCGACCCTCAACTTTTTCTTCCTCAGGACTGGAGAACCTGAGGCTTTTTCTTTACGATGCTTTTTCAGAGGTCTCTCTAACCTATAGGGTCTTGATGACGACGTGACCATTCTTGTGTGACAAAACGGATCAGCTCCTGTTCAAATCGCGCACGCGAGAATGTTTCTGCGTGCGCCTTGATGGCCTGTGGGTTCCAGTCTGCTTCGCAAAATCGGATCATAAAGTCGGCAAGCTCTTCCCAACTCTGCTCATCGAAGAATTGTCCAGAAAGTCCCTCCTTAACCGTCTCGGTGGCACCTCCTTTGCGCCAGGCAATCACCGGACGTCCTGCCGCCATGGACTCCACGGGGGTGATTCCAAAGTCCTCTTCTTGCGGATGGATGAACGCACGTGCGCCAGCGTAGAGCCTGGCTTGTTCCTCGTCGCTCACACGACCAAGAAACTCGATGTGTGGTTTGGCCATGCGCTTGAGATCTCGTTCCACTGGACCGGAGCCAAAAATTTTGAGCGGGATGCCGGTTCGGTTGGCAGCTTCGATCACAAGGTCGTAGCGTTTGTACGCGACTAGTCGTCCGCCCGTGAGGAAGTAGGTTTTTGGCTCGTTTGAAATAGAGAAGCGGTGCGTGTCCACCGGTGGATGAATGACCGTGGCCTCACGGCCGTAATATTTTTGGATGCGACGTTGGACGGTTTGCGAGTTTGCGATAAACACGTCAACCCGGTCGGCGGCTTGTCGATCCCACATGCGTAACCGTGACAACAAGGGAGGAAGCATCATCTTCACCAAGCGGGGGACACGGAGTTCCTCAATGTATGAGTGCGTGTCGCTCCAGAGGTAACGTGTGGGCGTATGGCAGTAGCAAATATGGAGCGTATCCTCACGTGTGAGAACTCCTTTGGCAAAGGCGCTTGTTGAAGAAAGCACGACGTCATAATCGGACAGATCGTAATGTTCCGTCGCGGTGGGCATGAGCGGGAGGTACCACTGGTACTTACGTCGGCCAAGCGGAAGGCGCGCTAAAAACGATGTACGAATATCCCTTCCCGCAAACGCAGGAAGGGATGTTGGATCAAACAGGAGCGTGTAGAGCGGTGCGTCGGGCCAAAGACCATGCATGACGTCTACCACCTTTTCCGCCCCACCGTCTTGGATCAAATAGTCGTGGACGAGGGCCAACTTCATATATCCAGGACGTTGGGGAGTAATTGTTTTGCTTGATTCGTAAAGAAGGCATGTAGCTCGGTTGTCGTCAAA
Organism: Candidatus Uhrbacteria bacterium; assembly: GCA_016206085.1. Taxonomy (GTDB): domain Bacteria; phylum Patescibacteriota; class Patescibacteriia; order UBA9934; family GWF2-40-263; genus UBA12478. The sequence continues at coordinate 51,110 of JACQSF010000003.1, forward strand.
GGCTTGACCATGCGCGGGAGTGCCTCAATGCGCTTCACCTTCGCGAGCTCACCTCCCAAGAAGAGCGAAGAAAGTTTAAGTCCGAATTTTTGTTCAGTATCTCGTCGCACGTCCTCTAAGGGTGTCTGTTGAAGGATGAAATAGAGATCGACGAAATCTTTTGGGTCGAAACGGTCAATGAGCGCGGCGAGTTTGTTAGCCGACACGTCACGCAGGCTGTCGACTTGCACCCCACGGACTGTTTCAACTGGATTCAGTTGAGCAAAGGGATACTTCGTGAATTCAAGTTTGAGTTCCCCGACGTTTGTCTTTAAAAAGAACATCCGTCGATCGTGGAGCTTTTCGAATCGAGTCTCAAGAGCCCCGACGATTTGTGAGATTGTTTTTACCCCTCCTTCAATGGCTATCGGGTCTGGATCTTCGGTGATAAAAAAATCGAGGTCATCTGAAAAACGGTGATGAAGGTAAAACGCTGCCAGGGCGGTTCCGCCACTCAAATAAAAATGATTCAGCTCTGGAGCCTGGTTTACCAGCGCCAAGACCTGCTGTTGCAGGGGCGTTAGAATGGTTTGTTCCATAGAAGCAGCTCCAAGAAGTCTCGACGATTATCCGGAATGTTGAGTTGCGGGAGGTATTTTTCCAGGAGGGCACGGTTGAGTTTCACTTCCTCACCACCATAGTTAATCAAACGCTCTAGCCCCCACACCGGGTCAGCCTGCGCCTGTTTTTGAAACGCTTCGTTATCGTAGTCCCATGTCATATAGGCAGATACTACCAATTCTTGACTTTTCCGCCAAACAGGAGTACTTTCTCCAGTCGTTTGCACAGCCGTAATCCTTCGGTTTTGCACTCGCGCCGTACACGGCGGAACCGTGTAACACACTGTTTGTCGGCGTGACCTTGCGTAGGGCTGAGGCTCTTGTGAGGATACCGGCTTACGGAGGTTCAAATGAGTCTGTTCGATCTGGCCCACGTGGCCAAACTTTACGAGATCCAGAGGGCGCGTCTGAGCGCCGGCCAGGAGGGCATCGGGGATGAAGTCTCCAAGCTGATCCGTCGCCTCGAGATGGGTGGCGTGAACCAGTGGAGGATCCAGGCCAAGCGCCTGTGGGACCGTGGCTTAGGCCGCGACTCGGCGGTCAAGGCCAAGAACTTCAAGGCCTACCTCGCGGGCATCCCGCAGATCCCCGCGAACCTCCTCGCGGAGGATCCAGACTTCCACCTCCTCTCCCTGTGCGACCCGCGGCCGGGACTGCTCCAGAGCTGCAAGCTCCTGGGGATCAAGTACGAGGAGCTGGGCTACACGGACGAAGACGCTGTCCCTTTCGACGACCGGTTCGTCACGCCCACCACCCCGTTCTGGTTCCGGCACGACGACGGAAGAA
>JACQSF010000009.1 GCA_016206085.1 Candidatus Uhrbacteria bacterium
GTGTTGGAGGAGACGGGATATCATGTCCGTCCCGTGGAGCTCGTCGGCGTCCACCACATTGTCCGAAATGAGAGCGGAAATACCACGATTGCTTTTCTCTTTCGATGCGAACTCGTCAATGAGGTTCAACAACCGATCACCGCGACCGAGATCGTCGAAACACTCTGGCTCACCCAAGACGAAATCATGGCACGAATCAGTGAACATCGTTCCCAAACCACGACAACACGATTCAAAAATTATTTCTCCGGCGCACGGTATCCGCTCGATATGGTCACGCAACTCACTACCTAACTGATCGAACCAAAACCTACCTATGCGAAGAGAAGAACCTGTCTGCTCATTCTGTGGGTATCCAATCCGAGTGAACGAACACGCTTTATCCTGTCCATCTCAACATGGAAGAAACCGGAAGGAATCAACACCAGAAACAATCGGAGAAAAACGAGACAAATTTGTCTATGAGGCACCGGCGTTGCTAGCCTCTCCAGATTCATACGTGCCACTTTCAGATACAACTCCGCCATCCGAAATGATGAGACCGCTCTTTTTTCAACGTCCTGATGGAGCCTTCCAGCCAGAAATGACAACAAGAACCCTCACAGCAAAAGTGATTCCGACCATGGGACGTGCCGCATTTATTGAGCAACCAACATCGATACGTGGAGCCAAATTTTCGTACGTGCAATGGAAAGGAGTCGGTGAAAATCCACACAATGCGGAAATCGAAGAATACGCCAAAGCAAATGGGGGTACGGTAGAGTTTCCTCTTGGAAAAAAAGGGGTGAGTCCTCTCATGCTTGTTTCAGTTGATGGAAGAAGTATGCTTCGTTTCCTTGGTGGATCTTATTATGAAGATCTCGTTGCTGAAACAAAAAATCAGGGAAAATTTTCCCAATTCGGATTACGAATGCCAGAAATTTTAAAAACAATAAAATTTTCCAGAAGTTTCTGCGAACAACAAGGACTTCCAATGCCAAACTCTGACGACCCGGAGGACGTAGGCGGACAAACATTTGATGAATATCTCGAATCTCACAGAAGTGAAATTGAACTTAGTCTCTACACAAAACTCTTTTCCTCAGGCGAGGCGCACGCTGGATATACCTCTTTAATCCTCGGACAAAATATTCGCGCCTTCCGTAATGTTTGGCGAGCTGAAGATTTTGAACGGATCCTTGACTCTCGTACGGAAACCGAAGATAGAACATCTGCCGTCCAAAATGTATTTGATGCCTCCGCACAAATCCTCGGCGAGGAACTGGGACGTGAGCTAGATACACAAGAGTACGTAAAGGAATACGCAAAAATCTTGGGTGAACAGACGGCTATCCTCTTGGCTAACAAGTTAAATCACGGATCGTTAGCCGATTTGAAACAAAACATCACTCTCGCAGGCGAGGTAGTTGACTTCGATGCGACGACCATTCTCGACGACACCTACCTTCAAGACCCAACCCACTATCCAGACTGGGTGATGGTGGACGGAAAGCCAGACCAAGCGCATGTACAGGAGTGGAAAGACCAGCAGCTTGATGAACTCTATCGCCAGGTTTACTACATGGCATCTCATATCCAACCCCTTCTTGAAGGAATAAAACTCCTTCAAGGAGAATCGGTAGTCATATCGAAACCGTTTATCGTTGCGTTTGTGGAAGGACTAAAACAGTCGATTTCCACAGACCAACTTGGAGCATTAAAAAAGCGAATCGAAAAAGATGAGACATTTGGAACCGTCGAGGGAATGTATACTGGATACGGAGGATCAATTGATGAAAGGCGGAGAAAAAATTTTCAAGGTTGTGAAAACCTGTTTGATGAGCTCAACAAGGCATTACTCGAAAACAGTTGAACCCAAACAATTCTCTCTAATTTCACCATATCCGCTCGAAGCGATAGCGCAACTCACAGCATAGTCGAGTTAACCACAACCAAATCGTTGACAACTCAAAAAAATCATGATTGAATGAAACTAGCGATCGAGGTTTTTACCTCTCCTAGTCGTTGTCACAAAACAACCCCGCCTATTACAGGGCGGGGTTGTTTTTGAGAAAGGCTTCCACGATCAATTATGTCCGATCGGACATAATTGATCGTCTAGGTGTTGGATCGATTTTCAAGAAAACGCTTTATCAGGTTTTCGGTCGAATCACCTAAATTTACCCAAACAATCCGAGAATCACGCTTGAACCAGGTCATCTGGCGCTTGGCGTAAGCGCGCGTATCCCGTTTTACGTCCTCGATCGCCGCATTCAATTTTGTCCGATCGGCAAACGAAGCGAGCGAACAATTATGTCCGATCGGACATAATTGTTCCGAGCGAGTGCCACTGATATCTACCGCGCCAAGCGAGGTGATATCGGACAAAAACGCACACACTTGTCGATACCCGATGCCTGTCATCGACTCGCACTCGCAGCCATACGTATCTTTGAAACGACGGACTTCATCGACCAACCCACGCGCCACCATTTCCTCGACACGTGAATCAATGCGCTCAATCAGTTCTTCCCGCGGCAACAACAGTCCGATCTGCAACACGTCGTAGAGCTGTTCCCCAGCTGTTTGCTGCTCGCTCCACGGTTTACCCGTGAGTTTTGTGACTTCCAGCGCGCGCACAACACGCCGTTTGTTTTGTTTATCGATGAGCTCCGCGCCTTCTGGATCGAGTTGTTTGTACTCGTGAAACAAGTCACCCAGGGTTCGTGATTCAAGTTCTGCACGCAGTGCCGGGTCACCAGGTGTTGATGTGAGGTCAAGATTGTCGATAATGGTCTTCAACCAAAACCCTGTTCCGCCAACAAGGATTGGCAATCGCCCTCGAACGAAGATCTCGTTTATCTTCTCTGTCGCATACGCTTTAAAGTCCGCCGCAGAGAACGGCTCGTCAGGAGTCACAAGATCGATACCCCAATGTGTGACGCCATCAACAAGGAATGTCTTACGTGAACCAAACAGTTGCTTGATTGATCCGTCTTTTTCGATTTCCGACTCGACCCAGGTCCCTTCCGGTTTAGCGGTGCCGATATCCATCCCGCGATACACCTGTCGTGAGTCGACAGAGATCACTTCCCCATTCCAACGCTTGGCGATCTCAATACCGAGTCTGGTTTTCCCGCTCGCGGTGGGTCCAACAATGGCGATAACTTTTGGTTTCATACCAGTTCCCCCTCCAACACCCACATGTCCGCCTTCGTGATCTTCACATCGACGATTCTCCCGACATACTCCTTGGGAGCGGCGAACCGTGTCAGCTTCATCTCGCGAGAGTTGCCATAACAGATCCCTGGCTGTGAAGCGAGAACTTTTTGGATATCTTGTGGCATCGCGAGCATTTCGTCTGTAATCTTTGGCGGCTCATGGCGATCAACGAGAACGGAAACAATCGTACCAACATACACCTGATTCTTTTCATACACGATCCGCTCCTGCACCGCCTGTAGCACTTCCCATCGACGCTTCTTTTCCTCATGCGTCACGTCGTCCTTAAACGCCCGCCAAGCTGCCGTTCCAGAACGCGTTGAGTATCGGGCTGTGTAGGAAATATCAAATCGAATCTTCTCATAGAGCTCTACGGTCTTCTCAAACGCCTCCGGTGACTCTCCACAAAACCCAACAATGATATCTGTCCCGATCGCGAGATTCGGAATCTTTGCCCTGAGCCGATCAACGACCTCGAGAAACTGGTCGGCCGTGTATCGACGATTCATCCGTCGCAGCACATCGTCGTCTCCGGCTTGTACCGGCAGATGAATATAATTGAGATGCGCAGGAAGCGTCATCGCATCGATCGCCTCGTCGGTCATGTGAAGCGGATGCGGCGCGGTAAAGTGTAAACGCGAAATCCCCTCGATCTGGTTCACCTCCCACAGGAGAGCTGCAAAGTGGTCACCTTGCACAGGAGATCCCTCGTCGCTTCGCTCCTCGGGATGACAAACAATTTTTTTTGTCATCCCGAACGAAGTGAGGGATCTCCTAATGTATGGATTCTTTTTAGCAAAATGTTCTGGATCTGGAGCCTGGTAGCTGTTCACCGTCTGTCCCAACAATGTCACCTCAACACAGCCGTGAAGAGCAAGATCCTGAATCTCGTCGAGGATGTCACGCAACGGTCGGTTCTTCTCAAGCCCACGCGCAAACGGCACCACACAGTACGTACAAAATTTATTGCAACCGGTCTGGATGGATACAAACGCCTGGCGAGTCACTTCGCGATCAGGATGCACCTTCATGTAGTCCTCGACGGTATCCGCACTATTCACTAGTTCAGGTCGCAACTCGCCAAGCCAACGTGGAAGCTGGCCCATGTCCTTGGTTGGAAAATACAGATCGACAATCGGCAGGCGTTTACGAATCGCCCCGTCACGATCTCGTCCAGGCATACATCCGGTGATGCCCACGATGAGTTCGGGCTTCAACTTTTTGAGACTCGCAAACTGTCCCACGACGCTGAACACACGATCCTCGGCACTCTGTCGCACCGAGCAGGTGTTCACAAGGATCACATCGGCCTCCTCCTTCACGTCGGTGGACGACAAACCCACGCGCTTCAAGAGCGTTTCCATGTGCTCGGAATCGTTCTTGTTCATCTGACAGCCGTAGGTAATGAGATGATACTTGGGTTCCATATCGCGAAAAAAGTAACATAAAAACAAAAAGCCGGCGAGCCTGGAGGTGTGGCATCAGCCGGCGAGACGGAGAAGTTCTTCGGGTTGGGTTGGAAGGAGATCGATGGTGAGGAACGCGACAAGCACGGCACGGCACAGGGAGAGGCGGAATCGAGCCTCGGATCCCTGTGCACGCATCGCGGCATGAAGATGACCAATGGACTCCTCGATCCACTTGGGATGGTCGATAAGCCCACTCGCCACACGGACAAGGGACGCGAGCCGACGATCATCCCAGCCTGAGTCGAGGTCGTACGGATCGATCGCACGGATCGTCGACTCGATGATCTTGAGCTGATCTGACGAGAACCTTCTGAGCGCGAGCACTTCGTAGAGCGCTTGCGCTTCGGGCGGCAACAGGACGAAGCCTTGTTGCCGATCGTGGGTTCCCAGCGTCAGACGCTCAAACGTCCGCCGCAGGGCCACGTTCTGGCGAGCCTCAAAATGCTCATCAGCTCGCACCAGTCGCAGGGGCATGTGCCACACCTCCTTCCGTATCCAGCCGAAGGGACAACTTGCCAGATCTGTTCCTACTCGTCAACCCATTCACTCACAAATTTAAAACCCCCCTTCGCTCTCACGTTTGTTTGAGCTTTGGGAGGGCAAGCCGACTGATGGTCGTGTCAGCCGGTGGCGTGGGCGGAGTCCGTATCCGCCGGTGGCGTGAGAAGCTGGATTAGAGCCCAGCGTATGACGGGCATCGCCCACTTTGTCTTGCCGGTCTCGCGCTCGATCAAGCGTCGAACGTTGTCGAGATCCTGAAGTGGCCGCTCTAGCCACGATGGGTTATCAACACGCGTGATCTGTTTGTCGACGAACGCTTCAGCGCGCCTGCGCCAAGCGATGGCCGACTCCGTGGTGGCTCTCTTGGGCTTCTCACCACCAAAGAGGACCCACTTGAACCAGACTCTGAAGCCGGCTCGTAGATCGATCCTCTGGCGGTCATAAGGGTGATCGGCGAGGAGCCGGTCGATCCATGCCTCGAGCTGATCCTGGGTGAACTGCCGCGAGGCTAGGACGCGGCAGAGTGCCTGTGCCTCGCCTTCATCGAAAATGAAGTGCCCTTCCAGGCTCTCTGTTCCCAGCGTAACCCTGTCAAGGGCTGCTCGGAGCAGATCGTTGGAATGTGGAGCTTCCACGACCTCGTCACTTCTGATGAGTCTGAGCATCGCTGACCCTCCATTTTTGATGAGCGTTGCTAAAAACATTCCCATTTTATTATACATTTGTCAACAGTTCCGTTGACAGAACACAAATTTTCTGATAGAATCTAGCTATAATTCCCATGTTTAATTAACAACATTCATACAATTATGGGACTATTTAAATCGCTTGGATTCGGAAAAAAGGAGGGCGGATCCAAAGAAGTACAAGCCGAGGCTCCAAAAACAGAAGCGCGAGAAAAGTCCGCTGCAGATACGGGTTACGAGCGTATTGCTGGTATAAAAAAAGGAGCACAAGAGCTCTGGGATCGCTTTAAGAAATACGCGAGTTCTACCAGCGACATGGTCAAAAATAAGGCCATGGATGCCTACTCAGCTGCTCTTGGTGTCGTACAAAAAGGCAGTAAGATGGCCGTGGAAGGCGCTCTAAATGTGGGTGAGTCTCTCGCAGAAGGAGCTAATGCCGTGGTTGGAGGAATCGAAAAGGGTGTCAAAGCCACAGTCGAGGGAGGTAAGGCTGCCGTTGAATATGCAAAGGAAACAGGTCGTGAAGCCATGGAAATCAAGGATCTCGCGGTCATGGCCGCTAAAGATGCCGCGACACGCACCAAAGAAGCGGTTGTTGATGCCGGTTATACCGGTGTGGCTCTCGCCTTCATGACAGGTGAAAAGGGTGCGGCCATGGCCGAAGCGATGAAAGAGCGAGGCATTGAGCTCAAATCTGCTGCTGGAAAAAAACTGGTGGAAGGCGCTGTAGCGCTTGCTGATATGGGACTTAACGCCATTGAAGCGACTCTTAGCTACGGAGCAGACAAAATAGAGCAAGTGATTGAAGTCGCTAAACAAGCGAAGGCAGCTGGAATCGACCTCAAGAAGCGCGGTGGCGATTTCGCTCTGAATTCCCTCGTAGCCGCTTTTGAGGCTGGTATCTCCGTGAAGGAAGCCATTGAAGGCGTAGCCGGCGCAACCCTTGAGAAAGGACGAGAGATCGTGGGAATGGCAAAGGAAAAGATGGATGCATTGCGTGGACGAGCTCGCGAAGCTAAGGATGGGTTCTTTGCCCGTCTTACGGCCGCTCGTGATCGATTCTCTTCACGTCTGAAACAGGCGGTGATCGAATCACTTCGACCAGAAATTGATAACTTAATTCGACAGAAGGCTGAGGAACTCTTGCGAGATCGCGAGGCTCTCTCAGCTGGTCCTATCGAAATCGCAGAAACTGACCTCGAAGAAATTCCTGAATCGGCCGCTAAATAATCTCTAATCGAATCCAACACTATGACTCGTGAAGAAATTGTGAAGCTTGTCGAAAATTCACAACTTGATGACACAACAAAACGCTACCTTCTCAACCTGATTATCGATAAGGGTCTCACACGTGAGGTTGTCGACGCAATCAAGGAAGCCTTCGATAATGCGGTAATTTCCACAATGAAGGCAGGTGGCGTTGATATCACTCAAACCGATGAATTCAAAGCCGCTGAGGCTGAATTTGCTGCTTCCGCTCAAGCCGCTAAGACTCAGCTCGATTCTGAAATGGCTCAAATCGAGGCTGAAATGCGACAGGTTCAGAAGGACACAGCCAAGCAGCTGGACGATCTGCAAGCTCAAGTCATCAAAGACAAAATTTCTCAGTAGAATCAAAAACCACCCAGAGCTCGTCGAAGGGTGGTTTTGTTTTACCTTATTGCGGGAACTGGCTGGCTTGTTTGGCGCGGTCGACGAGCTCGGTGGCAGGAATCACGAGATCTTCCTCCTGACCAAAGACATTCACTTTGAAGTCCCCTCCATCGACTTCCTTCTGCCCGATAACAATCGTCCAAGGAATCTTATGAGTAGCCGAGTTGCGGATCTTTTTGCCGACTTTCTCATTGGAATCGTCCAAGTCCACACGGATATCAGCTTGTGCGAGCTTTTCCTGCGCGAGCTTAGCAAACGGGACGAACTCGTCGCTCACGGTCGCCAGGCGCAGCTGTACAGGAGCGATCCAGAATGGGAATGCACCAGCGTAATGCTCGATGAGGATACCTAGGAATCGCTCTGTGGAACCAAGGATGGCTCGGTGAATAACCACGGGACGCTTCTTACTTCCGTCAGAATCGACATACTCAAGTTCAAACCGTTCGGGCAGGTTCATGTCTAATTGAATCGTAGAAAGTTGCCACTCACGACCAATCGCGTCCTTGAACATGAAGTCGAGTTTTGGCCCATAAAACGCCGCTTCCCCCACACCAACCTCATGTGTCCAACCGCGCGTCTCAATAAGAGACTTGAGCGACACCTCCGAGTCAATCCATACTTGCTTGTCTCCAATGTACTTGTCGGGATTTTCGGGATCAGACACAGAGATACGAACCCAAAAGTCATTGAACCCAAACGCCTTGTAGGTGAGTTCGATCATGTCGAGCATGAGGTTAATCTCCCCTTCAATCTGATCGGGACGAGCAAACACGTGACAGTCATCCTGCGTAAGCGAGCGAACACGTGTAAGGCCAGAAAGCTCTCCGCTTTTCTCATATCGATAGTTCGTTGTTGTACAGACCCAACGCATAGGCATCTCCCGATAGGAATGCGGCATGCTTGCATACAACATCATGAAATGCGGACAGTTCATTGGTTTGAGATAATAGTCTGCCTCCCCTTCCAAGTGCATCGGTGGGTACATGGCATCATACTTCTGGAGGTGTCCAGATCTCTCGTACAACGTCCCTTTGGTGATGTGGGGAATCCAGATCGGCGTGTATCCACGAGGCTCCTGGAGGTTGGAAATAAAGCTTTCCACCATGCGGCGGAGGATCGCTCCCTTGGGATAGAAAAGGGGTAAACCGCTTCCAATATCGTCGATAATGGTAAACAGTTCAAGCTCCTTCCCGAGTTTTCTATGATCGCGTTTCTTGGCTTCCTCGAGCATGGTGAGATACTGATCGAGTTCTTGCTGGGTCTCGAAGGCGAGGCCATAGATGCGTTGCATCTGTGGATTTTCCTCTTTTCCGCGCCAATAGGCACCAGCAAGCTTCCAGAGTTTGAAGGCTCCAACGTCTTTGACATTCCCCACGTGCGGACCACGACAAAGGTCGACGAATTCCCCTGTCTGATAAAGAGAAGCTACATCTGGGTGAGCGACGTCAATGTCCTGAGCTTCCTCTGGATTGACCTTGGTGGTTCCTTTTTCCTTCAAGTCGCGCAAAAGCTCGACCTTGAAGTCCTGACCCATCTCCTCGAACTTCTTGATCGCCTCGTCAATCGAAATCTCCTCCCGAACCATGTCGTGTCCCTCTGCGACAATCTTGCGCATCTCGACCTCCAGTTTCTCAAGATCTTCCTCCGTAATGGGCGCGGCAAACAGAATATCGTAAAAAAATCCGTTTTCCACAACCGGGCCGACCCCAAGCTTAATGCCGGGATAGAGACGCTGCGCCGCAGCGGCCAGAACGTGCGCGGCCGTATGCCGCATGGCGTGTAGTTTATCGTTTTCCATAATAAAAGCGGTCGTTATGACCGCCTTACTGTACGATAAATTCTATTGGATATCAATATAGATATGATCCTTGAGTCTGGGGACGGTACTCACCCAAAATGGGAAGAACTCCACGGTCACATCGGTCGCGACGCCTTCGCCGACTAACAGCTCGCGCACCTCCTCTTCTGACATCCCCACGAATCGACCCACCTGGAGTGCCTCACTCGTGCGTGACGTAATCGCTGGAACCGCGAGAGAGACAAGGATATTCGCCTGTCCTGCTTCTTCGTCGACTGCCTCGACCGTTACGACCATATTGCCTGCATCTGCGTTCATGAATTCCTGTCCCTGCCCAAGACCCTCGTACAGCTTTGCCACGGCGATCTTGCCTAGAGCCTCTTGATCAAAGAATACCGCCGTAACCTTAAGTGTGAGCGTCACATCAAAACTTTGAGCTTCTGTATCTGGTTCAATGCTGAATGTCTTATCGACGACTTCGACATCATACGACTGACCCGTGAACGTTTCCCCTACTTCGGCGATCAGCATAGCCTTGGCGTCCTCAAGGAGACTCAGCTCGAGCTCTGAAGCGGCCGCATCAAGTTCCGCTTGCGAAACAACCGCAACGGAGTAGACGCCACCAGTAAACGCCTCGGCGCTGGTTGCGTACACAGACTCTTGTCGAGTCGCTGACAGACCTGGGATCGAGAACCGTGTGGGTTGGATGTTTCCACTCTCCCCTGCGATATCTGCATACACCTGCGCCTCGACGGAGCCACCGGCCGGAACGGTTACGGCTGACTCCAATCGGAACAAGATACCAGTCTCAGACAACAATCGCGTTGTGGCGACCAGTGCTTGAGCAAACGTCAGGCTGTTGTAGATCGTTACCGTTCCACGAGCGGTATCCTCGACCGTCTTTGCCGACTCACCCGTTGGTTCAAACGTTTGGGTCCGACCAAGCGTTCCAGAAACCACCGCACCGCGCACATCGGTTGCACGCGTTGGCACCTCATACACGTTGACGACGAACTCCGTTGTAATCGGTTCCTCGGTGGAATCGACGTGAATCACGGCCTGGACGGTGGAGAGATACAACACTGCCAACAGCGCCGCCGCCACAAGCACAATAAACGTGAGGGCTATGCGTCGATACATAATAAGTGGCACGGCCGCAGGTTGGGTGATCTCAAGATCCTCGATGTCGGTTACGGTAATCTTCTTGGCTCCTCCCTTTCTCACAGCCACCCGCTTCCTTGGTACAACGTTCTTGGTGGGCATATGAGTCTATTATAAATCATTCACTGTGTTTAGCCAAAAGATGCCCACTCAGTGGGTCATGCTGTCGACGTCACAAAGTGACGATCTCAAGTCCATCACTTATCTTTTTAACTGTTGCATGGCATTTCTTGCAAAAACATCTGCAAATCTTTCTTTATCAAGTTGCCGATATGCGTTTTCTTGGAGAGTAACAAGCTGTCTCTCAGAGTGAACGTTCAGCTTACGACACAACTCTTTTCGTTTCTCATCTTGCGCAAGCCATTGGTCAAACCCCCCCCCATCAAAAATCTGTTCACGAAGTTCCGCAGGAGAAAGGCTCGGATATGGAAGTTGCCCAAGTTGGAACTCTGAATTAGCCATCCAGATCGACGCGGCTGATTCAAAATCCATATCCATTCCGAAGTTTGTAAGAAAATCATAGGCGTGTCCAATCTCATGAAAAAAAATGAATTGTCTAATCTGCTCCCCATCTATCTGGTCAAATGCCACACCAAGTTGTTCCGCCATCAAACGAACGGCTTGTTCACGCGTCTGCTTAAGATTCTCAAAATCTCTTTCGCTCCCAAACGCCATGTGAATTCGTGACCCCTCCTCTTCAGATTCTGGAAGACAAAAACGTCCACCTTCAAAAGCGGGATCGTCCACTACTTCAATACTCAAACTCTCCAAGATCGGAAACCGTTCTTGTAACCTGACCAAATCGCGTCTAAAAGCCTCTGTCCCTTTTCTTTGATGTTCGATTATGGTTGATTCTCTGTTAGCTGATATTTCTAACATATAGCCCTCTCAAAATCCGGCGAAAAATGCTTCGCCTCAAAAAAGCCTTGACGCTCTTCTTTTAGTTCTGAATTAAAGATGCTCATAGGTTTCCAAAACCAATTCGAGAGCTTCCTCTAAATTCGACTCCACATCTGCCTGTGACCTACCCTGAGTATTAACTCCGGAAATCTCCTTTATCCAACCAATCCACCGACCATCACTTTGTTTTACTATTTTTGTGTATTGCATACTGCTTACTCCACACTCACATTCTGTCTCCCCACGAGTGCCGCGATCGCGCTTACGACCGAATCGGTAGCGGCGACGGAGTAGTCCGTCTGGATGCGACGCATTTGTCCTCCAGACTCCACCATCAGGCACACCGGCTTGGATCCAGGCGTCGACGTCAAAATTTCTCGCAGTCTCGCCACCATCTCCTGCGTGGGCTTGCCCTTGAGCGCGATCGAGAGTGAACCGCGATGGAGAATCGCTGGCTCAGGATCAGGTTCATGTGCGGCTTCTTGCGTGCTGGGTATGGCCCATTGTTCCGATTGTAACATGCGTTGCACATCCGCAATGCTTGTCTCGTCAACAGGAATAAAGCTGTTGGCGAGGAGCTTTGCCTCTTCCCCATCGCGGATCGATACTTTCGCCGAAACAAGCACGATAGAATCCGACACCATCATTGGCCTCGCCTCTTTGTACGTTCGGGGGAACACAATCACTTCTGTCGTGCCCGTGAGGTCTTCTAGTCCGACAAACGCCATCGGTTCACCTTTTTTTGTGATGATCTCTTTCACGCTTGTGATGATGCCCCCACAACGCACAAACTCTTTGTCTTTGCACTCGATCACCTTCCCACATCCAATCAGCGATCCTTCAAACGCATTCGCAAACGGCTCATACGGATGCCCGCTCACATACAATCCTAACAACTCCTTCTCCCATGCCAACGTTTCGCGCATGGTCGCTGGCGAACAATCACGCAAAACAATCCCTTGGTTCATGACGGTCGAAGCACCGATAAACAGACTTTGCTGATTGCTGGCTTTTTCTTTTTGAATAGCCTTGTTGTGAAGCAAGATCCGATCCATGTTCTCCAGAAGTTGCTTGCGCTCGCCAAACCGATCCAGCGCACCTACTTTGATAAGTGCTTCCAGCGACTTCTTGTTAAACGCCCGATGCGAAATGCGTCCCGCAAGATCGGCCAAGTCTTTGAATGGGCCGCTTGTTTTGCGCTCCGAGATAATGGATTCGATCACTTCCTCGCCGAGGTTCTTAATCACCAACAACCCGAAACGAATCTGCGCGTCACTCATGAACGTAAAATCTTTGCGACTCTCATTGATGTCTGGCGAGAGTACCGCAATACCCATACGTGCACACTCCTTCACGGCCTCAGCGATCTTTTCCAAGTCACCGGACTCCGCGGTCATGAGTGCCGTCATATACTCAGCCGGATAATTGGCCTTCATGTACGCCGTCTGGTACGCGACCATACCGTAAGAAGCCGCATGCGCCTTGTTGAATCCATACGCGGCAAACGGTTCGATGAGTTTCCACAATTCCGTCGCGTGTGCCTTGGTCATGCCATGTTCCATGAACCCATCGACAAGTTTTACTTTTTGCAATGCCATCTCCTCGGGAATCTTTTTGCCCATGGCTTTGCGCAGCTTGTCGGCTTCCAGCCATGAGTAGCCGGCCAAATGAATGGCCGTCAACATCACGTCGTCTTGATACACAAGGAGCCCATACGACTTCTGCAAAAAACCCTCCATACGAGGATCCATAAACTGCACCAGGCTCGCGTCATGCTTGCGACGGATATACTCAGGGATCACTTCGATCGGTCCCGGGCGATACAACGCCACCATCGCCATGATGTCCTCCACCCGCTCAGGACGCAGATCCATGAGGTACTTCGTCATACCGTCGCCGTTCAATTGAAACACCCCCATGGTGTGACCGGCCGCCAGAAGCTCGAACGTCTTTTTGTCGTCGACAGGGATATCTTGCGTCACCACCTCAATTCTCTTCACGGCGCGCACCAACGCCACCGCATCTCCCAAAATTGACAAGTTGCGAATCCCAAGAAAATCCATTTTCACGAGACCCGCGGATTCAACGGCATGCATCTCGTACTGCGTGATCATCTTTCCCTCCTTGGTATCAATCTGCAGTGGAGTGAAGTCCGTCAGATCGGTTGGTGAGATCACCGTTCCCGCCGCATGGATGGAAACATGACGTGCACAACCCTCGATACGCTGCGCCAGATCGATCACCCGATGCACGTTTGCGTCGCCCTCGTATTTCTTTCTCAAATCAGGCGCCTCATTAAGCGCACGCTCAAGCGTCATGGGAAATCCCTGTGACCCCATCGGTACGAGTTTTGCGACCTCATCGATCATGCCATACGGAAACCCAAGCGCCCGACCCACGTCGCGCACGCTCCCGCGCGCCAACATCGTTCCAAAAGTACAAATCTGCGCAACCTTCTCGTGTCCGTACTTACCTCGAACATAGTCGAGCACTTCGTCTCGACGGTTATCCGCAAAATCCGCATCGATATCCGGCGCCGAAGGACGCTCTGGATTCAAGAAGCGCTCAAACGGCAACTGGTACTGCAACGGGTCGATCGAAGAAATACCGATCGAATAACTCACCAGTGACCCGGCCGCCGATCCTCGCGTAGTCGTGACAATCCCATGCTCGTTCGCCCAGGTGAGGAAGTCGGATACGATGAGCAGATAGGGACAAAACCCCTTCTTGTCGATGATATCGAGTTCGTAGGTGAGACGTTTCGTCTCAATCTCGTCGAGCTCCCGCGCCCGCCGCTCTTTGAGTTTTGCAAACGCTCGATCCGTAAGCACTTGTCGGAACGTCTTTCCTTCTTCAATTTCAAACTTCGGAAAGTTCCACTTGCCCAATTCCAGCGTCACCTCGCATCGATCGGCAATGAGTCGAGTATTCTCGATGGCTTCAGGACAATCGCGGAATCGCTCCTCCATGTACTCGCCTGTCACCATCGATGCGTCGTACTCATACTGGTTCATTCGGTCGAATTGTTCGAGGGTTCTCCCGCCCTTAATACAGTTCAAAATCTTCCACGCTTCCATGTCCTGTGGCTTGAGGTAAAACGTGTTCTTGGTCGCAACAACAGGAACACCGAGTTCTTTCCCAAGTGCCATGAGTCGCGTATTCGCCGCCTCTTGCTCTGCAATTTCCGGTCGATCCACAAGCTCGAGATAATAGTTTCCCTCACCAAAAACGTTCACATACCAACGAATCATCTCACGCGCCTCAGCTTCCTTCTCAAGTTTCAACAACCCATCAATCTCCCCCATGTATCCACCTGAGAGCGCAATCAAGCCTTGACTGAATTTCTGGATGAGCTCTTTGTCGATACGAGGCTTGTAGTAAAACCCTTCAAGGAACCCGAGACTCGAAAGTTGAATCAAATTCTTGTAGCCCTCATTATTTTGCGCCAGACACACCAGACGGTTTGGTCGCGTGTCGATACGCGCACGTTTCAAGTGTCGGCCATCTTGCGCCATATAAAAATCGACGCCAATGATGGGCTTCACGCCCGCGTCGATTGCCTTCTGATAAAACTCGATCGCTCCGTAGAGCGTCCCATTGTCGGTCAGCGCCACCGCCTTTTGTTCCAGCGCGCCTACATGCTTTAAGAGCTCCTTTACCTTTGGAAGAGCCTCAAGAAGCGAATAATGTGAGTGCGTGTGGAGATGGACAAAATTGGACATATCAGGACTCGAGCTTACCATCTCGCGGCTGAATCTAAAAGCGGAGCCTGAACCCCGCTTTTGTCTTACGTTTCATCGTCCGCGACCACCTTTTTCTTCTTACTCGCCTTCTTGGAGGCAGGCGCGCTCTTGTTCAGTTTTCTCTCGATCATGTATTCAACCGCCTTGGTTGTGGTGTGCATGATCGCTCCTAGCGCCGTACCCGTGGAATCGAACTTACGACGAATTCCATCAAGGGCTGCTTCCATCTTCGCAAGCGTCTCCTGCACAAGCGTGACCGTATCATTCGCACGCTTGAGAATACTCGCCACCTGCCACAACAACCAGAACACAACGGCTGAAATCCATAGGACACAGAACGCGAGCACGATGTAGAGAATCTCAAGGGGTGTGAACATATCCTCCGTTTAGAACTTATGATCTCATTGTAGCACCAAATTCTTTTTCGAGCATCTGACGAATCTTGCGCATCTCTTCATCAACCTCCTGCGCCTCCAGCGTCTTCTCCAAGGAGCGGAATGTTATGTGTGCGGCCATGGACTTCTGCCCTTCCTCTATCCCTTTACCGCGGTAGATGTCGAATAGGTCGTATTCGACCAATAAGGCCGACGCCTTCCGCACCGCCTTCTCAAGTCCTTCCGCTGGTGTGCGCTCCGCGACGGTAAACGCGATGTCACGCTTGGCGTCCGGATACGGGGGGATTGGCGAAAAGACGCTCGGCGCTCGCCCAAGTGCCGCCAACATGCTGAGATTAAGCTCCGCTATGGCGACGCGTCGATCGATACCAAGAGCCTGTGCCACATCAGGACGCGCTTCCGCGAGGACACCGTGCTTTTTTCCGTTAACGAGAATCTCGGCCGCACGACTTGGATGCATCCACGCTCCCGGCTCTTCCATCTCGCGGAAGGTCACGTCAAAACCTGCAATGTGAAGAGTCGTCTCAACTTGTCGACGGAGTTCCACGATCGGCGATTCATCGCCTTGGGCGCTATACGCTATTCCGAAATGATACGGCTGTGCGGGAAGCATGCCGCCTTGTCCATCCTCATCTCCCTTGAGTTTGCCAAAAAATACTCGATCAATCTCGAAGACGGATACAACCGGGAACGCCCGATGATTGATTATGACGGTGTCAAACAAATTTGGAACAAGCGACTGACACAAGTACGGACGATCTTCTGCAAGCGGATTGGCGAGCTTGAGATGATCGCCCGGATCAAACCCGAGCGTCTGCAGCATCTCAGGAGAAACGAACGCATAGCGGTACACCTCTGTTGCGCCCAGTCCCAGCGACATCGTTTTGCGTACTCTTCGAGCAAAATCACGTACAGGATCCTGGACAGGCGGCTTGATCGAAAATGACGGGAGAGACGATTCAATCTGGTCGTATCCCCATATGCGAGCAATCTCTTCGACGACATCTTCGACAATCGATACGTCCTTGGTGGCGCGCCAGCTTGGAATCGTTACAGCGAACACTTCTTTCTTCATGCGTACTTCAAATCCCAGTCGCGTCAGAATATCCTCCACATCCTTTGCAGGAATCTCTGTTCCGAGCCGCTCATTTACCAAGTCGGCTGTCAACGAGACCGTTATCGATTTTGGTGGTCGTGGATATTCGTCAATGACCTTCGACGCGACTCGCGCGCCAGGATTCAATTCGCTCATCAGTTCCACCGCACGGCGCAGAGCCAGCTCGCACAAATTCGGATCCAACGACTTTTCAAAACGAGCCGACGACTCTGATCGCAATGCGAGCTTCGTCGACGTCTTGCGCACGCTCACGGGATTGAAGTTTGCCGACTCAAATATAATCCTCGTCGTCTTCTCACTCACGCCACTCCCCTCACCTCCCATCACGCCCGCAATCGCCATCGGCTTTTGTCCGTCGGTGATAAGAAGCATCGACAAATCGAGTTGATATGTCTTCTCAGCAAGCGTGGTTATTTTCTCTTTTGGATATGCAGCGCGCACCGCAATCTTATCGCCTAGAATATCCGCATCAAACGCATGCATCGGCTGGCCAAGCTCAAGCATCACATAATTCGTGACGTCGACCACATTGTTGATTGATCGCACCCCGCAGGCTTCAAGCCGACGCTTTATCCATTCCGGGGACGCTCCCACGACGATTCCATCCATGGCAACCGCCATGTAGCGCGGACAAGCTTCCTCGTCTTCAACCTTTACGGAAAGACCAATCCCTTTCCCGACGGGAATCTTCTTTGGCTCGTAACTCTTAAGTTTCGACTTCGTGAGCGCCGCCACTTCCCGCGCCATGCCGTAATGCCCCATGAGGTCAGGACGGTTCGTGAGCGATTTGTGTTCGATATCAAAAATAACATCGTCGAGTCCAAGCACTGTGGCAAGAGGCGTACCGGCTTTTGCGTCGACGTTGCCCAGATCGCGAATCTCGTGATCGCCTTCTGTCTGTGAGAGCCCAATCTCGTTGCTTGAACAAATCATGCCTTCACTGTCTTCACCCCGAAGCTTTGTTTTCTTGATCTCCACAAGCTCCCCTTCCCCATGCCATTTCACCCACGCCCCAGGAAGCGCAACCGCAACCTTCATGCCAGAAGTGACGTTGGTTCCTCCACAGACAATTTGGGTCTTGCGTGTACCGACATCGACATGACAGATGCGAAGTTTATCCGCGCTTGGGTGCGCAGAAACCGACTTGATCATTCCCACGACAATCTGCTCAAGCGCCGCCGCCTGATCCTTCATACTCTCCACCTCAACGGTCGAAAGCGTAATCTTCTGCGCAAGCTCCGTGTCGGTGAGACTCTTGGGAGTCGCGACAAATTCCTGTAGCCATTTTTTTGAAATCAACATGTGTGTGGGGATCAGGTTGTATAAGAAAAAATTTATTGGCTCGGCTTTGCCAGCAAGAAATTTTTCCTTATACAACCTGATCCTGGTATTAAAACTGATTAAGGAATCTCAAGTCTCCGCTCTCTAAATGCCTAATATCGTCTATCCCGTACTTGAGCATGACCAACCTCGTAAGACCAAAGCCGAAGGCAAATCCAGAATACTTCTCTGGATCGATGCCCGCCTGGCGCAAAACGTTTGGATGAATCATGCCGCCGGGCATGGCCTCGAGCCACCCACTCTGTTTGCACACACGGCATCCTTTTCCTTTACACAAGAAACACTCAAGCTCTCCGCGGACACCTGGTTCAACGAATGGATAAAACTTTGGTGAGAGGCGAATCTTTGTGCCCTTCCCGTAAAGATGATCCGCGACGGCTTGGAACACCCCCTTCATATGCGCAAACGAAATCCCCTCGCCTACCACCACGCCTTCCAACTGATGGAACGTGTGCTCATGGCGTGCGTCCGTCGCCTCGTTACGGAAACATCGGCCAGGGACAATCGCGCGCAAAGGAACGCCGTGCTCTCGCATGGCACGAACCTGGAAGGAGGAGGTGTGCGTGCGCATGACCCATCCGGTTTCTTCTGATCCAGCTTTTCCGGCCGCACCTGTCTTCCCTTCGATGTAAAACGTATCCTGCATGTCGCGCGCGGGATGCGATGGCGGAATGTTCAACGCGGTAAAATTGTAATAATCACTTTCAAGCTCTGGTCCATCCAGAACCATGAACCCCATGGACGTGAACAACTCTTCGAGCTCTTGCTGAACCTGCGTAACGGGATGGAGCGTTCCATGAGGCCGGGCGTGAAACGTGGGCTCAGTTACATCGATCCATTCCTTTGCCGCAGTCGCTGACCATGAGGCTTTCGAGACTTTTTGTTCCGCCTCACCAAACGCGGCCTCAATTGCTTCTTTGACCTCATTGGCCACCGCGCCAACAAGCTTGCGCTCCCCGTCCGCCAAGCTCGCCATCTCTTTCATGAGACCACTGAGTTTTCCTTTGCGACCCAGGAACTGAGTTTTTAATTCCTCAAGCGCCTCGCGACTGGCAACCTTGTCAACGAGCTCAACAAATTCTTTTTTCAGTTGTTCAAGCTGTCCTTTCATAATCGAAAAAACGTTATGGCCTCAGTACACTAATATCGCGAATTTTCTTGAAGACAACATCTCTCGTCGCTACGGGAGACTGTAGCAAAACAGCCGTGGCTGCAATCACACTATCAGAAACGGTAAGCTTTAATTCTCGTCGAATACGCGCGGCTTCCCTGGCAATTGACCCATCAACGTCCACTACCAGGACGTACTGAAGCCATGACTCAATCAGAAATATCTCGTCGTGTGAAATATTCTGAAAACCTAAAAGCTCTACCACGGTAATGGTAGAGACACAAAATCGTTCACCTTTCGATCGTTGTCGATTGATCCATTCAACAATAACCGGATCCTTCTTGATGAAAAAAATGACAACGTTCGTATCAAGTACAATCATACTCGGACATGATCCGCCTCTTTGCGTATCTTCCGTTGATATGCAACCGGATCGATTCGCTTCTTTTCCCACATTCCACAAATGGCGCTCCATGCATCATCCTCCGCCGATCGCATGACTCGATTCTTAGTACAGGACATTTTCACTCGATTTTTTGCAACAGCAATAGTCATACATGGTTACTATGCCACAAAAACAAACCTAAAACAACAACTTAAATCGCCACCATCGACTTAATCGCGCCCCAGATTTGGTCGCCGAAGGTCACGAAATCTTTGTAGGTGACCAGCACCACCAACACCATCAGAAGCATGAACCCTAGGTTGTGCACCGTTACTTCCACTTTCTGATTTACGGCACGTCCGCGGACTTTCTCGATAAGCAAGAACAAGATCCGTCCGCCATCGAGCGCCGGGAATGGCAACACGTTGATGATCGCAAGATTAATCGAAAGCACAGCCGTAAACTGAAGAAGATAGATGAGCCCCATGGCCGCCACTTGGCCGGTCATGACCGCAATGCCAACCGGACCAGAAAGATCAACAGCGACTTCTTGACGCACTACCAAATCCGCAATAAGTCCACCGAACGCTTTCAAAATCTCGATGGTGAACTGGTACGTCGTATAGATTCCCTGGCCGATCGCTTGAAAGAATGGATAGGACACAAGGCCGGTAGAGACGAATGCGATTCCCACGCCGGTTGTATCTACGGACTCGAGGTACGCACTCGTCAATGTATAGGTCGAGTAGGATCCATCCTCCTTCTGAACAAGCACGTCAACGCCGTCCGCGGCGTGCTGGGCAAAATAGTCGCGCGCTTCCGCGTCGCTCGTTACCACCGCCCCATCAAGGGACTCGATCACGTCGCCGCTCACCACGCCGGCTTGTGCCGCAGGTGAACCCTCCACAACTTGCATCACCGTAATCTCCTGGGACTCCACACGTGCAGAGGCGGGCAGTGAGTCGTCGATGATGCTCGGAAGTCCGGCCATGTACCCAATCGAGAACAACACCGCCGCGAGTACGAGGTTCATCGCCACACCGGCGATCAACACCACAAATCGTTTCCAGGCTTTCTTTGAGGCAAAACTATCCGGGTCATGCGCCTGCTCGCCGCTCTCGCCCTTAATCTTCACGAATCCGCCAAGTGGAATCCAGTTGATCGAGTAAACCGTCTCGCCACGTTTCACGCCCCATAATCGAGGAGGAAACCCAAATCCAAACTCCTCCACCTTCATGCCCATGCGCTTGGCCATCACAAAGTGACCAAGTTCATGTGCAAACACAAGGAGCGAGAGGACGATGATAAACAATAAAAGTGTTCCCATAAATCGCGTCAATCATAACGATTTTCTGGATTGCAAGCAATATCTTAGCACATGGAATGCTCTACGAACCATTTCTAATCTCAGTATTATAAAAAAGTGACCTACGAGGGGTCACAGCAGATTGGCACGTTCGCGGCCAATGGTGCGGAAATCGCGGCCGAGGAGTGCCGAGATGAGCGTGATTTCCGCGCTCACGATCGGTGTCGGGATGCTGGTCAGCTCTCCGATGCGCTCCCAGCACACGAGACCGGCGGCCGTGTCCTCGGTGAGGTAGCGGTGCTCGAGGACGTTCGGCCCCTTGAACCCGGCCGCGCGGCCGCACGCGAGGAACTCGAGATCCTGTCGCTCGGGCTCGGCCATGGAGCCGGACTTGGAGAACAACCCGCGCAGTTCGTTCCATGCGAGCCCGCGGCCCTCCACCTCCGCGAGCAGCGTCATGCGCTCCGCATCCTTGCGCCCGAGGAGCGCGCGCACCCCGGGGGTGACCCCGTGCTCGTACATCCGGAAGTCTGGGTCGAGCTCGATGCGGCTCGCGGAGAGCAGGCAGGGCGTGGTGTGGAAGAGCGGGTTCGGGTTCGAGAGCAACACGGACTGGACTGTGCCGCCGAACACCGGGTTCGGGGTCAGGATCGCGAGCATCTCCGCGAGTTCCGGCACGGACGACGGATCGCCCGAGTAGAGCACCGACGGGGTGAGCACGGTAACGCGCGCGACCTCTGCGTCGTGCGGGGAGATCCGACACCCGTAAGGGAGGGTATTGGCCTCCACGAGCAGCGGCACCCGCGCCTGCGAGCCGAGCCGCCGGAGCAGGAACAGCGAGCCGAGGTTGCCCGGGAAGTACAGCACCGCGCGGACGGCATCAACGACGGGCGCGAGCATGTCCGCGACCGCCTTGTGCGCGTCGGCCACCGTGGTGACGACCACGAAGTCGACACCTTCCACCTGCGAGAGATCGGCCGCGAACGCGACGAACCCCTCGGCACGCAACATCCCGTAGATCCGAACCCCCTTCCCCGCGGCACGGATATTGTCGAGGCGGTCGATAAATCCTGGCACTTCCGAGAGCGTGACGCGGTACCCGTTGGAAGACAGATGGGCCGCGATGGTGGTGCCGGCGGCGCCAGCACCGATGATAAGAATGTGAGGCATCTACTAACTCCAATCAGCAACGGAACCGTATCCATTTTTTGAATAAATGTCAAGGGAATATGAAAAAACCGCCCGGGATTAGCCGAGCGGGACGAGGATGGCGCAGATCGCCTGCGCGTCCGGGATCACGGTGCGTCCCGCGCAGTTGGGTCGGATCTTCAGCCCGCGCTCGACGAGCACCTTGGCGATGGCGAGCGTGTCCGCCCATACCGTGCATGTTATCTCCATCCAGAACTTCGTCTACCAGCGACGACCAATGCTGTTGAGAATACGAATGGGCGGATTCGCTCTGTCCTCAATCGTGCTCGTGGGTGTCGGACTCCTGAATCACTCATTCACTGGATCACGGCGTTTCTCTGGTTCCATCCGACAGTGAAATGTCGACCAAAATTACCAACAGAAATTCGGCGTGTATCCCACATATGCCCGAGCCATTCGGACACTGCCAAAGGAACTCGCGAAGTCACTCACCTACGACCAAGGGAAAGAAATGAGTGACCACAAAGCGTTTACATTTTCTACCGGCATGAAGGTATACTTCGCTCATCCAAGCAGTCCATGGGAACGTGGCACAAACGAAAATACCAACGGACTTATTCGTCAGTATTTTCCAAAGGGCACGGACTTCCGTACAGTCTCAACAAAAGAGATTAAGCGGGTACAGCGTCAGTTGAATCAACGACCAAGAAAGACGCTCGGCCACCTCACGCCAGAAGAAACCATTAACAATATCGTTGCGTTAAAAGTTGGAAACTAAGTATCAAAAAACCTCCCCGTTACGAGGAGGTTACGATCCAGAGGACGTCGCCGTCCTGAACCGCGTAGTCGCGGCCGACCGTTTGGAAGGTACCGCGGGCGCGGATGGCCTGTTCGCCGACCTCGCAGATTTGGTCGAGCGAGAACACCTGCGCCTTCAGAAAGGTGCCGAGGAAGTCCGTGTGGATCATTCCGGCGGCCTCGTGCGCCGTGGTTCCGCAGCGGATGGGCCACGCACGGGTCACGCCCTTGCCGAACGTGTAGAAGGTGACGAGGCCAAGCGTGTCGTAGCAGCCGCGAACCACCTCGTCGACGGACCCGTCGACGCCGAGCGATGTACGTAGCTCCGCGCGCTCCGCCACGTCGTCGATGTCCGAGAGTTCGCGCTCGGCGCGGATGCTGAGCGGAATCGCCGGGTGGCCGAGTGCCTTCTCCCAGTGCGCGCGGTCGAATGGGCCGTTCTCGCCGACGTTCATGACCACGAGCACGGGCTTGAGCGTGAGGAACTCGTAGACGCGCAGGCGCTCGAGCTCGTCGGGGGTTAGTCCGGCCTCGCGCGCGGTCTTGCGCTCGTCGCGCATGGCGCGCCAGAGCTTCTCGAGCGCGGCGTGCTTCGCGATCGAATCCTTGTCGTTGGTGTTGCGCGCGCGGGATTTCTCCGCGATGCGGTACTTGTTGACGAGTGCGAGGTCGGCCATGACCAGCTCCTCGTCGATGATCCGGAGGTCGCGCGACGGGTCGACCGAATCCTCCACGTGCGTCACGTCGCCGTCCTCGAAGGCGCGAACCACGTGCAGGATCATGTCCACGCCGCGCACGTGCGCGAGGAACTCGTTGCCGAGCCCCACGCCCTGATGCGCGTTGCGAACCAGCCCCGCGATGTCCACGAACTCGATCTGGCTTGCCATGAGCTCCGCGCAGCCGGTGGCTCGAGCCAGGCGGTCGAGCCGCTCGTCCGGAATCGTGACGATGGAGACGTTCGGTTCGATCGTGCAGAACGCAAAATTCTCCGCGGGCACGTTCCGGCGGGTCAGGGCGTTGAAGAGGGTGGACTTCCCGACGTTCGGGAGTCCGACGATTCCGACTCGAAGCATAGGGATTCTCCAGGAAACCGAACTGACAGTGTAGCCAAACCGCGCGACGTTGGCAAGAAAAAAGCCCGAGCTAGCGCTCAGGCCGTGATGGCATCGAAGAAAAACCGGCTCGCAAACGCCGCCGCGGGACCGGGATCCGGGAAGCGGTCGTTGTGGAGCTCGGACGGCGCGAGGCCCGCGCCACGGTAGATGCGCTCCGCGTCCGCGGGGCCGATCTCCGGGTGGTAGGCCGTCGCGAGGATACGATCCCCGACCGCAAACGCCTCCACTGCGTCACGTGGCGAGTCCGCAAGCAGGCGCGCCCCTGGCGGCAGCCGCACGATGTGGTTGCTGTGGAACTCAAACTGCACGTAACGGGTGCACAGCGGGAACATTCGATGATCCGCGAGCTGACGGATCTCGTTCCACCCGCGCACGGTCTCGCCGCGCACCACATCTCCTCCGAGCGCGAGCACAATGAGCTGCGCACCGAGGCAGATGCCCACCAGCATGGGCGCGGCCGGATCCGAGGCGAGCGCGCGGACGCGGTCAAATTCCTCCTGGATGAACGGATGTCTAGCCCGATCCTCCTCGTTGGCGGACATGGGCCCGCCGCCGAGCATGAGGACATCAAACGACTCCGGAACCGTCTCGCCGAGATAGCGCCGGACCACCCTGGAACCGGGAAGCCAGTTCATGAAGGCCGAGCCGCGTTCCGGGGCGAACTCGCAGACAATGATCCGCCTCATGATGCACTCCTTTGTACGATGTTCCACCAAGGCGAGCGACCTGTGAGCCGCTCGTACATCTCGGGATACCCTTCACCCCCGCGCTCGATGGTGAGGTGTCGGCCACTTCCGGTCGTGCGGATCATCCCATACTCATCCTCCGGATCCGGCACCCGGAGGGCGACGATTTTCTCCCAGTCCGGCTCGGCGCCGAGCCCCTCGCCCGCGAATGCGACAGACCGGCCGTCCTCGGCCGTCTGAAACGCGCCGTGGATCAGGTGTCGCGCACCCGTGAACCAGTCTGACGCCGGCTGCCATCCGTCGCACGGGAGCGAGACAGTGCGGAGCACCGACGCGGCGTGCTGGTCGTAGCAGCGACCGATCGCTGTCGGGAAGGTCCCGCCGACGAGGCTTCGCACCGGCTGGTCAACGGTGGCCTCGACCGCCAGACGCTCGAGCTCGAGTGACCGACGGATCCCGCCGAGCTTCTGGATCTTCATGTTGAGCCAGACGCCCGAGCGCGCGAGAACGCGTGCGTCAGACTCGTTGAGGAACGACTCGTCCGCAACCACATGCAGGCCGAATGCATTCCGTGCGATTCGGTGCGCGTACACGATTCCCTCGGCGCCGAAGCGCTCGCCAATAGGCTGCTCGCTGAACGCCCAGGTCTCGATCCATGGGATGTCCCGCGCCCACGCGATTACACCCTCCCACTCCTCCGGTCCGAGCGAGCCGTTGAAGTCCGTGGAAAAGGTGCCCTGCGTCTCGTGTGCGACCTCGGCGGCCGCGTGCAGGACGGTGCTGGTATATTCCATGTCCGTGCCGCACTTAAACTTGGGCGTGCGCCCGACGGCGAGGATGCGCCCGACGGCCGCGCGGATCGCGGGCTCATTGGCGAGGATACCGACGCTCTCGAGCACACACCCGCTTCCCGGCCGATGGCCGTACAGGTTGCAGACGTTGGTACCGGTCATGCGCGCGGCGGCTGCATCGAGTGCCATGTTGATGGCCGCCTGCGTCGCGTATACACCGTCACGCTCGCGCTCGACCCAC
This sequence comes from Candidatus Uhrbacteria bacterium, assembly GCA_016206085.1. Classification (GTDB taxonomy): domain Bacteria; phylum Patescibacteriota; class Patescibacteriia; order UBA9934; family GWF2-40-263; genus UBA12478. The sequence goes on from JACQSF010000009.1 coordinate 25,548, forward strand.
GCCTCGTCGAGTAGCGTCTCGCGATCCCCGATGCGGCGGCCAACGAGCAGCGCGGAGTGGAGCGCGAAAATGATGTCCCACGCGTCGTAGTGCGAGAACGGGAAATCGATCGACGCTTCGCCGACGACGGTGAACGGTGCACCCGCGTCCGGCTCCACCGTGAGGCGGAGCAACACGCGCGGCAGGTCACGTAACGTCCCGAACCCGAGCCGAAACGGCTGGGAAAGCGGGATCGCGAGCAGCAGGATGTCTCTGCTAATGATCGTAGCGTTCATCGATCCCTCCTTGATATCTGGAAATATAAAGAGCCACTCCGATCTTGGGACGTCTTGAACGTCCTGTCAAGGAGTGGCCGTTGACTTCTATGCGAGGATCTGATCGATGAGTGCTTGGACGCGCACGAACACGTCCGTCCCGTGCTGAGGCTGCGATCCGGTGAGCCGGTCCCAGAGACGGAGAATACCACCCAAGTGACGCACCAACCCACCCATGGTCTTGTCGGCACCCCAACTAGGCAAAGCTTGCTCGATCTTAGCACGAACATCCTCACCGGGCTTGAACAAGATCCGTCGCTCGTCGGCGACCGCGATGTACGGGGACGCCCGCATGCGTTTCGGATCGAGCGTCCGTCCCGCGACCACGTAGGCGAAGGACATGTGCTCGTCGCAGCGCACGCGGAACTCCCGGTCGTACAGCCGTTCGTCGAAGCCAAGCTCCGACTCGCCCGCCTGGAGGAGCCAGCCGAGCTTCAGACGCACGCTGTGCGTCTCGCGGTACCAGAGCATGTCCGCGAGCTCGCGGCGCACGTACTCGGCCTTGTCGGTGTGCACGCGCGCGAGGAGCGCCTCGTACTCGTCCGAGCGGTCGAAGTCACTCGAGAGGCGGACGTCTACCGGGATGTCGGCGGCCCTCGCGATCTTGCCGATCACGTCCCGGTACTCCGCCGCCATGGCCGCGACCACTTCCGGCGTGCAGAAGGGGTTAGTCAGCGCGTGCGTGTCTGCGATGTGGTGGTAGATGCGGTCGAGCCCCATCAGCCTGCGAAGTCGCTCGGCTCCAAGGATGAAGATGAGGATGTCAAACGGAAGCCCGATCGACGGCGAACGCGGGGTGGTCAGACCTGTCCCGTAGTAAACCGATCCGAAGGGTTTCGTGAGAAACGCCGGATCGATCATGGCGAGCGATGGTTCCGAGTGGAACAGGGGCTCGTTCTGCAAAAAAATCCTGAGTTGATCTTCAGTCATATGTCTTCGTCCTTGTAGGTGAGGAAATACTGCCGAAACAAATCACGATCGATCGGTTTATTGCCGATGCTACGCTCTCCCCACATCTGTCGCAAGCTCCGAAACGCGATGTCCGACGGGCTGCCGAACACGCTGCGGTCTTTCCAAATCTCGCGAACCTGGTCGATCTCCTCGGACGAGGCACCGAGCTCACACATACCATTCTCGGCGAGCTGGGTCTGCCGTTTCATGACGTCGCGCGCCGACAGACGGACAGGTTCGCCTTCCGTCATCTGCCAGAGCTTGCCGTCCATGCCGAGCGTCATCGCAGACCACCGATTGTCATGCAGGAGCGGCATGGGCAGGAGCGGGATATCCGCGGCTCGCGCACCAATGACGTGTCCGACGGCGAAGGCGACCATCGCATAGTCCTCGAGCGAGGTCGGCTGTATGGAAAGCGGCCGAAACTCGAGTACGATCTGCGGATCGGATTCCCCGATGCGAAGAAATTTAATCCGCGCGTCGCGCCAGTACAAGCCGGTCGCGAGCGGGAACGCCGCCTCCGGGATGTGCAGGATCGACGGCTGGTCGTGGAGATCCTCGAAGTACGCCTCGAGGGTGTGGAAATAGCCCGTCGGGAGCCCCGTGCGTCCACTCAGGCCACGCGACACCTCCCCAGGAGTACGAATGTCATGACTGAACTCCCACACGATCCCGCGGATGTCCGCGTAACCACTGTCCACACCGTCAACGAAGCGCGCGTTTGCACCCATCGCCACGGCGTATGGCCCGGAGACCAACGCCAGATTCAGGAGCTGGAGCGCCTCCTCGGAGGAGTGACAATCAAGGTTGTACTGCACGCTCGACATCATCCCCAGTCCGGCTGCGTGGTCGCAACGAATGAGTCCCCCGTCCCGACCGATGAAGGTCGGGAGTCCGTCTCGACGGTGGCGGCGGTGGAAGTCGGGGACGAGGACGTAGCGATCCTTCGCGCGCTTGGAGCGGCCGCGTTGGTCTGCGTGGACGAGCGGATCGGATCCGAGGCGCACGATGGAAGCTCCAACCGCGCCAACCCGACTCCGGAGGAGCGAGGTTTCGGAACGGATGGCATTGCGCAACTGACCAAACCCGCCCGCGACCGTGATGTCGATTGGAGGGGTCATGATCTCAATCTGGGCGGCACCAAGCTCGTATTGGTAGGACGGATACTTCTGAACTAACGCGTTGCGCGTGTCCTCGTCGAGCGGCTCACCCTCCCGTGTCATACAGGAGAACTCGAGCTCGACGCCGACGCGTCTACCGGTCTTGTTGGATCCGGTGTCGACCGTGCGGTCGAGAATAGACTCCGCCGTCTCACGGAAGAGCGCACGCATCTCTGGGAAGAACGGATAGAGCGCATCAAAGCGCTCCGCACGACTGGTGGAAAATCGCCGGAACATCATGCACCCTCCTGAGCGTTGATAATGAAACGGACGAACGTGCGCTTGCCGACGCGCACGTCCTGCTGCGTCCCGGGAGCCGGAACGGGATCGGACTGCTTCATCACCTGATCCGCACCCGCGGTCACCAGGTGGACGCCGCCGCCGTCGAGCAGTCGGCGCGCGTCGGAGTTGCTCGCGGCCTGCGTGATGCCGAGCGCCCGCAGGAGGGTGATCCAGGTGGCTGCCTTGCCCGCGGGAACCTGCACGACCGGAAGGTCGGCAGGCACTTCCTTCTCGACGATGCGCCGACGGAAGTCCTCGTCGGCCGCGTCGGCCGCCGCGAGACCGTTGAGATCCGCGACGACGACTCGCGCGAGTAATCGCTTCGCGTTGCGCGGATGTACAGAGCCGTTCACGATGGCCGCGGCGAGTTCGTCCCACTGAGCGTCGCGCATGTCTGTGAGCAACTTGAAGTACGACTCCACCTGCGCGTCCGGGATGGACATAATCTTGCCGAACATGTCCACCGGGTCGGCGGTGACTGGGATGTAGTTGCCTAGCGACTTCGACATCTTGTGCCCGTCACCCGTGGTGCCTAGCAGAATGTCGGTTGTGATCGCGGACTCCGGCGATAATCCCTCGTTCTCCATCACACGCTCGGTGGTGTAAAAGTTGAGAAGTTGATCGTCACCGCCGAGCTCGATCTCACTCTTGAGTTCGACCGAGTCGATGGCCATGAGGAGCGCGTAGAGCATCTCGGCGACCGTGACGGACTCACGCTTGCGGAAGTCGTCGCGTTGCATCGCCATCGAGACGTTGATGCCGCGACACACGGTAAAAAACCGCGCCAGCTTGAACACATCGAGCCACTCGCTGTTGAACCGAACCTCGGTGCGCTTCAGGTCGAGGATCTTCCCCGCCTGCGCTGCGAAGAGCTCCGCGTTGGCGCGAATCTCGGCGGACGAGAGCACAGGACGGGTCGACACGCGACCGGTCGGATCCCCTACCTGGGCGGTGAAGTCGCCGATGAGTAGCACAACGTGGTGGCCCATGTTCTGCAGGCGGCGCAGCACGAACAGCGGAACCGCATGGCCGAGATGAATGTCCTTGGCCGTGGCGTCGATGCCGTACTTCACGCGTAGCCCGCGTCCTTCCTTGCGGGCGATCACGAGGGTTGCGCGTAGACGATCCTCGCCGACGATGTGCTTAGCGCGCTCCTTAAGCAGCGCGAGCTGTTCGTCCGGCGTCAATCCGGAAAGGTTCGGATGCTCGAGCAACGAGCGTTCCAGTGCCTGAATGTCCATGTTGTTTTTCCTTTTCATAAAAAACAAATTGTGAAAGAACGACAAAAAACGCTATCAATTTCCTCAAAAAGTGTCAACAAAGTAAATCGAGACCGCTGAAATATGCTCTCCATACCTGATTCGGAATGTTCCTCAATTTTTTTCTGATCGGTTGATACGGACATATTATTCTGGCTTCATTGTGCCAACTTCTGGGTACTTGGCAATGAGTTCGACAAATTCATTCATAATCTCGTCCATCCGCTCCTGTGTCTTTGCCTCGAACACGAGCACGAGCTTGGGGAGGTTTGACGAGGCCCGGACAAGGCCCCAGCCGTCATCAAACTCAACGCGCGCCCCATTTACATCTATGACTTTCTCTGAACCGTACTTCTCTTTCACATCCTGTACGAGCTTATCGACAATTCCATACTTCACTTCATCCGCACAATGTGCCTCGTAGGTCGGAGACGTGGCATACGTACTCACTTCGTCATGAAGCTCCGCAACTGATTTCTCCTGCGAGGTCACATACTCAAGGAATTTCATCGAAGCAAACAGACCATCGTCATAGCCAAAATAGTCTCGACGAATAAAAATATGTCCACTCCGTTCACCAGCGACAGGAGCATCCACCTCTCGGGACTTTGCTTTGATATGCGAGTGCCCTGTTTTCCAGATCACGGGTTTCCCTCCATGAGCGATCACGTCATCCGAAATCGCACGTGTCGCTTTTACGTCATATACAATGGAAGCTCCGGGCTCCTTGGCGAGCGCAAGACGTGCAAGAAAGATTAAAATCTTGTCCGGATACATGGTTCGACCACGTTCATCAACCACTCCAAGGCGATCCCCATCGGCGTCGTAACCCAATCCACAATCCGCTCCAACCTCCATCACCTTTGCTTCCAATGCTTTTTGAAATCCAACAGAACTGGGGTTGGGTTCATGGTTTGGAAATGTCGCATCGGGTGTTGTGTTTTGTTCTATAACTTCGCACCCAAACGCTTTGAGCGCCGGAACGTTAATCGGCCCAGCAGCCCCGTTACCCGTATTCACCACAACTTTCAAAGGTCGATGGAGCGTTGCGCGACTCGTGAGATCTTTGATATATGCCTGAACGATCTCACCCATCGACACGTCTTCACAAGACCCCTCACCGCTCAAAAAATCTTCACGCACAATCCGATTATAGAGTTCGTCGAACCCCTGAAGCGTACTGGACTTATCCATTCCAAGTTTTAGACCAAACCAACCGTTGGGATTGTGCGAGGCCGTACCCATACAAATTCCTTTCACATCTAAGTGGTACTGCGCCCAATAGGCAACCGGGACCGTCACCTGACCCACATTCTTTACGTGAACTCCCGTAGAAACCAAACCTTCAATGGCTGCCTCCGCCAGTCCTTTCGAGTAAGAACGGTTGTCATACCCGACCACACACTGGTTCACACCCACCTCGATCAAGGTCGATCCAAAGGCCTTTGCGATCAATTTTACGGAGGTTTCGTTTAACTCCTCAGGACCAACTTGTCCTCGAATGTCATACTCCCGAAACATGGTTCGTTTTAGCTCTGGCATATTTTTGACGGATATCAAGAAATTTCGTACTATTTTAGAAGAAATCTCATAAAATTGAAACCATCTATGGAACTCATTTGGATCCTCGTCATTATCCTTATCCTTGTTTCGCTGTGGCTCATTCTAACATACAACGGCCTCATCACCTCCCGAAACCGCGTGGATGAATCTTGGTCGGATATTGAGGTTCAACTCAAGCGCCGCTATGACCTCATCCCCAACATCGTAAACACGGTGAAAGGCTATGCCAAGCATGAAGATTCCGTGTTCACAAAAGTCACGGAAGCGCGCACAGCCGCCATGGGAGCTAAGACCATGCAGGAACATGCCAAGGCGGAAAATATGTTGAGCGAGACGCTCAAGTCGCTCTTTGCCGTCTCCGAGGCCTATCCTGCGCTCCAAGCCTCAACGAACTTCCTTCAGCTCCAGCACGAGCTTACCGATGCCGAAGACAAAATCATGGCATCCCGACGTTTTTACAACGCCAACGTCCGCGACTTCAACACCAAGCTCCAGGTCTTCCCAACCAATCTCATCGCTGGAATGTTCGGTTTCGTGAAACGCGAATTCTTTGACGCCCCCGACGTTGCTCTTGAAGCCCCACAAGTCACCTTCTAATTGACTATGTATTCCCAGATCACGGCGAACAAGCACAAGACATGGTTTCTGATCGTGATCTTTACGATCGTCATCGTGGGCTTAGGTTGGACACTTGGGGAATACACCAACACTGGAAACATCGGGCTCATCGTGGCTGTGATGTTCGCCACCGGCATGAACCTCATCGGCTACTTCCATGGCGACAAAGTTGCGTTGGCGACTTCCGGAGCGAAATCGATCCAGAAGGTCGACAATCCGCGGCTGTATCGCATGGTCGAAAACCTTGTGATCACCGCTGGCATGCAGACCCCAAAGATTTATCTCATCAATGACCCCGCGGGAAACGCCTTTGCGACCGGTCGTGATCCGGAGCATGCATCGATCGCGGTGACGACGGGTCTCATGGATATGCTGGACGACCAAGAATTGCAGGGCGTGCTTTCCCATGAGCTCTCTCACATCAAGAACTACGACATTCGCGTGATGACGATCGTCATCGTGTTGGTCGGCGTGATCCTGCTTCTCTCCGACATGCTGATGCGATCGATGTTCTGGGGTGGCCGTGATAGCGACAACAAAGGCGGCGGCATTCTACTCCTCATCGGTCTCGTGCTCGCGATCCTTTCTCCCCTCTTTGCTGAGCTCATCAAACTCGCGGTCTCACGTTCTCGTGAATACCTCGCGGACGCCGACGGAGCGCTTCTCACTCGCTATCCAGAAGGACTGGCTCGTGCGCTTGAAAAAATCGCAGGCCAGGACAGACCCCTCAAGCGCGCGAACCATGCGACCGCGCATTTGTTCCTTGCCAACCCGTTTGACCCGCACGTGACCAAAAAATTTGAACACCTATTCAGCACACACCCACCGATTGAGGAACGCATCAAAAAACTCAGAAACATGCTATGAGCCACGACATCGTCGATAAATTTTCTACACACCTCAAAAATGTCCTCACACGGGCGCTGTGCTTTGTTGTTGAACAAGACCAAAAGACCATCCAGCCTGAGCACCTCTTGTGGGCTTTGGGGACACAAAAAGGCTGTATCGCTGCCGAAATCCTGAAAAAAAATGGCGTGAAAGCAATGGATCTAAAAAAATTGGCCGGCACGGGACAGACCACACGAGTCCTGTGCGACGCATCTGGCCTCACGCTTCATTTGTCTAATGATGCCAAACGCATTGTTGAAAAAGCCGTACTCACAGCCAACGTCTATGGCCACCGTTACATTGGCACCGAACACCTCTTATCAGGACTCATCCAAATCAATCCCAGGGTGACCGAATCGTTCTTTACTGAAATACAACTGGATCTCAAAGAACTGAAGTCCCAACTTGCCGTTGTGCTCAAGAGTACTTCCAAATTTCCAAATCTCACCGGCACAAGTACCGTAGAATCTCTTTCGACCGTACAAGCCCAACCTCAAAAGCCGGAAGGACAAATCAACGAAGAAAAAAAAGTTTCCGCACTTGAATATTTTGCGATGGAACTCACGAGTCTTGAATCACAGAAAAAAATTGACCCGGTCATCGGTCGCGAAACAGAAATCGAGCGCATTATGGAAGTTCTCTGTCGACGCACAAAGAATAATCCCTTGCTCCTGGGCGAACCGGGCGTAGGAAAGACGGCGATCGTGGAAGGCCTTGCCAAGCAGATTACCCAAGGACGCGTTCCACCGGTGCTTGCGAACAAGCGCATTTTTTCCATCGACATGGCGCTTCTCATTGCGGGAACGATGTATCGAGGAGAGTTCGAGGGGCGTTTGCGACAGATCGTGGATGAAGTAAGGAACAACCCCGAAATCATTCTCTTCATCGATGAGATTCATTCGATCGTCGGCGCCGGAGCCGCATCTGGTTCCATGGATGCAGCACATATTTTGAAACCTGCTCTTGCCCGTGGCGAGATCCGCTGCATCGGGGCAACAACCCCAGGAGAATTTAAAAAACACATTGAAACTGACGCGGCTCTTGAGCGTCGCTTCCAAACGATTCTCGTCGACGAGCCCTCTCAAGAAAAAACCGTTGAAATTCTTGAAGGAATCGCCCCCTACTACGAACAGTTCCACCGCGTACGAATCAGTCATGACGCCCTGACACAAGCGGTAGCGCTTTCCAGTCGCTACCTCCAGGATCGTCAACTTCCGGATAAGGCGATTGACTTGATTGACGAAGCCGCCGCCTCCGTGCGTGTTCATACTCTCACACCTGGTCCCATTGAACGCGAACGTGAACTGCAAGATACACTCGTAGCCCTCAAAGAAACCAAGCGTCAAGCGGTGATCGAAGAACGGTTTGATGAAGCTATGCGTCTCAAAGAAGAAGAGGAACGACTTTCCGTGCACCTTCATGTCATGACCAATCAAGAGGATCTCTCTCCCATCCCCGCGATTACCACGCAAGATATCGCCCGCGTCGTCTCACGTACCACTGGCATTCCGTTTGAGGATCTTGTGGCATCAGACAAGAGTCAACTCTTAAAACTGGAGGAACAGCTGCGTACGAACATCCTTGGCCAAGACCGTGTCATCGACACCGTTGCCGGTGCACTGCGACGTGCAAAAACCGGTATTGCCCATCCGAACCGACCGCTTGCGTCCCTGCTGTTCCTTGGTCCGTCGGGCGTGGGCAAGACGGAACTCGCTAAAACGATTGCTCAAATCCTCTTCCACACCAAACAGCATTTCATTCGATTGGACATGAGCGAGTACGCCGAAGGGTTCACCATGTCAAAACTCATCGGAGCGCCGGCGGGATATGTCGGGTACAAGGAAGGCGCGAACCTCACCGACCGCGTGAAGCAACGACCGTACTGCGTCGTCCTCTTTGATGAAATAGAAAAAGCACACCGAGATGTGCAGAATTTGCTTTTACAAATTCTTGAGGAAGGAGAACTCACGGATGCGACGGGGCGCACCATCAACTTCAAAAACGCCATTATCGTTCTCACGTCCAATGTCGGGCTTGAGCGATTTGAGCGTGGAGATATGGGGTTCCTGGGCTCACAGATCGATCGAACAATCGCGATGAACCAAGATCTCCGAAAAGAACTCGAGGATCGTTTCCGCCCTGAACTGCTTAATCGCCTGGATCACACTTGTATCTTCCAACCACTCGAAGAAACTATTCTCGAGCGCATCGTTGAGAAACAACTTGGCGAGCTTGTGGAACGCATGCAGACACAGGGACTCACTCTGAACCTTCATAAAAACCTCACGAGCCACATTAGTGCAAAACTTGAACCAAAGTTCGGCGCTCGTCATGTGCGTACGGTCATCCAGAATGAAATCGAACACAAAATCGCGGAACGCCTCAGTAAAAAAGATCAACCCACATCGCTCACCGTCTCTCTCAAAGGCAAAGCCGTGTGCGTGACAAAAGGACGCTAGTCCCCTATGGCCACTCCGGAGGAACAAAAATCAACACTCCTCGCCAATCGACGTCTTCCGTCGACCTCCTTTGCCCCCCCAAAAACTCCCCCTATCAGGGGCGACATAGAGTCGAGTCGCCGATCAGCATTTGTTTCAAATCGTCTGCAAGCGTTCGCCTTGTCCTCCGCTCCTGCATTTCAAACATCGCCCACAACTCAACAAACCGAGGATGAATCCTTTGCACAGACGCAACAGGCTGTTCAAGAGGAACACCTTGAGGAAGTTCAACAAGCACAAAAGACTCAGCTTCTCGCCAGTATTCAGGGGGCTCTTATCGCTCAAACAGCACAACAAACGCAAGCAAAAAAATCTGAACAAGCAAATGCACAGACCATCCAACAGCGCCAGGAGATAAAACAGACAGCAAAAGCCGCGATGAAACGTGGAGCTATTTTTGTCACGGATTCCATCGCCGCCGCATTTGATCTGGGGTCTAGCGGACTTTCCCTCATCATCGACATCTTTATTTATCTGTTCACGTTGGGATGGTTGAACCTCGAGATGATTTATGGAAAATACTTTGCAAAAGGAAAAAGCAAATTCATTGGCCCCATTTCTTGGGATCCGATTCCGATGCCACTGGATAAAGACGCGATCATCCTTTCAGGATTTGTGGTTGCCGCAGACATTGCTCTTTGTGTTGTCGGAGTCATCCTCGCCTTCACCGGATTTTGTTTCCTTCATGATATGGTCAAAATCACCAATTCTGTGACAGGAGCGTTCGCCATTGGCGCCTCCCTTGCCCAGGGGGACACAGCGGGATTGTGTTTGGGTGGTATACTTACTTCAGCTTTCGGTTTGTAACAGAGACCTCTGCAAAAGTCGCGATCTTGCGGCTTACGGGCACCCGCCGACCCCACTCTCCCTATGTGGCATAGGGTTCGTGGGGCTCGGCAGCCCGTGCACCACAATCTCATCGACTTTTGCAGAGGTCCCAACAATCTTCTATGTCCGAGCGTACAAAAAAACTTTTACTCGTTGGCGGATTTATCCTATCCGTATTTGTCATCGCGTTTCTTCTCTACCGACTTTTCTTTCAAGCCGCTCCTCCTGAACCGACCGTAGAAGACCAAGTCGAAATTTCAACAGGAATCCTTCCCAGTGCCATCGAGGCAGACCTTCGAGCTCGCCAGGAAGCGCAACGTGAAGCAGCATCAGGGCGACTTGAAGGGTCAGATGACGTTGCGCGTGGAGGCATCACACAAACAACAGAACTCACAACCGGAGCGGTCTATCACGTTGTGATCGGGGCTGATGGAACATCGATGAATTACTACAACGCGTCGGACGGTCGGTTCTACACCATCGACAAAGACGGGAATGTCGTTGCGCTGTCTGATACGCAATTCCCTGATGCAGAAACGGTTGCATGGAACAAAGACTCCAACAAGGCGCTCGTCGAGTTTCCTGATGGTTCAAATATTATTTACAACTTTGATACCCAGAAACAGGTGACCCTTCCTGCTCACTGGAAGGATTTTGACTTCTCTCCTGTCTCTGACGAAGTTATCGCAAAATCGATCGCCCTGGATCCAAACAATCGCTGGCTTGTCGTGACAAGTGACGATGGATCCAAAACAACAAGCATCCAAGCGCTGGGTGAACATGAAGATTCCGTGCAAGTCAACTGGTCTCCTAATAACCAAGTCGTTGCTTTCGCTGATACCTCAGATGCCATCCAAGGAGGCGTGGATCGAAATGTCATCTATCCCGTTGGAAAGAATAAAGAAAATTTCAAAGGATTGGTGGTGGAGGGACTTGGATTTGATTCCCTCTGGTCTCCCAACGGAAAACAATTGCTGTACTCGGTCGCGGGAAGCTACAGCAGTAACAAGCCGCTCTTATGGATTGTTGATGCGACGTCCGCCACCATGGGAGACAATCGACAGTCCTTGGGGCTGTATACGTGGGTCGATAAATGCACCTGGAGCTCTGCCTCCGTTGTGTACTGTGCCGTTCCACTTGAACTTCCGGCAAACGCGGGACTCCAACGATCCCTCTACGAAAATGAACCTGACGCCTTGTACAAACTCAATCTATCGACGGGAACTTCCACCCTCATCGCCATCCCCACAGAAGAAACGTCCATGAACAATCTCCAGGTTTCAGACGATGAATCCGTGATCTACTTCACCAACACCTCCGGTCAGCTTGAACTCATGCGACTCAAATAAGTATGGAACACCGATGGTTAGGATTTTTGTCGATTGGCGCGTTGGGTCTGATGGTCTTTGTCTTTTTTTGGTATCGAAATCAGCCCGTGGAAATCACCATTCCTGAATCAACAGTCGAGGTCGGCTCCATCACCCAACCGACAGTTACGTTTGTGAACCCAGCAAAGGGCGCGGAAGAACCTACCGTCACGATTGTAGAGTTTGGAGATTTTGAGTGCGAACCGTGTCAAACACTCGCCAGCTCGTTAGAGGTCTTAGTCAAGACCTTTCCCGATGATGTACAGGTCGTCTGGAAGGACATGCCAAACGAATCCATTCATGAGCTTGCAACACCGGCGGCGATTGCAGCGCATTGCGCGGATCGACAAGGAGCTTTCTGGACCTATCATGACGCCTTGTTTGATCGCCAAGCCTATTTGAACGAATCTCAATTTACGCAGATCGCCCAAGATCTCCAGTTGGATGTAGAAAAATTTCAGAGTTGCTACGACGAGCGGGACACACTCCCGATTGTGAAAAAAGACTACGAGGAAGGTCTGGCTCTGGGGATCACATCAACACCAACCTTATTTATCGGCGATCAAACGCTTGTCGGAGCCGTGACGACGCAGGATCTCACGACACTGGTAACCGAATTACTACAGGACTCATCTAAATAGACGTATGAGGATTGCGTTACACATAGGAATAGGGGTATTCATACTTCTTTTATCATTTCCCACTCATGTCGAAGCGGCAAGTGTCTGCACCTGTACGTACACAAGAACATCTATCTCCTCAGGAACCACCTCAAGTGAAAACACCTACGACGTTTCAACCTACGAAGGGGCAACCATCACCAGTGACACGAGCTGTCAACTGGGATGTAGCGCATGGGCTGATGGAAAAACCACAGACTCAGGAGGAACGCTCCTGTACACCATTACGAACACATCCTACGCCGCTACTACCACAACCACACCTGCACCCACGACGACATCCACTCCGACAGTAACCAGCCGACCCTTGCTCACACCAACTCTCTCAGTTGATATTCCCACGGTGACGTTTACTGATGCCTTTATCAAAAATGATGTTCTCAATATAAACTACTTGGGCGATTACATCGCTGGCGTCTATAAGTACCTCTTAGGCATTGCGACTACGATTGCGATTGTCATGATCATGGTGAGCGGATTGCAGTGGACGTTGGGGGGAACCACTCCGGAAGCCATCGGCAAAGCACAAACACGAATCAAGAATGCGGTAACGGGACTTGTTCTTTTACTTTGCACATACCTTATTCTTTCCATCGTCAATCCTAATCTTATCAATCTTCAATTCCCGACACTTGAAATCATTCAATACGAAGCCCTGGTGGCAGACTCTGGAGATGCGACAGGAACGACATCCACAGAAAACCTTGCTGCTGCCGGTATTGATTGTCCTGGATCGGGTGATGTGGCCACCATTGCAAAATCATTTCTTGGGAAAACAACCTATCGAACCGGAGGAAAGGGTGGTGGAGCCCCATATAGTGCCGAGAAAAAAATCGATTCTTCTGGGAGACCTTATTCGGAATATTGTCCGGAAGGGACGGTGTGCTTAGATTGTTCCGGGTTTGTTGGAATCGTTGCTCAGTGTGCAGGACTCGCATCCAAAAATGAAAGTAGTGGAACCGCTGGAATTTTTGCTTCCGCTCCCCGTATCACCTCGTGTGGAACAGATATAGTCACACTTGAAAGTGGTAACACATTCACTCTTACGGCTGGCGACCTTGTTGGATTTAAGGCAGGTGAGTATTCAAAAAATCCTAAAAATGGACATGTCTGGATGTATATTGGTAATGGAACTCTCATCAATAGTGTTGGTTCAGGACGTATCTCGGGAACAGCCGTTATCACGCAGTCCCTCGAATCCGCCTGCCAAACATTCCCTTTACGGTTTATTGCTCGTTAATCATTTTTCAACCTAACCTTCAACCACTTCTACTTGATAATTATGTTCATTTGTACGCATTGTGATGCCCAGTCGTCGAAGTGGTCAGGCAAATGCCTCACCTGCGACAAGTGGGGGACGATCGTAGAGGAACAAGCCGAACGCAGGCTAAAGCCTGCGGCTACCGGTGCCAAAGCCAAGGCCGCGCAAAGTACGCCCCTGCGAGATGTCATGAAACAAAACGAAACCGACAGACTCAGCACGCTGGACGCGGAAGTGGATCGAGTACTTGGCGGCGGGATCGTGAAAGGATCGCTTGTGTTGTTATCTGGTGAGCCTGGGATTGGAAAATCGACGCTGGTCGCGGCGATCGCAGGTTCAATCAAAGGAAACGTCTTGTACATCTCCGGCGAGGAGTCCCCCACCCAACTGGCAGCGCGGTTTGAACGACTCAAGAAGAATACAGACTCAGTGCGTTTCCTTGAGCCTTATCCTGTTGAGACATTAGTCGCAACGATGGAAAAAGAGGCGCCCGTCTTAGCCGTGATCGACTCTGTCCAAACGCTTACCTCTTCAGAACTGGACTCCACCGCCGGGACACCGACGCTTGTCCGCTACGCCACCTCACTCTTGCTTGACCTTGCCAAGCGTACAAACGTCTCAATCCTGCTGGTCGGCCAGGTTACGAAGGACGGTTCAATCGCGGGTCCCAAGACACTTGAACATCTTGTCGATGTCGTTGTGAACCTCGAAGGTGATCCAGTCCACAGCTACCGCATGCTACGCGCGGCTAAAAACCGATTTGGGGCCACGGATGAGATAGGCGTATTTGAAATGACCGAGGGTGGACTTGTGGCCGTTGCGAACCCATCCGAAAGATTCCTTGCAGAACGTTCAGCGACTCCTGGATCGGTTATTGCTGCGACGATTGAGGGGTCTCGCGTATTTCTTGTAGAGGTACAGGCACTCGTTGAAACGGCATTCTATGGAACACCTGTTCGTCGAGCCTCTGGTTTTGATCCAAACCGATTGCAGATGCTCGTGGCGATTCTGTCTAAACGAGCGGGATTGAAGCTCGGCGACAAAGATGTATTTGTAAACGTGGTCGGTGGCATGAGTCTCGCTGAACCCGCGGCTGATCTCGCCATCTGTGCCGCCATCACCGGCGCATTCAAAAACCGCGCAGACGAATCCGCAACGGTGTATATGGGAGAAGTGGGTCTGGGTGGCGAAGTGCGCTCTGTTCCTCTGGTCGACCGACGACTCATGGAAACATCTCGACTTGGTCTCTCAAACGCCGTCATTCCGTCAAAGTCAAAAGCGAAAAAAGTAGAGCTCGTCGTGAAACAGGTAGGAAATATTAGCGAACTTTAGCAAATGGATGCCCACTCAGTGGGTATCACTCCAAATGCACCATTTCAAACTGATGCTCGATTCGTGCTTTGATCAACGGATGAAAATCGAGGTCAGGATCCTGGACAAGAAGCTCCGTGGCGTAGTCACGGGCTTTTTTCATAATGTCTGTATCGGCCGGCGTAGCAAGTTGGAAATCGGCAAACCCAGATTGGGCATTTCCGAACACATTTCCAGCTCCGCGAAGCCCAAGGTCGATCTGAGCCAGTCTGAACCCATCGATTGTTTCCTCCATCGCCCGCAATCGTGCTTCGCTTGTACTCGAAAGTTGCTCAGGGAGAAGATAGCAGTACGATTGGATGTCGCTGCGTCCGACTCGACCGCGCAATTGATGAAGCTGTGCGAGCCCAAACCGCTCGGCGCCGACGATCACCATGACGCTTGCGTTTGGGATATCAACCCCAACCTCCACGACAGTGGTTGAGACAAGGACATCGATCTTCCCTGTGCGAAACTTCTCGATTACTTTTTCCTTCTCATCTGTTTTGAGTCGTCCATGAAGCATCTCGATCTTTGCGTCCTTGAGTGTTCCTTTTTTGAGTTCGCGTGCGACTTCCGCCACGGACTTCACCCCAAGCTTGTCGCTTGGATCAATGAGCGGACACACCACAAAGACCTGTCTTCCTTGTTCGATCTGCTCGCGGACATGCTTCCACATTCCCGCCTGTTGTGATTCTGGTACAACCGCAGTCGCCAGCGGTTTTCGGCCAGGCGGCATCTCATTCAAAATCGAAAGCTCGAGGTCGCCAAAGATCGTCAACGCGAGTGTGCGAGGAATCGGTGTCGCACTCATCGAGAGTAGATGTGGGGCAGGCCCCTCATCGGTGTGCAACAGGGCATGGCGCTGTTCCACGCCAAATCGGTGCTGTTCGTCCACGATCACAAGCCGAAAATCGCTCAATTTTAGACGATCCTGAAGAAGCGCATGGGTTCCAACAATACATCCGATCCCCCTTCTTTTTAAGGAGGGGCTAGGGGTGGTTAAGAGTTGTAGCGACTCGAGGAGTTCGTCGCGAGTGATGTCCTTGTCGCCTATCTTGCACATGGTCCGTGTGAGCAGCCCAACAGGTTCATCCAGAAACCGTGATAACGCCGCGTGCTGCTGAGCCGCCAGAATCTCGGTCGGTGCCAAGTACACAACCCGTGAACCCGCGTGGAGCACACTCGCCGCTGCCGCTGCCGCGACGACCGTCTTTCCGCTTCCCACATCTCCTTCCAACAGTCGATTCATCGGGTGTGGCTTTTCCAGATCCTGAACAACCTCCCAGATCGCCTTGCGTTGTGCGACTGTAAGCTCAAAAGGCAGACTCGCAACAAACGATTTGAGGAACGCCTCGTCCAGGTGAATCACGGTTGCGGCCTTTCTTTCTCTGTCTACGCGGACGCGGGCGAACATGAGCTGGTGTAAAAAGAGCTCATCAAACTTCAAACGCTGTACCGCCTCATCTAATTCTCGTTGCGACTCAGGAAAATGAACCCCTTGAAGTGCCTGCGCAAGACTTGGATACGATTCGTGTTCAACGATGTGGTTCGGAAGCCAATCTGGAAACTCAGCCGCTGCCGGAAGTGCGGCACGCATGGCATCACGCAGCCGACGCATGGTAAGTGAGCCTGTGAGTCCGTAGACTGGTACGATCCTACCCGTGTGGGTCTGTTCCCCGGCCCGTTCAATGATTGGATTAGTGAGGCATCGTCCGAAGCGACCATCAATACGACCTGCGAGCGAGACCCTCGATCCAACCAGAAGGGTTTTCTCGAGATACGACTGATTAAACCAAACCACTTTCAACTCTCCTGTTTCGTCGCCTACGACTGCCTCAACAATCTTCAAATGTCGGTTCCTTGCCGGTCGTGACTGGATCGACTGAATCGTCCCAGTCACGGTCACCGTGTCCCCGCTTCTGGCCTTCCCTGCCCCAACGACACGAGAAAAGTCGTCATAACGAAATGGCACATACCACAAAAGGTCTCGCACAGACGTAATGTCTAGGCTACGTAAATCCGCCACTGCTTTGGCTCCAAGACCAGGTAAGTCAGAAACCGGCGAGCTTAAATGAATGGCCATATTGAGAAAATAGTAGCACAAACAAAATGACCCCACTTGAGTGGAGTCCTTTTGTGGTGCACCCGGCAGGACTTGAACCTACGACCCTCAGCTCCGCAAGCTGATGCTCTATCCAACTGAGCTACGGGTGCAAAAGCTCAGAGTTTATACAGTCTTCGGAGCACATCCGTCAAGTTCTCTTCCACCCGCTGTAAGTTCTCCAAACAGTAAGGAAGAAGCAGCTCACGCACCTCATTTGGATCGATATCCTCAAGTGGGACGGTCAGAAGTGGTTGCCAAGGAGAGTGGAACTCAAAGTAGAGATTCTTTACCTGTGGTGGGTCGTAGGCAATCGAAAAATCTTTAATGGCTTGGAAATCATAGTACATGTCCGAGACAACCACGCCCGTATTGGTGATCACAACCGGGACACGGTCAGGGGGCACAAAACTCGACAACAGCGTGATCACGCCGATCATAAGGATGATGACGGCAAACAAAAAATTCGCTGTCGCGATGGCATAGATGATGAGCGCCACACCAAGAACGGCTGCGATTATGTACCAAAGCCGTGAGCGCTGGTGCATCGGATACTCATTCACCTCCCACTCAAGCTGCGGGGCACCGATATTGATTTGTCCTTCCTCTTGCTCCATAGCCCTTCTATTTTATCACGATCCAGAACTTAATTCACGAATTTTGTCCTCAAGCTCGGGGAAAAACCCATCGTTTCATACGGTCTATTATCCTTGATCTTTTGAATATCTTCCAGTATTCTATCCCCGTAATTGAATACGGAGAGGTACCCAAGTGGTTGAAGGGGACGGTTTGCTAAATCGTTAGGGGCGAAAGCCCGCGAGGGTTCGAATCCCTCCCTCTCCGCCAGTAGACATTTACATACATTTTATATTGGAGAGGTGGCCGAGTGGTTGAAGGCAACAGTCTTGAAAACTGTCGAGGTGAATAGCCTCCGTGAGTTCGAATCTCACCCTCTCCGCCACAAAAACACCGCCTCGTGCGATGTTTTTGTTTTTACGAACTCCCCTTAGCCAAGGTAAACCCCCACACAGTCTTGGCGCCGTTCTCTTTCAGCAATCGCGCGACTGCGTCCATCGTGGTGCCGCTGGTGAAAACGTCATCACATAAGAGAACATGCCCTGGCACACTCATTCCTGGCGCAATCTCAAAGACATGATCCATCTCCCCCACCCGACGCTGACCATGGAACGTCCGTGACTGTTGGGCGGTTTTTTTCGCTCGACGCACAAGCATCTCCACTGGAAGTCCAAACAGCTCCCCGACCCACGTCGCGACGAGTTGAGCCTGATCGAACCCACGAGATCGAAGACGCGACTCATGCAAGGGCACATGTGTCACCCAATACGGGGCGAGCGGTGGCTGCATCCTGGGTGCGGCGCGGCGCAAACTTTTCACAAACACGTCTTCGACGGATCTATCGCCATGGAACTTCCAACTTGCGATGAGCTCACGCATGAGTGCGTTTCCATATGGAACAAAATACGTCAGCCCGTCGAGGTACCGATCCTCGCAGCACTCTGTGCAGGTTCGCGGTGATCCACCCCGTCCACAAAATGCACAAGACACCTGTGGGGGCACAGGTGTCCAGAAGTCTAGACACGGTCGGCACAGAAGCGCTCCCTCGCGCTTGCATGAAACGCAAAATCGCGGGAACAGCGCCTCTATTGCCAGATCGCAGAGTCGACTTTCCATGTGTCTACCTCCTTCACAAAAGTTAAGATGATGTCCTGGTACTTTACCGTCACGTTTTGGGTCGATCCAATCGCTTCTTCACGCTGAGTCGTAACCGTCACCAAAGCCGTGCCTGCCGTCTCATCTTCTTGTTGAACCTTCACGGTCACAATGCTTGTGGTCACGCCATAGTATTCCTCGGGTGCCTTCTGGGTATCAACAATGTTTTGAAGCTGTGCGGCAAATGAGGCACTCGTCAGTGGAATCACGTCTGCAAGGTTGGCAAAATGTGCCTCATTTGAATAACTCCCATACCGTGTCACAAATGACTTAGAAAGGGAAACAACTTCCGCGGACGTCGTGCGCGTTTCCCGTTCTTCCTCCAACTCCTGCTCGGAAATTGTGGGTCGCGTCGGGAGAACCTCTTGTCCCTGCGGCGCCTGCACCACCTCTTCCACTTGCGGCTCCTCTTCGCCCCCAGAAAAAAGGATCCACAAAAACCAGATCAACAACAAGAAAAGAGCCAAGAGAATAAGGGCAATAATCGTCAATCGTTTTCTTCGAGTCATCATACAAAAAGCGAGTCACGAATCTTCTCTGCCTGCGCTTTCCCCTGCGTCTGGTTTGCAAGGACACTTGCCGTCGCGTTTGCCTGCTGAGCTTCTTCTTGAACCTGCTGCGCCGCAACCGACGCTTCCTTCTTCACCCGTTCCTGTTCAAGAAGCTGTTGGGGATTCGTTGTCACGATTTGATCTTCCGTATAAGACGCAACGACTTTAATAGCCGCATGCTTGTTTCCAGCAAAGAAAATTCCTTCGCCCACGCCCGACTCAAGTAATAAGTATTTTTCTCCGTCGGTAAGGTGAAATGTATTTTGCACAACGTCCACGGCCGAGGGAGCTTGCTTCAAAAGAATCTGCATGGCCGAGTTGGTCACAATCGCCTGACCATATTGACTCCGCAGAAAGTCGTTCACGTCCTGGGTGATGGTGGTAACCCCCAAATAATATTTTCGCGCACGTTTTACCAGAGCAAAAATAAACTTCGCGGAGTCCTCATTTTGCATGAGCCACCATGCCTCATCCACAACCAGGATGCGCTTCTTGCGCTCACTGCGTGTCACGTTCCAAATGTAGTTGATGATCGTATAGATGGCCGTAGGACGTAACTCATCTTCCAAATCTCGCACCGAAAATACCACAAGTTGATTCTTCATCTCAACGTTGGTCGGTGAATCGAGAAGTCCAGAAAATGTGCCATTGGTATACTTCTGAAGTCGCGCCACAAGATCCGCGGAGCCATCCATCCCTTCCAAAACGTCTTGAAAATCTGTCAGAGTCGGCGGTTCCACATCCGCAAGACTCAATAGGTCTGGGGTGATGTCTTTCTTCGCGTACGTTTCAATGAGAGCTCGATCCAAAAGTGAATCCTCCTCAGGAGTAAACCCAAGCTTCCCCCCCTCACCAATGGGCTGGCCGATCATGATACGCAATAACCCTTTGAGCGTAATAACGGCGGACCGAATAATATCATCCACCTTCGTGCCCTCGCCAATCCCGCGAGGCAAATCAAACGGGTTGACCTTCGCTTCTGACGCAAGTGAAACATTGATGAATGTTCCACCGACGGCATCGGACAAATCCTTGTACTCGTACTCCGGATCAATGACAATCACGTCCGTTCCCATCATGAGGGAGCGCAAGATCTCAAGCTTAATGGCGTAGGACTTTCCCGCTCCGGAAGTCGCAAACACCACGGAGTTCGCGTTTTGCAAACTGAATCGATCAAACAAAATGAGCGAATTATTGTGGCGGTTGATGCCGTAGAGAATGCCGTTGTCAGACGTCAGATCAGAACTAATAAACGGGAACGATGCCGCAATCGGACTTGTGTTCATGTTATACGAAATCTGAAGTTCGTCGTTTCCTAATGGGGTGGTCGAATTGAAACCCTGTTCGGCCTGATAAAAGCCACTCTTGGTATAGATGAGCTTGCTGCCAAACAATGACTCGACTTCTTCTGTGTACTTCTCAAGTTCCTGTTCGTTCTTAGCGTAGATCGTAACGTAGAACGAAAATTGAAAAAAATGTTCAATCCCTTGCGTAAGCGCATCTCGAAGAGATTCGGTGTCCCGCAGAGCCGTTTCAGCAATCGGATCGCGCGGGGCTCCCTTCTCCGCGTCCCCCAAAATCTTCGCTTCAAAAATTCCGACTTTCTTTTGGAGCTGCTTTAAAATAATTCTGGCCTTGAGCGGATAGAAAAACATCCCCACATCAAATGTCTTGTTGAGATTAATGAGGGCAGAGGACCAGCCAAGACCAATATGACGGGGGTACGTGATGATAAACAGTGTCCGAACATAGAGCCCGGAAAGCAACAAAAACGTCGGCTTCACCTCAAATGAGGCAGGAGCAATAATATCCTTTACCGTGACAACTCCACGCCGATAAATGCGTTCCTCCTCCAAGACCTCCCGCTCCTGGCGCGTCTTTACCACTTCCTCGTTGATCTTCTGTGGCTTTTCAGGCGCCGGCATGGGCATGGCCTGTTTTATTTTTCTTATCTCAATGGCCATACCTATTTTTCAGAAACGAATGATGATTCTTCAAACTGTACCTGACGTATATCCACAAGCTTCTGTGTATCAAACACATTGGGATTATAGACCGTATAATAGAGTTCAATGAGTCCTTGGGTATCCAAACGTGCGGAAGAAAGACCCATACTATTGAGTTGCCCTTGAGTGATTTCAAGTCGACGAGAGAGCTGTTCCATGCGATCCGCCAGCTGTTTCTTGTTCAGTTTAGCAGCCGCCGCTGGAGAAAGGGCTTCGGTGAATCTTGTCCAAAAATTTTTCTTCTTGTTTGTGAGCGGGTCGTATGGCACAACAAGATAAAACATTTTCTGCATGATCTGACCTAGCTCGACTAACTCCGTTACGAACGCCCGATAATCGAAAATCTGATTACGCAGAAGGTCATTTTCCACGACTCGTTCGCGTTCACGCAATCGATTCATATACGCATCAATATTCATGCGGCGTGACTGAATCACAATCTGGATGGGATACGCCAGGGAATTCAGAAACGTCATGTAGGCCTGAATGATGGCTTCCTGTTCGTCCGCGGATTTAAGCGCGAAGTTAATGCTTGAAACCAAAAGCACGGCGCGCACCGTCCCGTCATTGAGAAGTACCATGTCATCACGAATCTCGGCGATGTCCAAAAATCGTTCCGTTGATGATCCTGGTTTTGGCTTGGCAAGTTTATGGGCCATACGATTCCTCGGGCTTGTACACACCGCCGGTATTCACGACGAGCGTCAATTCTTGCAAACGAGACGTGCCAGCAAAGGTTTTTCGGATATAGGGCGTGGAGGGTGATGGCAAAGAAGTTTTCATGAGCTCTTTGAGTTCCCTATCCGTATATTCTCGACTCCAGACCCGCAGTCGTGGCTTCTTCAATGTCTGGATGAGATTCAAGAAAAAATAATGAAACGGAGCGCCGTTGATCCTCAGAAAGGCGACCGTTCCGCCCACCGCGAACAACGGAATCCCCAAAAGAAGAAACTGAACAAATGGGAGGAGTCGAAACAAGATGAACTCGACCAAAAAAACCACCATAAGAATAATAAACTGCCTCGCTGTGATGGGGCCGAAAATTTTGTCCTCTGCGTCGATGAATTGTGGCACTACGAATTGGTCGGGCATAAGCTCAGAGATGAGACTATACGGAAGAAAATTTCTTGGCCCGACTTTGCCAGCAAGAAATTTTCTTCCGTATAGTCTCATCTCTGTAGTGTATCAGAAACGCAGGTCGGCGTTTAACTTCATCACCGCCTTGAGCTCTTCATCAGAAAGCGTTTCCTCTCCTGCTGTCCGTTTCTTCCCCAAAACCTCGGCCACCGGAATTCCCGTCAACACAGCCTCTCGCGTAATCCCGACGTACATTTGGTTCAACGGAGAACTTCGCCACGCCTGAACGGCTTCCACTTTCTTTTCATATCCCTGTTCTTCCATGAGATCGACTTTATCTTTCACCTTTGTCGCTGCCTGAGTCGGATCTTTGGAGAGACGATGGAAGTCTGTGAGCGTCAGCGACCGCAACTCATCAATAGGACCAGAGAGACGTTTTTCAAATGTGACTTCCTGCATGCTTGCAACCGTCTTGGGTCGTGGTTCCGTGCTCGTCTCTCGCGCGGCCATGACTGCATCCTTCACTTTGGAGGCATCGATTTTCCCCTCACGTGAGAGCTGTTCATGATGAGCCGAGATGGCCACGCTTGTGCGTGAGACAGATGGCGCAACGGGCGCGACATGTTCTCCCGGAACTTTTCCGGTGAGCTCGACGTAGCGCTTTGTGAGAAGTGTTTCTTCATTCTTTGCAAGTTCTCCCTTGTCTGGAATAGCCGCGAGCTTCTCAACCCTTTTGCGCTGTTCCTCTTGATTCACGTTCCCTTGAAAGGCCGAGATGCGTCCCTCGATCATGGCCAGCATGTCTGAGAGTCGGCGACCTGTGACGCCCAATCCACCACTCTCGACAGCCTTTTCAAGCTGAGCCCGTGTCTGCTCCGGTGTACGGACATCACGTACTCGCGACTCGATGAGCTTCGCACAGCGTTCTTGTAACTGCGCGTCCTCAAACGTAAACATTGGGTTCGTACAGATTTCTTTGATGATTTCCGGGATGTCGAGTGGTCCCTTCGTCTCAAGAATGGAGGACTTCTCTTGAGCGATACTCGCCGCTTCGGCTTCTTCCTTTGAAAAATCTGGCTCAACGGAAATCCCTGGATTCCCTTTTAGCTCAAAAAGTGAAAACGGCAGATCATTCTGAAGCGGAGTCAGAACACGCTCGACAACCCCCCTTACGATCTGCTTGGCAACATCCTGCGTCACGCGAAATTCGGATAGGATCACCCCAACAAAATCCTGAGGCTCAAGAACACGACTCACAAGGCGCATCACATAGAACCCCAGAAGAGATTCATCCGCATCCTTCAAGCCAGCCTGAGACAAAATTTCACTGTATGTCTCATACGTGGATTCCTGCTGCAACGCAGCATCAACCCGTTCTTCTTGGGCTTGCTGTGGTGTGGATTGAGAAACCTCCGCCATACACTATGTTGTTCGCTTGTTTCGCTCTTGTACCAATCGTACCCTTGTCTTTTCCAATCGATCTGCCTGTTCCTGAAGTTCTTGGAGTCGTCGACTCTTTTCCTTCGCCGCCTCAAGGCCGGCTTTGCCACCAGCATCATCAATCATCTTCTTTACCTCGGCCTCAAGCGACGTAATATCTGGACTTCCCTTCATCTCTTCATCCCCTTCCTGTACGACCTTGTCATAGGATG
This sequence comes from Candidatus Uhrbacteria bacterium, assembly GCA_016206085.1. Lineage (GTDB taxonomy): Bacteria > Patescibacteriota > Patescibacteriia > UBA9934 > GWF2-40-263 > UBA12478. Next base: position 49,688 of record JACQSF010000009.1, read on the forward strand.
CCTGGAACTTATCTAGTTCTTTTTGTGCACGAGCAATTTCATTCGCATTTCCTTTTTGTTGCGCAACGGCCAAATTCTTTCGTGCTCTTCGTAATGGCTGGTAGGCTTGCTTACGATCACCTTCAACAGACTGCTGGATTCTCTTACGAACATCCGCGATCTGCTTCTCTTTATCCGCAATCGTCTTTTCAACCCCTCTGAGTGCCTGAACCTCACCCTCAAGTGCGGCCACCGCTCCTTGGGCAGCGGTCTTCTCAGATTCGATCTGACTCATGGCTGCATCAATACGCTCACCACTGGACTGGCCGAAATTCTCATCGACATAGGTATCAGCCCCTTGTCCGGCAGCTGGAGCTGGAGGCAAGCCAAAGCCTGCTTGTGTTTCCATCGCTGTTCGTGCCGTATCAAAGGCTGTAAGTGAATCAACAGCCGTCGCATTTCCACCCTTACCCATCTTGTCAGCCGCCGCACGCATACGATCCATCGAGAGCGCCATCTTTTGACGATCTTGGTCAGAAGTTCCAGCATCCGTGTATTTTGCACGCATCTGCGCGATGACCGCGTCTGCGCTGTCCCTATCATTCATTTGCAGAGCCGCTTCAAATTGTCCTTCCACCTGCGTTCCAATGTCGAGCTTCGTGACATCCGTTCCCTTCACAGCCGCCTGTTGTGCCTCTATCCCATAATGACCTGCGCGTGCGGCTTCCAGAGCGTTGAGATTCTTCCCGTCCTTATCCCTAAACGTCGTCCTGATACCAGCGGCACGCCCTTGAACAGCCGAGTCTTCCCAGGCTCCTGCGGCAAGAGCCTTTGTATCATCGGCATCCTTAATCCTATCTGTCGAACCAGTAATGTGTGCGTATTTCTTTTTGAAGCTATCAAGCTCAGCCGTCTTGGCAACATTCCCGTTGGACATCTCTGTATAGCCTTTTCCTTGAATCGCCCAAAGCTTCTTCATCGCCTCTGGATCTTTCCTCAAAAGATCTTTTTGGAGTCGGCCATCGGCCATCGTCTCTTCAAACAATGCGGCCATCTTGTCCTTTCCGGCTTGCGTCTTAGGAGGACTCTTGAGCATGGCTTCAAGCTGACCCTGCTTCCAGTTGCGGTCTTTGTTTTTCATGGCCTCCTTCTCTTTGTTTACACCGTCAAACTTTGTCGCACGAATCCCTTGTTGAATATCCGCTTGTTTGCCTTTAAAAAAACGACCTATAGCGCCCTCACCCGCCATATCGGCAACTCGACCAGCCACCGCCGCCTTAGCTCGTGAAGGAATGTTCTGAAAGGCTGCAGGGGCTGGTGGGAGGTATCGAGAAGCTGCTGCAGCGGCTCCAGGTGTACCAGCAATAGCGCGACCACCAAGTCGTGCTACATATCCACCAGCTTTCAAACCCACGCCAGCCCCAAACCTCGCGACTTTCTCAGGACTGAAGGCTTTTGCTGTTTCTAAACGCTTGCCAATAAATCCACCCGCTATTCCCGCGCTACAAAATTGCGATGCGGCCTTAAAACCCGCAAACAACATTCCCATGCCAATGAGAAAACTCAGAAAGTTGTTCACTTCCAACCAAGAAGCCGTAAAATCGGCATTGTTCGAATTCGCGCTTACGTCAAAGCCTGAATTGGCCGCAATGTTTCCCGCCCCGGCAACGGCAAGAGTGAGCCATAAGAAAAAAGTAAGAACCGGCCCGATGCCGACAAGACACTTAAACTCTTTCCACCAATCTTCATACGCATTGGAGTCAATAATGCCTTTGGCTCCCTTCATAAACCACGCCAGAGGGGCGATCACAACCAGCACCCACAACATGATAATGCGAAAGAGTAAAATCGAAACCAAAATAAGGAGTGTCGCAAAAACCCAAATAGTCAATAAAACAGACAGAACGGCTGAACCAAAAAAATCAAACGCTTGCGAAGCCCCTTGGGCATTCACCTGCTCAACCCCATCAATAACTGAGCTTGCTTGACTCACTTGATATATTTTATTCAAACCCAACAATTGAATAAAGTTTCCAGCCGCAATCTCGCGAAGTGCATTGGCGAACGTCAACATGATGACTTGCCCAAAATCAATCATGATGCCGCAAAGGGTTTTAGAAAAATTCACGACGATGGCCATGACCAGAAGTCTTGGAACTTGCTGCTGCCACTTAAACCGTTCACTTCCAAAAATCGTACCAAACGCGATGATGATCAAGATGACCACAAAAAACATATTCACCGTGTCGCGCACGATCGCCCACCCGGCTCTCACCACCGGGTTCCCGACAAAATTGTTGTAGGTCATGATCGGTACCATCACATCGATAAGCAAAACGATCCCTTGCGTAATGGCAGCCGCTATCGTGAAGGCAATGTAGGCAAAACTTTGAACAATACTCTCCACCCATAATGGAGCGGCGTGAACGGGAGTCGGATGCAACAGCAACGAAAAAACAAACACAATAATTCCAACACGGGCTCGTTTGGTTACGAGATTCTTCGTGCGACTCGAAAGCCACGATTTGAGCGCGAGCAATCGAAGGACAATCCAAGGCATAACTGATGAAAGTATAGCATGAAAATGGCCTTCTGCCGCTGATAAATGGGGATAAGAAACTTTGAATTACGAAACAAGATCGCGAATTTTATAATTCAAGATAAGAAAAACCCTCAACCGTATGTCAAGGGTCTGTATCGTGGTCGCCTAGTAGACGGCGCCCACCGAGATGCTGGTCGTGTTCCCAAACCACAGCAGTGCGCTGCAGCCCAGGTTCGTGTCGCTCTCGGATCCGGGACTCCAGGTCACGAGATCGTTCTCGTCCCAAGAGTTGCTGTCCAGGGTGATGTCCACCGCCACCCCGTACTCCAGGAAAGCACTACTGTAGTGGCCGTAGCAGTACCAGTCATCATACGTGCCATCGCCGTCGCTATCGACGTCGACGTTGAAGCGTACACCCAGAAGTCCTGAGTAGTCGCCTTCATCACTCCAGCTCACCTCGTCATCCTCGGTCACACTGGTTTCGACCAACCAGTAATCGCCCAGGCTCGAGATGGCATAGACGGGCTGAACCGTGAGCGTGAGCTCGGGGGAGTTGGCCGGATAGTCCACTTCGACCGTGAGTGTGCTCACGTCGCTGGTCTCTTCCTCTTCCTCCTGCTCGACTTCCTCCTCGGACTCCTCTTGCTCCTGCTCGACCTCGTCGGCGGGATCATCCTGCTCCTCATCGGGATCATCGTAGTCGTCTTGGTTCAAGTCTCCACCCTCACCAGGACCATCGCTGAGCTCCAGACCGCCTCCGCAGGTCGTGACCGCCTCGTAGTCCAAACACATCTGATCGGTTGTGCAGCTGCCGATCTGGTGGAGTTCTCCCACGATCCCGTCGTCAACCGTGAGGATGTCACGACGATAGTGATTCATGAGCAAGTAGACGTCCCAGGTCTTCACCGGGAGCGCAAACCCGCCGGAGATGATGTACACATCTGAGGCATCGGACTCCTTGACGATGGTGCCGTCGCGCATGCTGACATAGCTCGCGCTGGGCGGCCAGTTGGTCATGTAGGAGCTGGTGTCCCCGTACGTGTCAGGCTCGTTGCTCCTGTCGTAGGAAAGACCCCAGGAACTCAGAACGTCCTCCCAACCCGTCCCTCGCACTCGCGCGCGGTACCGGTTGGAGTCGCTTGCGGCGCCCACGATGAGCCAAAGCTCCTCCTCTGTGTCGAAGGCGGCATCGATGAACGTCTCGCCGACGATGTCCGACCCATCGCCGTAGCAATCAAGTTCCGACTCAGAGACAAGCGTGACGTCGTCGAAATCGTACTCGAGTCCCCAGAAGGTGGACTCGTTCTGGATCCATCGCGTCTTGCCGTCTTGAAGCACGTACACGCGCGCGTTGTCCGGGGTCATCACGAGCGCCCCGTCGGGGTGCCAGAGGTTGATCAAGAGATCGGACTTGTAGAAGTCACCGTCCTGGGGATCTCCCTGGCTGCGGATGCCGCAGGAGAACTCCTCCGAGGAGATTGTGGTCACCTCGGTTCCATCGCTCTGGTTCCCCGTCCAGTAGGTCGCGGGAATCGAGGTGCCGTTGTCAGCCGTGAGCGAAGCATCGCCTTGGTGCAGACCGATGTGCACATGCTCACCGGTGGCGTTTCCGGTCTTGCCTTCGTAGCCCAGGAGGCTTCCGACCGACACCTCGTCCCCATCGGAGATGAAGATGTCGGAGAGGTGTGCAATCACGACGTAGGTTCCGTCACCCAGATCGATGTTCACATGGTAGCCGAAACCCGAGGTCGCGGACTCCATGTGCACGTAGGCCACACCCGTGACCGACGCGAACACTTCCTCGTCGGCGTAGTCATTCGTGTCCAGATCGATGTCGTAGCGGGTCGAAATACCCGTGTGGCTGTGGGTGCCACCCGCGCCCTGGGTGCAGAGCTTCTCGGTACCCGCGGAGAACGGGAGCTCGATCACGAGTCCAGCTCCGCCCTGATTGCTCTGGTTGGAACCATCGTACTGAGGAATGAACAGAGAACCGCAACCCGTGAGGGTGAAAAAGACGAGGGACATGACATGCTCCGTTGAGCTGGTCGTTGATGGGTTGGCGCCAGAATGGTGAACCTTCCCGGGCGACGCGCCAGATCTTGCGCGTCGACCCGTGCGGGTCAACCAAGCATGGTCATCACCCCACTTCCTGCCCCTCTCTCCAGGAACTTTTGTCTATTGATCGTCTAGTCCGACATGACCCCGGCGGGGTCTTTGGCAAACGGCTTCTGTTACGGGTGTCTGCCACAGGCCAGTCGAGAGAGTGATGTGGATGTCGATCTATCTTTACAACACCAAAAAACCGCTTGAAGGTCAAGCAGTTTTTGGCTAAATTTAGTGCCTTTTTTGTACACGACCGTTTTACAGTCCGCTTACAGTTAACAACATTTTTTCTCAAACACATTGATTTTTCTGTTCACTGCCCAGAACAACACAACAGTGTGAATACCAACGCATCATGTACGCTTCACGATTCGATCCTTGCCAACCCAAGGACGCAAAATATCCGGAACCAACACACAACCATCTGCTTGTTGATAATTCTCCAAGATCGCGACAATCACACGACCGATCGCAAACGCCGTGCCATTGAGGGCATGAGCAAATTCATTTTTGCCTTCAAATCTCACTCGCGTATTAAGACGTCGTGTTTGAAAATCTGTTGTGTTGGAAGTAGAACTGGTCTCGCGATACGTTTTTTGAGACGGAATCCAGGTTTCGATATCGTACGTGCGCGCACTTGGCGCCCCCGTGTCCCCACTACACAGTTTCATCACTCGGTGAGGGAGTTTGAGTCCTTGCATAAGACGCTCTTGAATCGAAAGGAAAAGATGGTGTTCCTCGTCTGATCTCTCCGGCGTTGTGAAACTAAACATCTCAATCTTATCAAACTGGTGCACGCGAATAATGCCATGTGTATCTTTCCCGTAGGATCCAGCCTCACGACGATAACAGGGCGAAAATCCGAGATATCGCAAAGGGATATTTTCTGCATCGATAATCTCGTCCATACGCATGGGTCCAATAGATTGTTCACTTGTCCCGATCAACACGAGGTCATCGTTTTTCAGATGGTAAATCTCTTCTTCCCCTCCATGTTCAAGGTACCCCATCGCGCTCATTGCCGCGGTTGAAATCATGTGCGGTGGGATAATGGGAACAAAACCTTCCCTGAGCGTCTCTTGAAACGCATACTGGATGAGCGCAAACTGCAGAAGAACGGCGTCCCCCTTGAGATAGGCAAAACGCGCTCCAGAAACTTTTGCCGCCCGATCCATGTCGATAAGATCCAAATCTATCCCAATGGCAAGATGATCTTTTGGTTCAAAATCAAACGTTGTCGGTTCACCGAATGTCCGCAATAATTCATTTCCCGTCTCGTCTTTTCCAATCGGAACATCAGAACGCAAGATGTTTGGATACCGTTTGAGTTCTGTGAAAAGCTCGATCTCTACATGGGAAAGTTCTGCTTCCTTTTCTTTGACCTGCTCCTTAATCGTCTTTCCTTCTTCTACCAGGGCTTTGCGCTCAACAGGTGAGGAAACCGAGGGAATCTTGGCGGCAATTTCGTTTCCGCGGGTACGAAGGGTCTGCACAGATTCAATCAACTCCACACGTTGGGCGTGCCACGCGATGGCCGCCTGTGGGTCCATAGATTTTCCCCGATTTTTATTGTTTTGCGCCACGCGCTCTGGTTCCTCCAAAAGACGTTTGATATCGATCATACGTCGATCATCATGCCTCATTTTGCAAAAAAGAAGAAGACCCCCATTTGGGGATCTTCTTGTTAAAACCCAGATTCACCAGCGATCATCCCACCAAGGAGGTCGTCGACCTCATCTGCAAGATCTTGGAGATCGGCTGTGGAGGATGAGGAACTTGCGTCTACAGAACTATTCACATCGTATTGTGCTTCCACACCTTCTGTCTCTTGATTCTCATCGGACTCTGCTTGTGTCTCTTCCTCTTCCACTTCGTTTTCGTCCTCCTCTTCTTGGTCTGACTGATTCGAACGGCCAGAACGGTCTTGTCGGGTCTCCCCAGAGATATCCGCATCGACGTCCGCCTGCGTTTGTGCGCAGCCAGCTCCTAACAAAATGAGTACAGACAAGAGTGGAAGAATGAGGGTCGGGGTGTAACGATTACGCATAGAAACTTAGGATGAAGTTTCTGTATTGAGGGAGGATTGGATCGCGTCGAAAATGACTTCTACATGTGACTTGATCGATTGTCGAATCTCCTTGATCACCGCGATATTTTCTTTGACCGCCTCAAAGAGCGTTTTTGCGGTGGCGATCTGGTTGTCGTATTCCTCAATGGTCATCGTTGTACAATCAACCTGCGTCATAGCGGTTAAATTATCTTGAACAGCCTGGTGATCCGCAGCAAGATCTACAAGAGCGGATTCAAGGGCGGCGATATCTCCCTCCAGAGTGGAGGTATCTGCCCCGAGAGTTTGTGCTTTCTCAACAAATTTCTTGAGTTTCTCAATGGATTTATTCATGCGTTCGATGTTTTTCGCGTGGCGAGTTTCGTTCGCCGTCAATCGTTCCTGTGAACGCGTGACCATGGCCTCACACTGAGCGCTCACATCGAAAGAACTTTTTGGCGTTTCTTGGGCAAACACTGCGGCAGAAGGGACGAGCATAGCTCCCACAACCGCCAGGATAAGAAATTTCTTCATAGAGAGAAATGTAAAGATTTATTTTCTGTTTTACAGTAACCGAACGTCTCAAAAAGGTAACAAGACTATATCCTTGGACAGAAAACTTCAGATTCTGAGAGGTTTTGATTCAAACTTAACCATGGAAATAAGGAAGAGTCAATGGACTGTATTTTCTTCAAGCAGGTCGGAAGCGAAGCTCCCGACAAATGAAGCCCTTGTCGGAAACTGTCACTTGATCGTCCACGTCTTGGGAAGACTACATTGATACCGTTTCTTCAAATGCTGATAGATCTTTTTGACCAACTGCATTTGCTGACTAACCTCATGTGTCTGATACACAGCACGAACAGACCGAACGAATCCCGCATCGCGGTGACTCAGGACCTCAATAGTTTCATCGAATCGACGAAAATAGTCTCCATGTTTACGCAAAACACATTCGATGGCGTTGTTTATAAACAGCTGTAGGTTGCAGGCAAACAACAACCGATCGTCGTTTTTGGCACTTCTTTCAAGCTCTCCCAAAAAATCATGCAAGGAGTAAGCATGCATGAGATAGTCACTTTTGCTCGTACGAGTTTTCCCATTCAAATTTTGTTTCGCCAATCGTTGTAAGACACGCAACTGAGGCGTACGTTCAAAAATGATCTTTCCATTCGCCAGTATATGCGAGGTCGGACGACGTAATGCGTTTCGGTCTTGCTGTAAAAAAGCCGTTGCGGTTTCCACAGAGTCAATGATTACATCGATCAATATCTCGCCAACAAAAAATCCTTTTCGTGTTACTGCTGTAGATGTGCGTGTCAGCACGTACACATCAACGTCAGAAAACTGATCTGCCTTCCCGTTCACCACCGAACCAAAAACCATAATACCAACAACATTCTGATCGCGACTAAAATGGGACAATAAACGATCTTCTATACTCTTCATGTTGATCATAAAATAAAAACAGGAGCCGCACAGATGTGTTGAGTATACATCCGACGACCCCAGTCGTCACGTGCCGACCCTCAGCCTACATTCATTTATTTCTTGACAACTAATGTTTCTACTTTAAAAAAGAGCTGAGTCCTTTCACAAAGAGTAAGCATCAAATAATCCAACAGTTTTTCTCTCTCTGGGCAATGCTGAACGCCAGGCAGGCAACATCTCAAAGGCTCTCTTTTGGTACCAACAATACATCGATGAAAATGGTGAGGACTGGAATGTCTTGTCAAATATCGCCCTTGCAAAATCGGATCAAACCGATATTGAGGGAGCAAGGTTAGCTGCAAAAAGCTTTGAAACTGTTCCCAACGACGGAACATCCGGAGATGAAAACGCTTCGAGAGTCGCTTGAGTCCATTGCTGGGAAACCTATCCACATCTCACCCACAGGTTTAGTCAAAAATGGCTGATTTTGGCCTGTTTTTGAGGTCTGGGGGTTGACAAAACTTATTTTTTCTGAAACTATCGGTTGTCGCAACCTACAGCCAAGGAGGCACCATGCGGCTCAATCAGACCCGATCCTTCACGCCAATGAATATGGTCATCATGGCCGTAGTCGCCATTCTTCTGGGGATGGGAACCAAGACCTCTTCAGTTTCCGAAAGACCACTGGCTCCTGTCGTGAGCGAGCCACGTCCGAGGAACGCGCCGTCCGCACAGACGTCCCAACCCTCGCGTGGAGAGATCAAGGAATTCTTCCTCACCCATCCGCAGAAAGGGGTGCGTGATGACTTCCATCACTTGCTCATCAGTGGGCAAATGTCATTCGTCTGGAATGCGGTCGGCACTCCGGTAGCCACATTCGGCTTGATCCAAGATGGGGATAGCGAGCCTGTTCTGGCACTGCTGGCGGATCCAGAGATCTTTCTGGAACGCAACCGCTCTCTCGCGCAGATCACCATCTACCACGAATACCTGCATTACCTGCAGTGGCGGGATGGAACCATTCCCGAGTCCGCGTTCTACATTCGTGATTCCATGCCTCACGACGAGGTACACGACTGGTGCAAACAAAAATGGCACGCCGAGCGTCTGGCGTACCATGAAGCGTGCGCGTTCGGCCGAGAAGCCGGCCTGATAGGCGATCTGCGACCCGGAGGGCCGTTGTCAGTCGTCTGTACGGCTGATGAACCCCAGTTCATTCCGATCCTGAAGCGTGTCCTCACGCTCGCGGATCCATCGGGCCCCATGTGTTCCCAGACGTGGAACACGATCTGACCAGACTGACCGACATTGTCAGTCTTTTTTGTTCCAGGATTCTACCGTGAGGGTTTCAGGCGGATGAAAGGCTAGATGCCTAGCCAGAATCCGTTCCCAAACTCCAGGCGGACAATCGAATTCGATGGAACGGTAGGGCGAGCTGTCTTCGGCCTCACGGATGACACATCCATCCTCATTTGGGTGATCCCTTTCGATTGACTGATCGTTACAACCGTTCAGCAACGGAAGGACGATGAACGAAAGAACGTACAGGAACTGACGCATGGGAACCTCGTTGGTAAGTTGTCCAAAAAAATAACCCCCAATCGTTATGATCTGGGGGATTATTTTTCTACCTTCACTACATCAGAAATCTGAGCTCCCGTCAATGGTCATGTGTGGACAACTCACCTGAGATGCTCGAGTCGTCATCAGGCAAAAAGTGCATTTTCTTCAAGCGGGTCGGAAGCGAAGCTTCCGACAAATGAGGAACTCTTTATCTCCTTGGATTTAATCCTGATGCGGGAAGATCTTGAACGATCTCCATCATGGCCTTTTGAAATCGCCGTCCACCCTCACTACTCCGTTCCTTCCGTGGCTTAGACCTGAAAAGACGAAGAGCAACCTTCGCGTAATGACGGGCCTGTTTCTTGATTCCTCGAGCCACGTTTAGCTGGGCGAGATTGTAAACACACCCAAAGTCGGATGGGTCTCGTCGTCGCAATCGCTTAATAAGACATTCTGCTTCCTTAAATTTGCCCAACTGAAAATAGGCGTAGGCCAAAGAAAACTCAACTTTTGATCCCTTAGGATCAACCTGAAATGCTTTTCGATACCACTTGAGTGCACGTGGATCCTTACGATTTATGAGAATACGACCTAACCCAATCATCGCCATCGTGCATTTTGGATTGAGTCGCAATGCCTGACGATACGCATGGCGTGCGGCGGCTTCCATTTCTTTTCGTATTTTCGGCCAGAGTGGATTCGCTAAATGATCATACATAAACCCAAGATAACACCACTTGAGCTCCTTTTCTTCTTTTGTCGCAGCTTTTATGTTCTTCAAGTTTCGTATCCCGCTTCTTGGATCCAAAGACCACGCTGCTTTGAGATATGCCTTAGACAATTGATCTGTTATAGACATAGTTCCTAAAAAAATGCGCACCATGCAATGGTACGCTACAGGGTGAGAGAAGGCTACTTCATATGTTGTATCCCCAACGACCCGTTGACGGTGAAAGAAAAACCTGTTGTGATGGTTATGTAAGAACCCCTTCATTGCCTGCTTGTCGGGCTGGGGGTTGTTTTTGTTCGACTTAATCAGGAACATAAAGTTCACGATCGAAAACTTTATGTTCCACACCTATGGCACAAAACCAAAAATCCAATAAGGTAACCCAAGAAATCATCGATACACTGGTCGAAGCTAGCGACCTTACTATCGAGTGGATGAACAACCCGTACAAACAATACAGACGGATTCGAGGAATCATGGAGCCGGAAGAGTGGGATCAAATCTTTCGAGAGAAAAAGAAACGTCGGGCTCTGAAAGAACTCAAACGCAAGAAATGGCTTACTGAGCGACGGGAAGGGAACCAAATCGTTTTTGAATTAGCAGAATCAGTCGCCATCCAACGTCTTAAAACAATGATCCGATCAACGATTGCCGTCCTACCGGAACCATCGATTATTTTAGTAGCGTTTGATTTTCCTGAAGCGGCGAGAAAGGCCCGCGACTCGTTTCGATTTTTTCTGAAATCGGTCGGTTTCGGACAGAAACAGCTCAGCGTCTGGTTCTCCAACAAATCTATTCTTGATGAAATGCAGGCTCTGGTTCGTATACTCAAGATTGAAAAGTGGGTTAACATTTACCTCACGAGCGGAACATAAACTTCACGATCGTGAAAAGATTGTTCCTTGGAAACTCTTGCTTTGGCGATGTTCAAGCGCGAAGATTCAAAAGTGAGCGTTCGATCTAAAGAACAGCGTTTCGGCCGAAAACTATCCACATCTCACCCACAGATTTTGCCAAAAATGGCTAATTTTGTCTCATTTTTGAGGCAAAGGGGTTGACAAAACCCCAAAAATAGGATCAAATGTCAATAGATAGAGGTGAATTATGTCCAGGTCCCTCCTGGTTTCTCTCCTGCCCCTCGCCTTCGTGGTGGGGTGCGGGAACAGCACCGGCGGCACCTGCGCCGGCGCCGAGTGCGACGCCACCGACGTCGACTCCGACTTCTCCGCGATGTTCCACAACGTCGCCCCCTACGGTTGGGTAGGTGACCACCTGGTGTGGCCGTACGACGAGAACTCGATGGGAATCGAGCCTCTGTGTTCCTCGGTCAACGAGTGCAACGCCGAACTCTCGGAGTTCGGGACCAGGATGGTCGACATCGACGGTGACACCTTCATGTGTGTCCCTCAGCTCCTCATCGTGGGCGAGGTCGACGACGGCACGACCGTCGACGCGACTTCTCCATGGCTAGGTGAGGGCATGTGTGGCCTCGCACCTGAGGGCGAAGACGATGGCTGGGAGGTACGTACCGACATCCACGACCTCAACAGCGACGGGGATGACGAGGTGATCATTCACATCGCTTCCTGGACGGCGATCGTCACGGGCTCCGAATTCTTCTACGAGGAGGACGAGTACCTCCTCGAAGGCTGGATCTCGGAAGACCTCAGCCAGGTCTACTTCCACCGCGTCGTCGAGACAGGCGAGACAGAGCGGACACTCGACCTGTAGGAACCACCGTCTCTGACGGTACGCGCGACTCACTCACACGGAGTCGCTATTTATTTAAAAGACGAGCTTCAGAAGCTCGTCTTTTTGTGAGCTTACTCAGTTAGAATTTTCACGACCCCATCGTAATTGATCCAAGGATTTACTATCCTACCACTAGAATCTTCACATATACTGTCAGAATTATTTTCAGATGGACATTCCTCAATGTTACACTCATCCTGCGTACTACTTCCTATCACTCCCGTATAACACCCCTCGGTCCCATCATCACCTGCCGTACAGTATCCCGTGCACCAACCCCAGTTGTCCATCACGTGTACACGGGGCTGGAAGACACAGAAGTCCCCACTCACGCAAGGCGAGTAGATTAGCCTTCCGTCTTCTTCATCAAAGATACACTCACGACCTTCCAGCTGCGCCAACCGTCCTGTGGTACAAGTGTAATCATGCGTAAAGGCGATATAAGAACTGCTACAGGCGTTAGATGATTGGCCAAATTCATCCGGATCATTGCTGCACTCCTGTGAATCTGAAACGGAATTGAGTCCTCTATAGTTTTTATAGAAATTATTTCGAGCAATTGATCCGCTATAAGAACCAAACGGCCATGGATTGGAATTGCCACCAATCCCAGCCATATTATCCCCCCAATCAACAATCACACGCCGGATCGGCATTTGATCCGAGTCCGCATAGGCATAAAACGCTACCGTTACATGCTTGGATCCCTCGCCTTCAATATCGGCACTATCAACTTCATTCACAGAGAACTTGTTTTTCACTCCCTCGTAGCAAAGCGTTCCCTCACACTCGCCAATGGAAACGATCGTTGGAGCCTTATCTTCTGGATTATCTTGAGCGCTTGCTCGTGTGTCCCAAATCCAATCAGAGAAACTTGTTTCAAAATTATCTGTGTCAAAATCAAATCGTTCGAAGTCTCCCAGCGGTTCACGATCCGTAAAGATTGTTTCGTTTGTCGGGATGACTCCGGTGTCCACCTCCCCGTATCCGTCATCGGTAAACTCAACAATACCGTAAATGCGTCCGAAGATCTGAGAAAGAAGCCCTATGGCATCCCCTTTTGAACCAACGGATAACGCATACACTGGGGCATCATCATTTGCAATACAGGTCGCGCCCGATAACTGACGACTCCCATCTGTCGAATACGAACCATGGCAATAGTTGACCCAGCAGGTCTGATCTCCTTCACATGCCAGTCCATCATAGGAACCCCCCACACAGGTCCCAGCGGCACAGGCTCCATCAACGCCTTCATCCTCACAGGTATCATCCACCCCATCTTCATTCGCGTCGATAAACGAACAGCTAATACTGTTGTCATTCTCACAATACCCGCCGCCACAATACACAGCCGCACCCGAACTGCTGTTCCAATTGCACCATTGCTCATTTTCTTCACCGCTATCATTGCAATCACAATCAACATTCAAACAATAGCTTGAAATCACATCCGTCTGTACTGTCAATGAAACATCCCTATTGGCTCGTGCATCTTCCCCACTACTGCTCGTCACCACGTCTCCCGAATCGCAAACTAAATCGACAGGTGGTAGCTCCTGTCCATAACCCTCAACAAGACACATGGCCAATACCCAGGGTTCTGGGTCTCTCTCTAATTTAAGCGAAAGATAATCCGTCGCAATCCCATAGGGGGACTGTAACGAGCCGAATTGGTAGCCTAAGAAACTTGGATTGGAACTTGAAAGAGGTTGCGTGTTACTTTCATGATCCCAGAGCTTGTTTGTCCATGCCGCATTATACGTATCAAACGGGAGAACCTGCTCATCTTGAGTGGATTTTGCAGACACTTGAACCACGCTTGTGCAAACAGCACCAGGAACAAAATTATTATTCAAATTCCGAAATCCTTTTCCCGAGAGAGCTCCTCCCGCATCATAGGTTGAAAGCAGAAAGTCAACACCCCCTCCTGTATATTCACTATAACTAAACGCTTCGGCTCCTTCACTGAGAACCCCCCGCGCTTCACAATCGTCATAATAATCAACCGCCGTATCAAAATCTGTCGGAGGCAAAACGTACACACGGATATTTGGTGCGGCTAATCCCGCCCAATGATCGCCCACCGAATTCACATTTAGGTAGTAGGCTCCCGTGGGTGCATCCGCGTCATTGTTCGCAGTAAACGGGGACGACTCGACGGTGATCCCTAATGCGGCATCCGGGGTCAAACACGTATCTCCGGACACTCCTCTATCATCATCTTGAGTTTTATAGGAAAGTTTTGGAACACAGAAATAGGGACAGTCTTTATCACCGGAAGCCGTACATTCATTGTTTGTGTCATTTGACCCACAACCCGTCATCACAGCGAAGAATCCATCAGGACACCAAACAGCGGCAACACAATCATCTTGAGAATCTCTTGAATTATCCGCTTCATTGCTGAAATGTTGCCAATCGGAACCGTCATTACAGTTGTTATCTTGTACTTCCGCACAGGCGATCTCACTTGTTCCAACGGTGTATCCTAACTCCACCTCCGCACAGTAATACGTGTCCTGTGGTTGGTATCCAGCGGACGTATACTTTGCGTAGAGGTCTGTGGCGCCCGTAAGCTGGTCAACAGGAAGCCACGTTAAACAGGCTTGATCCTCTGGCGCGGATGAACCAAGCGTTTGGATCGATGAATCTTTTTCAATACAGTAGCCATTCCATCCGTACACGGAATCAACACGGCTCACATAGGAACAGATGCCGGATTGCGTCGTTTTTCCGTCGGTACTCGTAAAAGAACAGTCGTCATCATCTTGGCAGGGAATTCCATTCACAGGACCGCCTGAACAAATTCCCTCGGGAACATCGGCAACTCCTGTCCCTAGTTCAAAGTATCGATAGCCTGTCCCGTCTCCATATTCCGCCTTATCATAAGAACAAATACAATCAACAGGATTGCCAGAAGCATCTATCGCACAAGTGGTTGAATCCTGGAACCCATTAACGTAGCTATAGGGAAGAGCCGCCTGGCTGGTTGGAGGATTGACCTTTGAGTTGGAGTCAGAAGAAACAGGACTTTCTCCATCTGCCTCAATGTTCTCCGCTGTGTATTGAATCCAGTACTGCACCACATCCGTCGGGAACGGCGAATCAATCTCTGGATAGGCCCGACAGGACTGTTCACGAGCATCATCCACCTCAAGACGATCCGCAAAACCGTCACCATTTACGTCCAGAATATCTGTCAAACAGCGATCGTTGAAACAAGAACCCGTTGTTGATGTTGAGGCTGGAACACAGGTGCGATTGGAGGAGTCTGTCACGCAGGCGTCACGATATAACACATTTGTCGTCAGCTCATCCACACAGACAAACCCAATAGGATCACAAATCAATGTCGAAATGCCGCTGGACGATGTCACGCCGGAGCAATCCGCATTTGTTCCGTTCCCTTCGTTTTCGTCAGGATTACAGGAACAATCTTCATCACAACCCACCGTCCCCGTTGCTTGCAAGTATCCAACCACACAGGACTCTCCATCTGAACAGTCGTCATCACTTGCACAGGAGACCGCGGAATCCTCACAATGCCCGATCACACAAGATCCCCCGTTTCCGTCCCCAGACTCCGTCGAGTCACAGGGTCCCGCGTTATAGACCAGTCGGTAGTCTGTTTCATTTGAATTTTCGCAGGCGAAATAGCACTGCCCGCTTGCCCGGTCGCACACGCCAGAAGCGTGACCACTGTTGCTCGTACAATCTGAATCAGTCGAGCAGCGTGCGGAGCTATCCAATGGACAATCCGCATACGACCCGCACGCGCGTGGAAGCGTCGTATCCCCTTGAGTAATATAAGCTGATCCGGTGAGTGCCACTCCTGATGAATTGACACACACTGACTGGGCGGCAATGTTGTACTGGTCGTACAACTCAACTGGGAGCTGGTTTGGAATCGCATTTCCCGAATACTCATACCCCGTCCAACTTACATCGCGGACGGAATAGTGATACGCAGAAAGAATCGATGGGTCACTCTGATCCCATTGAGAACAAATTGCACGGTCTCCCTGCTGTTGTCCTTCCACACACAAGTTAATCGAATCACAAATCGTGTCATACGTGTTGGTTTGTGTGTTCCAACTGGTGCGCGAACTCTCGCAAGAAAGCCATGCCGCACAGCTACGATCACGATTCACTTTTATCACCTCATTGGTGTCGTCCTCCAGAGCATAGGCATCAACAACATCGGTACAGGTTCCGCTCACATCTTCTCCCTTATAGGTAGTGAGAAGGCCACAGTCGGAATCAACAAAGCAGGAGCCATTGTAATAGACTGTATCTACCGCCCCCTGCTCTGAACCTGTTGTTGTGAGCTGATCCCCACTCTCAACCGTGTAGGCACAACGCCTGGCACAAAGATCAACTTCTGTTCCTGTCCCGGCAATCGCCGCGTCGGCATCGGAAATCGTGAATACCCCACCGTCTTGTGTCGTACAACTAATCGGATCCACGAGATCGTTCATTTCTGTTCCGTAGAACACATCCGCATGGGTCGAAAGTACGTAGCTGGCGGAGGCATGGTAGGTTAATTCTGAAACAGTCGTATTATTAAAAAGGGCACATCCAAACTTCTGACTCACTTGGCCGTTACAACGTTGCGAGTCCGTGAGCGTGTCTTCACTCAACAGATCGTCGTTGGTGAAATAATAGGACTGGCCGTCTTCATTGAGGCCTCCACCCGTGTCAACGACATCAATAAACTCGGTACACAAATCATACTTACTGCTACAACTTGCAACCCATCCATCATAGAAATCCCAATAGTCTGTGTCGCCATCGTCCTGGTCTCCATTATTCCAAACCCCAAATTCCTCGCCCGCAATCAAGTACGCTTCATCCTCATCCTGATCATAGACCCCATCCCCATCTTTATCTTCCCAGTAACACGGTTCGTTTGTTCCGGTTCGGAACCACCCGAAGTAGGAACGGTTGTTGATCGTCACGCTGGTCTTGTATTCACATTCTTTATCAAGCGGATCTTTAAAATAGAAATTCCCGTCTTGTGTTGACGCCCACTCCTCGCAGAACAAGGCTTCTTGATCGCACAAAATACTGTCGTAATCCGCAGGTAAGTTG
The DNA here is from genome assembly GCA_016206085.1 of Candidatus Uhrbacteria bacterium. Taxonomy (GTDB): domain Bacteria; phylum Patescibacteriota; class Patescibacteriia; order UBA9934; family GWF2-40-263; genus UBA12478. The sequence goes on from JACQSF010000009.1 coordinate 66,929, forward strand.
ATGTAATACACCGACTCAAAACTCTCCACTTCACGTTGGTCTTGCGTGTAGGTTGGTTTACCAAGCTCCTGACACCCCATCGCGCTGGAAGCACATTGATCGCTCTCATCCGCAACAATGTACACAGGCGTATCACCCGGAACAATCACGGTCTCCGAACCATACACGACGGCATAATACTCGCTGGAACTTACCTCCTCCACAGGGAGATCTCCTGGGAACGCCTGATCGGCATCAAAAAGACAGTAACTCTCTCCCACGATAATCGTGCAGTATTCAATCTCGTTGATCTTACACGCGGTGTTTCTAGTGACCACATCATCGTCTGTAAAATCCGTGTCTGAGGAATACATGCACCTGGCGTTGTACACCTGCGTGTAAGGCGAATCTGAATTGGCCGTGTGATAAAACCCCTCGCATCCCACAACCTCTTCTGAACACAGATCTGAAAACTGATACAGATCAACCGCACTCCCGTTATGATCCGTGTAGGCTTCACAACCCAGGTAGTATTGGTCTGAATCAACACCTTCTGGCGTTTGATCACAGGTCGACGGAACCACCCAGGAATTTTTTATGATCGTAATATTCTCTTCGACCTGCTTGAGGGTGACGTTATCAAGATAAAACTCCATTTCCGCATCCGTGGCAAAACGGACTACCGCATTCTCATCAAAATCTGCATAGGCGGACGTATCCACGGGTCCAAGGGAATAGAGAACCCACGATCCATCCAGGGCAACAGGAGTGAGATCGGAAACACCGCTGTTTGGATCGACGAAGTCATGTACGTCTCCCGCTCCTCCTTGCTCCCCAAACGTCACGTAGAGATTCCCATTTCCCTTGGCCCAAAAATCCAACACAAACGTCTTTCCCGCCACAAGATACCCCGTCAGAGCCCCACAACTCTCTTGTCCATCCAAGACGGAACAATCTTCATCGTCTGAACCATCCCCATCAATATCATCGGCGATATCGCATCCGCTATCGCCAATGGTTCCTCCATTACTCGTACAGGTCGTCGAAGTTCCTGCTGCGTCTCCAGCTTCATCATAGATCTCCGTTGTCACGGTAGAATCAAGATAGATCTGTGTCGTTTCAATTCCTGCCATTCCACTTGAAGGAGCAAGGACATACAAAGAATGTCCTTCAGTCGCGACAGACTCATTGCTGATCGAAATTTCATCCGGATAATTCCCAATTTCTGCCATGACAAAATCTTCGTAGGTCCCTCCTTCAAATGTTTCCGAAAGGATCGTGGTCGCGTTGCGACCGGTCCCTCCTGTATATTCGCGGCAGCCGTTTTGTTCGGCCGGACAATCAACGCTCTCCTCAGGTAGGACATAATAACGACAGAATCCTTGGTCAGTCCACCATCCACCTGAATCCTCACAATCCGTTTCTTCACTTTCATCTTTTCGATAGGCAGAACACGCGTCTGAAATAGAAATCGTGTCTGAGTACTGACGGTAATGGATATTCCCTTTCGTATCGAAAAACTCCCGACAATCTGGATTGTTAAAAATATCATCATGCTCATCGCAGTCCTCGTTTGTCCAGACATCTGCCGTCAAATTTGCAGAGGTATCATCACACACGACCACATTTTCAGACGTCATCTGACGATGGGTACACGGGGCAAGATCAATCGCAAGTTCGGTGTATCCACTTGAGACAAACGTCTGACTCCCGGATGCGCTATTTGACTGCAACAGAGACCATGTTTGCAACTGGTAGCCTTCGTTGTCTGATCCTTCCCAGGTGAAATACGTCGCGGGTGTTTTGTTGGTGGCTGTGGCGTCCGCAATGTCAGGGCTCAAACAGAATCGAAGATCTGTATAGTATTCAATCCCCTCACCTCCCGCGTCAACGGCTCCGAGGTTTGTATACGAATCACATCCTACGTACTGCGATGCGCACACGCTTGCGCTGTCGGCGATAAAGTAGAGTGGGAATGACTCACGTTCAAAATCCGTGGCTTCTTGTTTGTACGTTGTGTACCCAACACACTCACTTGGACACGTATCAAGATCCGAGATAATCGCCGGCACATTCGGATCTCCGTCCTCTGGTGTGTACAGACGACACCCTACTTCCTGTGCGGTACACACCTGGGCATACGAGTCACATTCCTCTGGATCTGTATCGTTTCCCGTGCATCCCAAGTAGCTTGGGGCAACCTGGTAGTACACTTGTGTCGGAGTACCGCTGTACCCCTCCGCAAAGATATTTGCATCTTCCCCAAGTTCGAGTTGCACCGCATCGATGTACACTTCATCAGAAGAGTAGAACGAAGAATTTCCGACTCCCACGCGAATCTGAACCGTTCCTTCCGGCGCAGTCACAAGACACTCAAATCGTTCAAAATCAGCCGTATCTGGTTCTTCAACCATCAGATACAAGTTAAACACACTGCTCCACTCACAATCTCCAGAAGACGATGTCCCGGAAGCATCAATGGAATTTCCGTCTTCATCTAAAAAGAGGAGGAGACCCACACCGCTATCACCCGATGTCTGTGCCTGAAAATAGGTACTGAAGGTATAAAAATTATTCTCAGAGGCACTGATATCCTGATAGAGATAATTCAGGGTGCCTGCAGAATAGAGAAGTGAAGTCGACCCAAACTCTGAATTGCTTGTATCAAGCGTGTATCCTCCTGCTGTCAACGGAACCCATCCATCAGGCGTTCCATCCGCGTCCTCATCCTCCTCAAACGAAGGATTCTGCACGCTGTTGAGATACACCGTCTCATCGAACTCATACAATTGGGTACAACCGACATCATTCTCACTACATTGTGTCGCGTCATTGGTGAGATAGAGACGATCCTCATAGGCATACTGTTCATACGTATACGTTTCACCAGAATCAGAAGTATAGACGTACGATGTTCGTCCCACTGATCCACTCCCATCCCAGTAATTCCAATCCACGTCTCGCTCTTCTAGAAGATACTCATCTCCTGTGGCAAGCCATTCATACGTATCATCTTCTGTGTCCGTCGTCCCCGCATCCTCAAGATACTTATTTGTACGGTACCAACGACACCCAGCATTATCCTGATCACAGACACTGTAGTTCACCGTACTCACAAGAAAATCTCCATCGTCCCCTGTTTGGGTATTCGTAAACGAAAGACAGGTGGCGTACTGTGCCGGACACTCGTCGCCACGGAACCGCCAGACGTTCTTCTCCTGGGTGCAGTACCCATAGCCATCAACACAATTTCCCTTGTTATCCTCCCCAATACAACTTGGTGAATCAACACACGTCGTGTTGCGCCCGCTGGAAAGCGTTGAAATACGGATCTCGCCGTTGCCCACAGCGCGACATTCTGTTTTTGGATATTTCAAGACCCAGTTTGGATCAATGAGATGACACCACTTGCTGTCAGAATCCGACGTGCTTGCCGACCCAATGGTTCCCTCTTGCGTACAATCATTGAACCCATCGATCACTTCTTGGAGCGTGGCGGGATTGGATTCACTGTTGCGACTTGCAGCCAACTCCCATCCAATCGGGAGCACGCGCGCTTTGCGCAGCTTCACAAGGTTTCCGTAGCAATACCCGTAGGTATAACAAAACGGATCTTGGTTGGCGGCTTCGTTGTCAGGCGCAATGAGTGGCCAATCTCCATCAAGCAACCCCTCATCAATCGCCTCTTGCACCGTTAACGGGACACCGGCAGTTCCACGATTCACGGCTGCCAAAAAGTTCACGTCCATGACACAGTTATAGAGTCCTCGGTTGATCGTTCCTTGTGCTGTACACACAACAAACTCGGAAAGCGCATCATACTCGGTCGTGGCGATTGGATTTGTTGTGATGATCGACGCAAATCGTTCCTGCGCCGCCTCCCTGTCCCCGGCTCCGACCGCTTCCAGGTCAAACGGATCGACGACCTCAGTATCAAACAATCCGGTATAAATTCGGTTAAGAAGCTGGGACAACAAGACGTTTGTAAAGGTCGACGCGGTCGAAAGGGCAAGACCCCCAATGAGATCTCCGGCGTTAGCAAGCTCGCCAACACGAATTTGAGAATCATCCCCTTTTGCTTTCTTGAGTGCCTCCTCAAAATCCGCTTGGAGCGTTTCAGAAGGTGTTTTAACCGTTCCCGTAATAAAGTCCTTTACGTTTTTATAGGTACTCTCGTTGCGCTCCAAAAACTGAAGCAATTTCTGTTCGTGAACTTTCTGGTCAATGGCGATATTAATACGTAACGTCGCTGTCAATTCGTTTTGACCCGGTTTAAGAGCACTGGCAAATGTTTTTAGAATTGCTTCCTGTCTTCCTTCTGGATCGAGATATTTCTGATAAATATCTGCTCCAAATTTCTCCCAATTACCCAGAACCTCCATGAAGTCACATTTGGGCTCGCTGGGTTGATACTTTTGTTTGATTCCCAATGAAAGAGCAAGTTGAAGGCTCTGGGAGGATGGTTGACACAGATCAAATTCAATTCCTAATTTGCTGGAAGAAAGTTGAGACATACTCCCAATCGCCTCTCCTGCGACTTCCAACCCCAACTGACCAAACGCTTCCGATGGAGTCTGATTGTAAAACAACGAGTCCTCACCAGGACCACCCGAAGCAATCGCCACGGCTGCCTCGTAAGCAAGGCGGTTGAGCACAAACTGAGAAAGATTCAGCAGAGCCTGAATGAGCGCAATACGAAATGTCGGAGACAAAATCTTTTCTCCGACAATCTGCAAACTCTGTTTGATTCCTTTTTGTGGACACGGGACGGGGGAGGGACCACCAGACGTACATCCTCCTTCCGCGGCACCAGCTGCCAACTCCCCAGCCGCAATGGCCGCGGAATCCACGGCGTAGACCGGTTGCACAAAAGAAAAAATACCGACAACCAAAAATACTCCTACACACAAAGACAAAACTCCGGCCACGAACCATCGTTTGTGTTTGTGCCAGAACAGTCTCATACCTACGGTGATGTTGTTAGATATTCATCCAGGAGTCCAGACTCGGAAGCTTCCCCAAGTGCCCCGTAAAAAAATGCTTTGAGTGTTTCATCATCGATCTGGTCAAGTTCTTCCTGGGTCATTCCAGACTCCAGAAGCGCGGCGCGGATCTGATCCATGGTTGCCTGTTGAAAAAAGTTCGCCACGTCTTCTTCTGATTCAAATGTCACGCTTCCCGCATCCAACAGATCGCCCTCCCCCACCAGTCCTTCAATGAACGCATCGGCAGCGGACGTTTCAGCCACGGCCTCTGCCGATCCAGAAATACGTCCACAATTTTGTCCAGTAGGACAGTTCGGATTGTTCCCTGAGTACACTTCTTCCTGATCGCTAAAACCATCGGAATCAGAGTCGACAATATAGGGCGATGTTTTGTACACGTAGAGTTCGTCGTAATCGACAAGCCCATCTTGATCCGTATCATTTGTTTTGGACTCCTCCAGTTCCCGTGCCTCGCGCGCGTCGGAGGTTAAAAATTCTTCCCCGGTGTAGAACGCCGCAATTTGTTCTTGAATTGGTCTCATCATGTTGATGCCAAACGACTGAGCGCCAAATGCCACACCGCCCAGACCCAAAAACATCAAAAGACCAAAAGCAACCTTTTGCTCAGTCGATAGAGGCGAGGCTGGCTTAAGTCTCAACCGTTGTGTAGCCATGAGACTATTATAGCAAAACACCTGAGGTTAACCCAGGTGTTTTTTACTCTTTTCGTTGAGGATGTGGGTAAGTGCGATCCAGTTTTCCACAGAAAGCTCCTGGGCACGAGCCGAGGGAGAAAGCCCAAGACTCTTGAGAGCTTGTTTTATCTGTTCTGAATTATGTGCAAAGGACTTCAAATTCCCATGAAGTTGTTTGCGGCGTGAACAAAATCCACGCTTGACTAGAGCGATCACGTCTTCTGGATCGATTCCCCAAGACGATGAATCGAACACTTCAAATTGAACGACCGTTGAATCCACCTTTGGTATGGGTCGAAACGCTCCAGCGGGAACCTTGGCGACGTGCTTGCATTTCGCATACAGCTGACACATGACGGACAAGAGACTCATGTCAGGGGGCACGGCCGTGATGCGGTCAGCGACTTCTTTCTGAACCATGAGGATCATGCGAGAAGGTTTGGGATCAGTCGTCAAAAAACGTCTAAGAAGGTCGGAGGTGATGTTGTAAGGGATGTTGGCAATGAGCTTGTAGCGGTAGCCGCAGGCTTTAGCCTGCGCGGGAGTGAACCCCCAAGAGAGAACATCCCCTTCGATCAGTTCGATCGAATCGCCAAATCTTTCTCGCAGGGGGGCGATGAGCGACGTGTCCGCTTCAACCGCGATGACGTGAGCACCCGCATCAACAAGCGCCTGCGTCAGAACACCTGTCCCAGGACCAACCTCAAGGACGGTTTCGCCAGGAGTAATCTGTGCAGCCTTGACAATCTTCTTCACGACCGTCTTGTCCATCAACCAATTCTGCCCAAATGATTTTTTCGCACGAGTCATACGTCGATCTCGATTGAGCCTTGTCGAATCACCTCCGGATACCCATAATCGTCGATCGTGACGATCGTCGAGGGAGGTTGAGGTTCAAGTGTTCCACCGTCAAGATACGCATCCGGGGTGTCGCCAAGCTGAATCCGAACATTCTCCACTGAATAACATGCTGGTCGATCACTAAGGTTGGCGCTCGTGGACACGATGGGTTTCCCGAGTCCTTCACTCAGCGCTCGAGCAAGAGGGTGTGATGAAACTCGAATGGCTACGGTTTTGTCATGTATCACTCTTTGTGCCAACTCCCCTTCCATTACCGGCAACACCAATGTCAGCGGACCAGGCCAATACGTTGAAACAAGTTTCTCCAATCCTTGAGGAATTCCTGCAAATCGTTCAACCATTTCTCGGCTCGCTGCAATCAACGGGAACGACTTGTCTTCCACACGACCTTTGATCTGTGTCACTCGCTCGACCGCAGCTTCGTTGGTCGCATCCGCCGCCAACCCGTACGCCGTCTCAGTTGGAAACACAACCACCCCGCCCCGTTTGAGGACACCAACGGCTTCCTGAATCTGCTCTTCTAGATATTCTTGAACCACATGACCGTCTTCTTTAATCCCTCTTCAAGCGACACCTCCGGCTTCCATCCAAGTTCACGAGCGGCCTTGCGAGAATCGAGTGCTGAACGCATGACTTCCCCTTTGCATGCGGATCCGTGTACTTCCTTTTGTTTGGAATCGGTTAATTGTTTTATTTTCGAGAAAAGCGCATTCACGGTCGTCTGTATCCCTGAACCGATGTTAAACGTTCCTGTGACAGCCTTGTCCATGGCGAGCATATGCGCTCGGACGATATCTCCGACGAACACATAATCGCGTGTCTGTTTTCCATTCCCGTTGATCACAACCTTCTCGCCGGCAAGCATCTGTCGGGCAAAGACGGAAATAACTCCCGCATATCCCCCACGCAGGGCTTGACGTGGGCCATAGGCATTGGCAAGACGCAACACCACATACTTCATGCCATGAATACGATGCTCAAAATCGAGGTACATCTCGGCTGAACGCTTGGCGATTGCATAGGGCGACAACGGTTCTTCTGGTGTCTTCTCCGAGTAAGGGGGTTTCAACGTGTCTGGATACATTGCCCCCCCGCTGGAGGTAAAAATAAACTTCTTCACCCCGGCTCTCGCTGAGGCGTGCGCAACGTTGAGCGTCCCCATGACATTCACACGTGCATCGGCTGGTGGATCTTCCACGCTGCAGCGCACGTCGATCTGGGCGGCGAGATGAAACACCACGTCTGGTTTTATCCGGACAATGAGTTTTGTAACAGCCTCCTGGTCGACAACAGACATTTTGTAGAACGTCGCATTGGGGTTGAGATTCTTGCGAGATCCCGTTGACAAATCGTCAATGACATAGACCTTAATTCGTCGACGGATAAGCGCGTCCACAAGATGGGAACCGATAAACCCGGCTCCGCCTGTCACTAAAGCTATTTTATATTTGGCCATACTATTCTTTGTTTGCTTCTTGAAATCGATCCGTTTCCCCAAGCGCATGCCGTAGATACGCTTCCATGAATGGTTCCACTTCTCCCTCAAGCACACCTTCCGCATCTGTCGTCTCAAAATCGGTGCGGTGATCCTTCACGAGTTTGTAGGGATGAAGCACATACGATCGAATCTGGTTCCCCCACTCGGCCGACTGATACTCCCCGCGCAGATCCGATTTCTCTTGCTCTTTTGCTTTCAACGCAAGCTGATGCAATTTTGACTTCAACACCTTCATGGCCGTTTCCTTGTTCTGCTGCTGGGAACGTTCATTTTGACACGAAACGGAAATGTTAGTTGGAAGGTGCACGATGCGCACGGCGGAATAGGTTGTGTTAACACTCTGTCCCCCCTTGCCACCGCTCATGAATGTGTCGATGCGTAAGTCCTTTGGATCGATCTCAATCTCGGCCACATCTTCAAGTTCAGGGATGACCTCCACAAGGGCAAACGTGGTGTGACGCATCTTCTCGGCATCAAATGGACTAATACGCACCAGGCGATGCACACCCGCCTCACTCTTGAGGTACCCATACGCCCAACGCCCTTCAACGCGGAAGGTAATGCTCTTGAGTCCCACATCTTCTGCACGCGATTCCCACAAAACCGTCACACGCCAGCCTTTCTTCTCGGCATAGCGCATGTACATACGCGTGAGCATCTGCGTCCAATCTTGAGCCTCTGTGCCTCCACTTCCTGCATGGATCGCTACAATGGCTGGGTCTTTGTCGTACTCACCTGCAAAAAGAGTTGCAAATTCCATTTTTGAAAATTGTGCTTGAGCCTGCACGAATTTATCTCCCAAGTCTTCCGCCATCGCCGCATCCCCAAGTCCAGCGAGTTCCTGAAGTTCACTCACCTCTTTCACAAATTCCTCCCAGTCAGCAACTTCTTGTCGTAACTCAGCCGCCTCCTTACTGACCTTCTGAGCCTGTTCCGCATCGTTCCAAAAAGCTGGCGCAGACATCTGTATTTCCAAGGCGGCGATCTGTGTTTTTACGGTATCGAGGTCAAAGTAACCTCCAGGTGTCGAGGATCTTCACCCGGAGGTCTTGAATAGACTTAAGAAGGTCTGTCATACCTTACAACTTGATCTGCTTGGCGTACTTGCCCAAGATTGGCATATTCCACATCTTGCCCTGAAGCGCATTCACCATACCCAAAATGATGAGAATGATGAGCGCAATCGAACCCAGCGTCCAGACGATCTGTCCCAAAATCGGTACGATCATGCCGACCCAAAGCGCGAGCCATACGATCAGAATCACGAGGCCTTGCTTGCCATGATGTTGAGCAAACGCCGAGTCTTTCTTTAAGAGAAGTGGGAGCAGACACAGAATGCCAAGATACCCAATCGCCGCAATGAGGCGATCCTCTTGCATATCCTGTTGTGGAGGAATGTCATCTGTTTCTTTTTGATTCATATAGGAACCATAGTAGCAGATTGATAGAATTCACTAAAGCAAAAACGAGAGTTTCCCCTCGTTTTATGTAGACTCGTGTTAGTACATTCCCATGCCCCCTCCTGGCATGCCGCCTTGGGCGGGTTCTTCTTTCTTTGGCAGATCCGTAATGGCACACTCGGTTGTGAGGATCATGATCGCAATGGACGCGGCATTTTGAAGCGCAAAACGCGTCACTTTAGCAGGGTCGATGATGCCGGCCTCCACGAGATCTTGGTACTCATTGGTTGCCGCGTTGTATCCCTGACTCCCCGTCATCTCTCGGACTTTCTCTGCGACAACCGATCCATCCATTCCGGCGTTTGAAGCAATCAGACGCAGAGGTTCCTCAAGAGCACGGCGCAGAATGTCGATTCCAACGCGCTCGTCGCCTTCAACGGCAACGGCCTCAAGACAACGGGCAGCGCGCATGAGCGCCACACCACCTCCTGGCACGATGCCCTCTTCCACGGCCGCCTTAGTCGCGGACACCGCGTCTTCAATGCGATGCTTCTTTTCTTTCATTTCTGTTTCGGTCGCGGCTCCCACGCGAATGATCGCCACACCTCCGGCAAGCTTAGCAATACGCTCCTGCATTTTTTCCTTCTCAAAATCCGAGTCTGTTGCCTCAAGCTGTGCACGTATTTGTGTAACACGCTCCGCAATCGCCGCCTTGTCGCCATGGCCTTCGACGATTGTTGTGTTGTCCTTATTGGAAACAACCTTGCGAGCTTTTCCCAGATCCCCTAGCTCGACGTTCTCAAGTTTCATCCCGATCTCATCGGAAACAACCTTTCCGCCTGTCAACACGGCGATGTCTTGCAGCATGGCCTTACGACGATCTCCAAAGCCTGGGGCTTTGATCGCCAACGTTGAGAACGCCCCACGGAGCTTATTCACGACAAGCGTGGTAAGTGCTTCTCCATCGACATCTTCACAGATAATCACAAGCTCTTTCTTCCCTGTGGCTGCAACTTTCTCCAGGACTGGGAGGATGTCCTGCACGGAACTCACTTTGCGATCCGTGATCAACATGTAGGCATCCTGATACTCCGCTTCCATGCGATCCGTGTTGGTCACCATGTAGTGAGAGACATACCCCTTATCAAATTGCATTCCCTCCACCACCTCAACATCTACACCAAATGACTGCGACTCTTCTACGGTGATGACGCCATTCTCGCCGACTTTTTCCATCGCTTTGGCAATCATGCTCCCGATCTCAGCGTCGTTGGCAGAAATACTTGCCACTTTCTCAATCTCCCCACCCTTGATTGGAGTGGCGATTTTCTCTTTTATCTCACACACGAGTGCATCGACACCTTTCTCAATTCCTCGGCGCAGCACCTGTGGGTTTGAGCCAGCCGTGACGTTGCGCAGGCCTTCGGCAATCATTGCCTGGGCAAGCACCGTCGCCGTGGTGGTTCCGTCTCCGGCCACATCATTAGTCTTGCTGGCCACTTCCTTCACAAGCTCAGCTCCAAGATTTTCAAACTTATCTTCAAGCTCAATCTCCTTGGCGACCGTCACACCGTCCTTGGTGATGGTAGGTGCGCCAAATCCGCGATCCAAAACGACGTTGCGACCCTTAGGACCAAGAGTCACTTTTACCGCGTTGGCGAGTTTATCGACTCCACGCTTGAGAGCTGCACGAGCATCTTCGTTAAATGAAATTTGTTTTGCCATATAGGTTATTCGATAATTGCCATCACATCCTCCATGCGAATGATCAAAAACTCTTGCCCATCGATCTTTACCTCGTCTGGAGCATATTTTTTAAACAACACTTGATTGCCGACGGTAACATCCATGGTGGAACGTTTCCCTGCCTCGAGTTCACGTCCTGGACCCACGGCAATCACTTCGCCGCGTTCGGAACGTTCTTTGTCGATGGTGTCGGGAATAATAATCCCAGACACGGAAGTTTCCTCCTTTGAAACAGCTTTGACGATAATGTGATCGCCAACGGGTTTGAGCTTCATAATATTGAAGTAGCTTAGTCGTTGAGTCGCTAAGTCGTTTAGTAACTCAATGACTAAACAACTCAATGACTCAATCACTTAATAAAACACGCTAGCAGTCTTCCTACAAGAGTGCTAACGCCATCATTTTGGACAAAGAAGCCGTTGCTGTCAAGACATCAAAAAACCCTGTCAACATGGGACAAATAAGAATTTTGTTCCTGCGTTGGTGAATAAGTCCATCGGACAAGCGTGGCCATGCTTATGGCCACAAGAGCAAGTCCTGGCCAGAGCGTCCAAAGATAATGATCAAATAATCCGATCGTAAAAAGAAGGACACCGACCGCAATCGCAAACAGCGTTCCCCCTCTGGCAAGTGAAGCGTTGGCAAAGGGATTTATTCTACATAACAAATATCCAAGAGCCATAACCCCAACAAGACCAAGTTCGGCCAAAATGAGGAGATAAACATTATGCATAGGCTGGTACGACCACACGGGACGCCCCGGATCAAGTCGTCCCAAAATAAACGTGTAGGCACTAGGCCCAACGCCCAGAAGTGGAGACTCCAGGAAAACATCACCAAACGTTTTATACTGACTAGCCCGTTCCTCAAGAGAGATCACTTCGAGTCGTTGTGACGTATCAAATCGAGAAAAAACCTGCGTATGAAAGACGGCGAGTGTGGAAAGAATCGACACAAGACCTAAAATCATTATCGGCAATGCCTGACGAGGAGGAATTCGTTTGTACCACAACATGAACCCCATCAAAACCAAAAATGCGATACCCAATCCAAGCCAAGCGGAACGTGAGAACGTCACAATCAGAGTCGCTCCCAAGAGGCTCGAGGTTACAAGCACCCCTACAAGCTGACGTTTGTTCTCAAAAAATCGAGCGGTCCAAGCCAGCGCGACGATACCAAATGCGACATAGCCACCAAAAATGTTTGGATGCGGAAAGGTGCCGTAGGCGCGCATGAGTCGTTCGTCACCGGACTCCACAACCGCCACCCCCGGCGTCACTGCATCCTTCGCGGCAATTCCCAAGAGACTCGAGTCGGGACTAGAACCGTTGAGAACCTGAAACCAGCCAATGATGATTGGGACAAGAAGGCCGGCTAAAAAAAGCGAGAGAACTTGTCGGATATTCGTCCGATCATCGACAAGCAATGAAAACAGCATCGCCGCACTGACCACATGGATGAGATGAAACCATCCAACCCACTCAACCTGACTCACACTCAAAGAAAAAAACGCGGCCGCGAGAAAAAAATAGAGAGCACGAATGAGGGAACGAACCTGTGGATGTGTGTGTTGCCGGCCACGCAAGAGAAAGGCAAAGACAATCATGGCTTCAACCACGTAGATGGAAAGGACGCCATAGGCAGAAGCTTCACCCGAAATTTCCGCGGTTAAGAGCATCATCGCCGTCTGCCACGGCAGGAAAAAAATAGATGCGAGGAACAAGAAATTGGCAAACCTAGCAATCATAAATGACGTTCAAGGAGAGACTCGAATGTATCGCGATACTTCTCTCGACGGTCGTTGTCGTGGAACTTGAGGACGTCATCCGTCACGACCACGCGTGAATCAAGATTCGCCAACTCGCGTAGGTGGTCTGGGAGCCGATTGCGTTGAATCGATCGAAAGAATGGTTCGGCAAATTTCCATTGCAACGGGATTCTCAAAACACGACGAGGGATATGTCGATGATGGCTTACCCGTGGGTGAGCGTTGGGAAGGCTACGCGAAACCCAACGGTTTTCCGATTGCAGAGTCACCAGATTCCCATCACGGTCGAAAATCGGAACCAGTGAACGAACCCAGAAGGCCATATAATAATCCCGTGGAAGACAAAGCTCCTCAAAGTTCAGATACTGCGTCGTTGAAAAAAAACTGAAGCAGAAAGGATCCAGAGAGGAACCTCCACGACTGGGTCGACGACCCAGAAGGAGAAACGGCACAACTAACCAGAACCTCGACGACCAAATGTGACCGGGTCTGGTCACGATATACAAATCGATATCGCTGTCCTTGGTGGTCGACCACCACGCAAGCGTATTGCCCGCGGCAACCGAGCGGACGCCAGGGAGGAGAGAAAAATAGTGCGCGGCGCGGCGAAGGACACGAAACTTTCGCTCAGCATCGAGAAAACGCTCCTGGCGACCCTCGACCAGTTTCTGAACTCCAGACCTCTTGAGGGCAAAAAACCCGTTGTGCGATTCAAGCTTCTCTTGAAGCCAGGGGCTTCGTTCTAGGATCGTGTAAATCTCTGTGAGTCCATAGGCTCGCTCTGGTTGAAGAAGCCACTTCCAAATCTCGAAAACAGTGAGGGGGGAAGAAAACTGGGAAAACCAAAGGATCGTCCGCATGACTGATTGTTCAAGGTCCGTCCGCGCTCCCATATAGAGGCATCTTAGCAGTCCTGCCGTCTTTGTCGCTGTGGATGAAAAACGACCCCCGTGAGGAGGTCGTTTTTTTATTCTATTTTGGATTCCGAATCTTAGAGAAGACAAATTGTTGCTGCAAAATCGACACAATGTTTACGGTAACCCAGTAGAGGGTGAGTCCCGCGGGAAGGGTCGCACCGATGACGACCGTGATCACCGGCATGAACATGAGCATGGACTTGTTCATACTGGCGAGCATCGTCTCATCCAGAGCTCCTTTCTTTCCCTTCACCTGCTTGGGAGGCTGTCGGTGCATGAGCATGCGTGTTTGCATGAACTGGAAGTAACCAGCCAGGATCGCGAGATACAGACTTGCCGTGGAGAGATCAATCACACCGAGAAACACATGTCCGATCTGCTCAGGGTTGGTGACGAATGGATAGAGCTCAGCGAGCGTCTCAGGGCCAAACCCTGCAAGAAGAACACGATACAGAGCAATGAGGATCGGCAGCTGGACCAAGAGTGGGAGACACGAGGCGAGCGGATTCACCTTCTCCTTCTGGTAGAGCTCCATCATCGCCTTGGCAAGCGCTTCTTTGTCGTCCGCATGCTTTGCTTTTAACTCTTCAATCTTGGGCTGAAGCTCTTGCATCGCCTTTTGCGAGCGCAACGACTTGCTCATGAATGGCCAAAGAATGAGTTTGATGAAGATCGTGAGGGCGATAATCGCAAACCCAATGTCCGCCCCTGGTAAAACGTTGTACAGGAAAACTAGGAGGTTAAAAATTGGAACGGAAAGGGCGTTGTGAAAAAATTCGCCCATACTTATGCGGTTGGTTCTTCCGTTGAGGTACTTGCCACTTCTGACGCTGACTCTGGAACGGATTCTTCAACGACTGGCTCTTCCACCTTTGCCACCTCATCCACCTCCGCCACCTTCTCTTCATCTCCCGAAATATTGATCTTCCATCCCGTAAGTTTCGCCGCCAGACGGACGTTTTGTCCCCCCTTGCCGATGGCAAGCGAGAGCTGGTCCTCTTTGACTTTTACGAATGCAGCCTTATCCGCTTCATGCAACTCAATGTGGGTAATCTTCGCCGGTGAAAGCGCGTTGGTAATAAAGGTTTGGGGATCATCGCTCCACTCCACAATATCAATCTTCTCTCCCCCAAGCTCCGCAATAATGGTCTGAATGCGCGTCCCGCGCTGACCGATACAGGCACCAATGGGATCAATAGAACTTTCCGAGGTCGTAACCGCAACTTTCGAACGAGATCCTGCCTCGCGGGCAATGCCCTTAATTTCCACGCCTCCTTCTGACACTTCCGGAATTTCAAACTCAAACAGCGTGTGAACCATTTCCTCACTCGTGCGCGAGACCAAAATTTCTGGCCCTTTTGTGGTAAGACCAACTTGACGCACAAAAACTTTAATGCGGTCACCGGGATTGTACCGCTCGCTAGGAATTTGGTCTTCAGAGCGCATCACACCCGTGGTACGACCAAGATCAACCAGAACAATCCGGCCCTCACGACGCTGAACCGTCCCGTTCATCATGGTTCCTTCGTGTTCCTTGAACTCACTGAAAATGACTTCACGCTCGGCTTCGCGCAGTTTCTGGGTGATCACCTGCTTGGCAGTCATGGCAGCCATGCGACCGAACTCGCCAGGTGTGGGCATTTCCGTGCGAATGATGTCTCCTACCTTTGCTCCCATCTTCAACACTTGAGCTTCTGAGACCATAATGTCCGTTTTGGGGGTAAATCGTGGACCTAAGTCGTCTTCTATGGAGATGGCAGGAATCTCCTGTCCACTCTTGCGCGCTTCCTCAATCTGAAGCGCCAACGCCTCAGCCCGGGCTTTGCGTTCTTCCTCAAGTTTTTCGAGTTCAGCAAGATCCATATCATCGACTACCGTCTTGACGTCAAAAATACGAGACTGGGCGGTGGCGGGATCAAACTCGACCTCGATGTTACTGTTCTTGTCCCCGAAATCTTTGCGGTAAGCCGCCGCAAGCGCGGACTGGATGGCGTCAATAACGGATTCAAAGGCGAGACCTTTTTCCTCACAGATCTGTCGAATGGCTTGTTCAATAGGTGATGACATACGTGTTTCAACAAAGAAACCCGTCTTAGCGACAGGTTTCTGATGAGCCCAGACTACCAAAAGCGTTCTGGAATGTCAATATTTTTTAGATGGGTAATGTGAGGTGGAACTTGATGATACTCAACCGCAAGCACGTCAATCCGCCAAGGACCCTCTATGCGTTGCTCTTCAAGATACTTTTGCGCAACCCGCAAAATGTGACCAACTTTTTCAGGTGTTACTGAATCCTCTGGGTGGCCAAACGTCCTTGTCGCGCGCGCCTTCACCTCAACAAAAACGACCTCGTCTTTGTCTTGGCAGATGAGGTCGATTTCCCCAAATGATTTTTTATACTGAGACGCAAGAATCGTCATCCCTTGTGATTGTAAAAAATTCGCAGCCAACTCCTCTCCGACATTTCCAAACTGCCTCCTTTGATCCATATTGAGATCTCTGCAAAAGTCGATGAGATTGCGGTGCACGGGCTGCCGAGCCCCACGAACCCTATGCCACATAAGGAGAGTGGGGTCGGCGGGCGCCCGTAAGCCGCAAGATCGCGACTTTTGCAGAGATCTCTATTTAGTGTCGATGCGGACGCGGAAGATACTTTCCTTGCTCGCGCAGGGCAATTTCCCGTGCTCGTTTCTCTGGAATGTCCCGCCTGACAAAACGCACGATAAAGAACGTCCACACAAAAACCGCGATCGTCCACACAAGATACCAGAAGCGCGCCCCAAACAGTTGGATCTCCTCGAAACTAAAGAAGAACAGAATAATACCTAACAATCCCATCGTGATGAGGAGACCTGAAATGCGACTGCCGATTTCGCGCCTGTATCGATCATCTCCCCGCCGATCGACTACGATACGACCTGTGATGCCAAGGATGAGAAACAGGATGAAAAACCCGAATACAATGCTCCCCAGAAAGCCTCCAACTTCCGGTGGTTGTAGGGTGAGCCAATAGGTTGGTTGGATGAATGAAGACATAGACAGCCATGAGCCTAGCAAATTCCGGTTCTCGAATCAAGAATTCGGATCGGTTGTATGTGTCAGGAGGCCAGCAAGATCCTCAAGAATCCCCGAAATCACATTGGTTGCAATGAAAATCCCTATGAATGTCACCACAACACCTAGAAGTTTATAGAAAAACCTCGATCCACCTGGACCAAACTTTTGTTCTGCAAACGGGATCTGACCAAACCAAGACAACACGACTTCAGTTTTCTTCACCATGAGAAACCCAACGACCATGATCGCGAGCCCAAGGGGAATGCGGATGAATGGAGACATAGTGATGAGAAGTCTATTTTGTGGTGGGCGTTGAGGGATTCGAACCCCCGACATCTTCGATGTAAACGAAGCGCTCTAACCAACTGAGCTAAACGCCCTCACGGGTTCTTCAGGTCTTTTGTACAAAAGACCCCTTCCTGCGAACGGGTCTTTTGTGGTGCGCGGGAGAGGACTTGAACCTCCACGGCCTTGCGGCCACCAGCCCCTCAAGCTGGCGTGGCTACCATTACACCACCCGCGCATTTCATTGCGCCAAGATCATACACGATGATTTTTCTACTGACAACCCTAAAACACGCGCGCCTTGCCGGTGATCACTTTTAAAAGCAACGGTTCAATCCCAATATCGAATCGGGTCGATTTCATTTCTTCTCCATCCACAAACAGGGAGATCGGCTTGTCAGAACGAATCGCCATACTTGAAAGCGGAAAAATGCTCTCCATGAGTTGTGTCCTGCCAAACATTCCCCACCCTTTTTTCACGTCAGACCGAATCACTGCCTCAAAGCGTCCGTCACGCGGATCTGTTACGTCGGCAAGATTGCGGATCTCAAGCTCGGCTTGGCGGGCGATACTTGTCACGCGAAATTTATCCTCACAGGTAATTTCGGCATGAAAGTTAGGCATCGAGAGTCCAGTCACAAACCGCCGACCGTTCACGGTGCCCAAATCGATCTTCTCAACGCGCCTGGCGGAGAGCACATCACACGCGGCCTCGCCTTCGGGAATCCCCATCATGCGCGCAAGCTCATTATGTGGCCCGACCGGGATGATCCCTAATACGACTTCATGATCCGCGACAACATCAATCACCTTGCCAACGGTCACATCGTTCCCCACGACAACAATCGTGGACACTCCGCGATCAATCTCATCGCGGATCATTTCCTGTGCATCACGAAACAACGCAAGCCGTGAAACCTTCCCAGCGATCCCAAGGTCGGTTAACCGATTTTCAATCTTCAAAAGCTCTCGCTCAAAGCGTTTATTCTCTTGGATGTATTCATCGTAGAGATAGCAGTACACAAATCAAAGGTGGATGAGGTGGAAAAGGTGGGTTAGATGGTTTCCTCTTCTTCAGCAACAGCCTTCTTTCCACGACCAACAGTCGCCTCTTCTCCCATACTCACTCGACCGTTCACTTGGGCTCCCGCGGCAACGGAAATACGTCCTGTGACGATATCTCCTCTCACGTGAGAGGTTGAAAGCAGCTCAAGCATCTCCGTGGCAAAAATATTTCCCACAATCTCCCCCGCCACAACCGCACTTTTCGCTTTCACGTCTGCGTGAATTTTTGCCGTCTCTCCCACGGAAAGCGCGCTCTGCGTCTCGACCGATCCAGCGACTTCCCCGTCAATAACGACATCTCCTTGTGAATGAAAATCCCCCTCGACACGAACTCCTTGGGCGATGATCGTCTCACCCGACGCTGAACTTGGCATATCATTCTTGTGTTTGTCCTTAAACATAGGTTTGCTTGATCTTATCTACATTTCTTCAACGAGGTCAATCCCCAGCAGATCTAACCCATGAGCGAGAACATCCCCCACCGCCTTCACCAATCCCAATCGTTCTGAAAGCTTAGCGCCTTCCTGGGTGAGAACGGGCACGTTCGCGTAAAACTCTGCGAACGTTTTGGCGAGGTCAAAGAGATACTGACACAGCACAGCGGGCTCGAGTTTCTGTGCGGTGTCAAAGACGATCTCAGGATACTTCGCGAGTCTGAGAACCAACTGATGTTCGGTTGGATGATTCAGTGTCGTGCTCGTTCCTTTCGATTTTTTGCGACCTGCTTTCTTTATGAGACTCCGAATACGGGCATATGTGTACAAGAGATAGGGCCCGGTAAAGCCCTCAAACGAAACCGCATCTTTCAAATTAAACACGATCTTCTTTCCCGTATCCTGCTTAAGCATCCCAAACCGCATCGCCGCAAACGCCACGGCGTGCGCGACTTTTTCCACCTTCTTCTTCGTCCAGTCTTGATGACGTGACTCTGTTTCTCGACGTGCTTCTCCCAGTAACGCATCTCGCAAGTCCTCGTACCGAATCACGTTCCCTGTGCGCGCAGCCATCGCTCCGCCTTCAAGCGTTACGAACTCGTAGGAGAGATGTTGAAGCTCACGCTCAAATCCCATAAGCTTAAGCGTCGCAAACAATTGTCGCAACGCGTGGGACTGACGCTCGTCCACCACATAGATGGATCGCGTGGGGTGATAATCTTCTTCCTTCTTCATCGCCAGACCGAGGTCTTTGGCGTTGTACAACAACGTTCCATCTGTCTTGATGAGCAAATTGACGCCCAAGTCCTGATCTTTCAGATCGACAATCCATGCGCCTTCAGATTCCTTCACGATCCCCTTCTTAATGAGCTCCTCAATGATCTTCTTGGTCTTTGCAATGACTTCACTTTCAAAGTACCAGTGGTCAATGGTCAGATCGAGCTCCGAATAAACCTCTTTCAGGTAATCGATTGACCATCCTCGCGTCTCCTTCCAGAGAGCGACCTCGTCTCCACGTCCGTCCTCCAAATGTCGAAACACTTCTGTGACCTGCGCGGACAACGCTGGTTGTTCTTCAAGAATCTTGTTGGCTTCCACGTAGACGTCTCGTAAGAACGCAATGCGATTCTCTGGCTTCACTTCCTCATGCTCGTGGTATGTCTTCATCCCCCACACGGACTTGGCAACGTGCAATCCAAGATCGTTGATGTACGCGACGGGAACCACATCGTAGCCGGTTGCTTTGAGAAGATTCACCGCAGCCTGACCGACGAAGAGATTGCGTAGGTGGCCAATATGAACATCCTTGTGTGAGTTGAGGTTGGCAAACTCCACCATAAGACGCTTATCTGCCCCCACGTCTGAGGTCCCGTATTCATCCCCAAGCTCTTTCATCTCGGTATACACGGCCTCACCGAATGATTTTGTATCCAGAAGAACGTTCACGTAGGGCCCCACCGCTTTTACTTCCGCAATGAATCCCTTTGGACCGATCTTCGCTGCGAGTTCTGTGGCGATCTCCGCTGGGTTTCGCTTCAAGCCTTTCGCCAGGTCAAAACACGGAAACGCCAAATCTCCCATCTTTTGGTCAGGGGGTGTTTCAAGATCCTCGATGGTCGGAATAAACCCTGGCGGCGCCGCTTGCTTGATCGCCTGGAGGAATTCCGTCTTAGCTTTCTGAATGGTGTACATAGCGCTCTAGTTTTTTGCGGGCGTCTTCTAAATTCTGTCGCATCGTGGCAACGACGTGCTCGGGGGCTTTGGAGATAAAATCTTCATTAGCAAGTTTACCCTCCAGCGACGCGATGTAGCTCTCCGTTTCTTTCTGTTCCTTGCCGAGCTTCACGCGCTCCGCCTCTTTATTGACAAGTCCTTGGAGAGAAACGAAGACTTGGCCGTCACTGATCACCACTGATGCGTACTCCCCTGTCGGTGGCTGTGAAGCAAACGTGAGTGACTCGATACCTGCAAGTGACTCGATGATACCCTTATGCATCTCTACATTCGTCCCAACCATCACGACCGTTACTTTTTGTTTAGGGGCGACGGTATTCTCAGAGCGGATATTGCGGATCGCCCCAATCGCCTCTTGTAACCACGCCATTTCAGCTTCTGCCTCAAGATCGAGGTCGACCATTCTCAGGACTGGCCAGTTGTGTGCCATGAGCAATTCATGGTCGTCAAAATGCGACCAGATCGCTTCCGTCACGAACGGCATAATGGGATGCCAATAGGTAAGGAGGTGCTCGAGAACATACACAAGAATGGCATCCGTCGAGGCCTTCGTCTCACCTTGCCGTTGCGCCTTGCTGATTTCTAAGTACCAATCGGCGAAATCGCTCCACGTGAACTCACGCAGCTTCTCGCTTGCCTGGGAAAACTCCGCCGCCTGCAGATGTGCAGACACCTCCTCCTCCAGTCGAACCAATCGGGAAAGAATCCACCGATCAGCAAGTGTCGTCGGCACAAGCTCTTTGAATGCCTGACCATGAACCGGCTCCTCCACGCTGGTCAGAATGTACCGCGAAATGTTCCACAGCTTGTTGACCAGACGCTGTGCCGCTTCCACCTTCTCCTCGTAAAACCGCGAGTCGTTGCCGGGCGTCACGCCCGTGATCACACTAAACCGCAGCGCGTCGGCACTGTACTTCTCAATGATCTCCAGCGGATCAATCCCGTTGCCAAGGGATTTGGAAAACTTCTGGCCATTCTTGTCGCGCAAGATGCCGTGAATGTAGACCTCTTTGAACGGAATCTCATCCAATGCATACGCGCTCATGAGGACCATCCGCATCAACCAAAGATACAGAATCTCGTACCCCATTTGCATCCAACTCGTAGGATGAAATGCCTCAAGATCCACCGTCTTATCTGGCCAACCTAGCGTCGAGAACGTCCACGATCCAGAAGAGAACCACGTGTCGAGCGTATCTTCGTCTTGCGTCCACCCTTCCCCTTCTGGCTGTTGTCCTACGACCATCTCCTCCCCTTTATACCAAACAGGAATACGGTGTCCCCACCAAATCTGACGCGACAAACACCAATCGCGCAGGTGTTCAACACGGTCAAGATATAACTTTGTAAACCGATCTGGGTTGACAATGACCTTTTGTTTTTCATCCCCGTGCAAACCGGTCGTAAGGGCTTCACGCATAAGATCGCGCAAACTCTTCCCGCGACCTGGAATCGACTTTTGCACATCGAGCCACCACTGCGTCATGGGAATTGCTTCGATCACGTCGCCATACCGGTCGGAGATGCCAACGTTCTGGGTAATCTCCTCCTCTTTTTCCATCAGACCTTCTTTTTTAAGCCAGCCGACAAATTTCTCACGAGCTTCCTCCACGGGAAGTCCGGCATACACGCCCGCCTGCGAGGTCATCTTGCCGTCCGACCCGATAACTGGAATCAGGTCTATTGGATCGCCTTTGGCCTTCTGCGTTTCATACATGGCAAAGTCGATCTGACTGTGCGCGGGTGTCACCCCAAGCGCTCCTGTTCCAAACGCTGGATCGACCTGTTGGTCGGCGATCACCTTCAGGCGTAATGAAGACGCCCCACCCACATCGGCTGTAAACGTCTGACCAATGAACGAAGCGTACCGTGGATCGTCGGGATGCACCCCAATGGCTGTGTCTCCTAATTTCGTCTCCGGTCTGGTTGTGGCTATCGTAATAGGCACGTCCTTTCCATAGCGGAATGTATAGAGTTTCGCCGTGCGCTCCACGTGTTCGATCTCATCGTCCGAGGAAGTCGACTGCCCCCTCACCGACCAGTTCACCACACGCAATCCACGATAGATGAGTCCGTCTTCATACATCCGACGGAAGAGTTCGTTGACCGCGCGGTTGCGCAGCTCGTCAAACGTATAGGCAAGACGAGACCAGTCACAGCTTGTTCCCAATTTTTTGATCTGACTCAAAATCGTTGTGCGTGATTGTTCAGCAAACGGACGAATTTTCTCGACAAGCTTCTCGCGGCCAAGCTCCTGACGCGGATTCTTCATTCCCTCTTCCATCAGCATCTTTTCGACTTTGGCTTGAGTAGGAAGTGCCGCGTGATCCGTGCCAGGCAACAAAAGTGTCTTGCGCCCGCGCATCCGCTGGTAGCGGATCATGCTGTCCATGAGGGTATTCTCCAGAGCATGGCCAAGGTGAAGCACTCCTGTCACGTTTGGAGGCGGCATCATGATGGTAAACGCCTCTCCTTTCAGGTTATCTGGATTAAAAAAGCCGCTTTGCTCCCAGGCGGCATAGATAGAATCCTCGTGGTTCTTGGCCTCGTAGGCCTTTGGAATTTCTTGTTTTGCCATAGACTGGAACCTAGTGTAGGCAAAAAACCCTTCTTTTGCAATGACAATCTACTTTTCAGTCGTCCTTGACGCGTCTTTCAAATGCCTGTAATTTAAGCCTCTTACCCATGCTTGTTGAAGATTGATAACACAAGAATAACCACCCCCAACCCCTCCTTCCACCTTCGCTAAAGCTACGGTGGACAAGTAAAAAGGAGGTGGGGCCGGTCAAAAGCATGGCCCTTAAGCAGTCACAACAAGTTTTGGAAGCCATTAAGCGCAGCTCGCGACCGCTTATTTGCGTACCTTCAGGCGGCGGACCAGATGCCTATGCGAGTGCTCTTGGACTTGCAAAAGTCCTCAAAAAACTTGAAAAAGATGCCCTGATCGTTGCCGCTGATGGTCAAGCCCCAAAGAACCTTCAGTTCCTTCCTGGAACAGATGCCATCCATACCAAGCTCGAGAATCTTAGACAATTCGTCATTGAACTGGATGCGACCAAAACGAAAGTCGACGCCCTCACCTACGAGCTCAAAGGCGACAAGCTCTACGTCTACCTTTCACCGAAAGCCGGGTTCTGGGATCAGAAGGACGTCCGTACAAGCTCAAGTGGATACCGATTTGATCTTATCATCTGTATTGGATCCCCTGACTACGAATCGTGTGCACATCTCTACTCAGAAAACCCTGATTTCTTCTTTCACACACCGGTCATCAACATCGACCATACACCGGAGAATGAACAGTACGGACAGATCAATGTCGTTGACCTGACTGCCAGCGCCTGCGGCGAAGTTTGTCACGATCTCATTGAGGCCATCGAACCAGGACTCATTGATGAAGAAATCGCCACGGCGTTTCTCACGGGAATGATTGCCAAGACCAAAAGCTTCAAGACACACAACGTCACGCCCAAGACACTTCAGACCGCTAGTAAACTTATCGCGCGTGGAGCTAAGCGTCAGGACATCGTTCAAAGACTTTATCGCACCCGTTCCGTTCATACCTTGCGACTTTGGGGTCGCGCCCTGGCTCGTCTCAAAAGCGACGAGGAGGCAAAACTGGTATGGACCCTCCTCTCTCGCCAAGATTTTTTGCACGCAGGTGCGCAGGAAATAGACTTGCCCGATGTGATCGATGAACTTATTGCTTCTTCCCCTGCCGCGCACGTCGTGGTGCTGTTGTGGGAGAACGGTGAAGGAAACATCTGCGCAATTGTCCGGGCAGAACGACCGATTGATGTGATCGAGTTGTGTAAAGGGTTCAATGCTTCTGGAACGCGCGAGGAGGTTCGTCTGTGTATCATCAAAAAAAATATCGTTCAGGTTGAAACAGAACTCCTCACGCAAATCCGCGAACAACTCAAACCAAAATAGCCCGGACGATTCCGGACTATTTTCGTTTTTTTATTCCTCTTCCTCAACTTCTTCCTCCACCACTTCTCCCTCATCAACCTGCGTGGCTCCTTCCTGACCCGCTTGGATTGGCTCAGGAATAATAGTTGTCGTGTCACCTGCTTCAAGCCGTTCAAGACGTATCCTGGCAACCTCATTTTCTGGATTGAGTTCAACAACCTTTGCAATCATCTGGATCGCTTTGTCTTGATCGCCCGCAATCTCGTACATGCTTGCAAGATACCAAAGCGCATTGGAATATTCCGGGCTCAGCTGCACAATTCGCTCAAGCTCCTGGGTGGCAATATCAAACCTCTCTAAACGAATAAGCATTTGCGTGAGCTGGAACGCCAGGCCAATGTCCGCTGGGTTGTTATTACGCAACGCAACCAGACGAGCTGCTGCTTGTTCGAGTTTTCCCTGTCGTTCATACACTGCCGCAAGATAATAATGCGCTGGAAGGTAATCTGATTTGAGTTCAATGGCTCCAAGGAACGCCGTTTCTGCTTCGGCCAACAACGCCGTCTCCTGCTCAATCGCTTGTGTGGCCAACTCTTCATCTTGTGCATTCTTCAGACTTCGAGCACGATCTGCCACGGCAAGATACACACGTCCCAAGTTGGTTGGATGCACGGGATTGATTGGTTCAAGTTGAATCGCATTTTGAAATGACTGAGCAGCGAGATCCTCGGCACCTTGGGCAAAACTCATGAGGTCTCGATAGATGGAACCACGTACGACCCAGTTGGAAGCATAGTTGGGCTCAATCGCCGTCGCGCGTGCCGCCGCGTTCACAGAAGCCGTTACCCCATCCACGATAGCCTGAGTTTCTTCGGCGGTTCGTTCTTCTTCTCCGGCCGTGGTAACAATCAATTCACGCGCTTTCGCAAGATACGCTGAACTCACATTTCGTTGATACGCGTCGCTTAGCCCATTAAAGGCAACGGCTCGATTCAATTGTGCGATCACTTGATCGATGGTTCCATCTTCTGAACCATCAATCTCTACCGCCTTGGCAAAAGCAACTTCGGCCGCGTAGCGAGATCCCGTAATGAAAAGAGAGGCAACAACGCCAACCGCCACGATCGCAAAGGCAAACGACGTTCCCAGTCCAAGTCGCGGAGAGGTAGAAAAATCACTCTTCCAGACCTTCAAACACACCTGCGAGGCAAGCAGTCCGGTGAATCCCCACAATAAGAAAGACATCGTAAAGTTAGAGGAGTAGAGCAGATGCGTCAGAAACAAGATCGACCAACCAATAAATAACACATAGGTCATTTTCCACTCTTCGTGATCTCGTTCAAACACGAGGCGACCAATGGCTCGCACAGCCACCCAGACCATCAAGACCAACCAAAGGATAGTTCCGACAACCCCCATCGTGGCTACACCTGTAAAAAGTTCACTCTTAGCTCGATCAAACCGCAAAGACCAAAACTGGGAGGCATTCACGGTCACTGGCTTGAAGGCAAGGTAGTCATACAGATACGTTCCCGGACCCGTACCAAACAAGAGATTGCTTGTGCTAGATCCCAGAGCTTGTTTGGTAATGTCCCAACTGGTTCCATAACTTGGCGAAACCACCACAGGAAGATTCAATCGCAGCGGGCTTGGAAGGAACAGAAGGAAAACGCTCACAAACAACACAATAAGGGGAAGGGCAAATCGTCGAGGATTTGGAAATTCCTGGGACTGAATGAACACAAACGTCCCCAAGAGAAGAACCCCCACAATATGAATGAGCCAAAACACCCAGAAGTCCAACGCGATCAGACCGATAAGATTGATCACCGTAACGATGACGATCAATGTGCGCATGAACATGCCAAATCTTCCCAACGGAATGACACGATCACGTCCTTGTTGGGACACAAGCCACATGGCCAGCCCCACAAACATGACAACACTCATGAAAGACACAAAGCCGTTCATGGTACCAACCGTATTAAAACCGTTGGATTGAGCAAACTCAAATGGAAGGTGAAAAAGATTGAACATCCCCAAGAGAGTTATGAGACCAGAGAGAGTCGCGGAAAGAAAAACCGAAACAAGAATATTGCGCTGCATGAGGGTATCCCCGGCTGTATTGAGGAGCAAGTAAAACAGGACGAGAAACAAGGTAAGGGAAAGGAAGCTTGCGTACTCCTGTGAGGCCTGTCCAACCCATGTTTGATATCCAGCAAGGGAGGTAAGAGAGGCGATAAGAATCACGAGGAAGTACACACCTGGAATCAGGTTCAACCATCCGGACTTAAACAAAAACTGCTTGCTCATGACCATCTGTCCAAGCCAGGCAAGGAGTCCCACACCCGTAAGGACAACAAACAATAATTGCTTGTTGTGTTCAAGAACATTCGTCGTCCAGGGAAGAAAAAACACCGGAACAAGGAAGAAGAGGAGGTAGGTGGCCCACCGGGTAATCATCCCGAAAAGATGGGTAGACATAGCATTATTCAGAATTACTTCTTAGAAGATTTATATTGTTGAATGGCTTGAATGACTTTGGAATCGTCCTTCATATCCTCAATGAACAAGATATGTTCCTTGTTGATCTGCATCTGATCCTCTGGTCCATGCGCCTCGGTTCCCAATTTCATCAAAGCGAGATTTGTCGTTTGTTCCACAGAAACGCCTGACTGCAGGTAAAACACGTCAGTAAGTAAGTAAAACTCGCTACGCGAACGCTCAAGTTTGCCAAAGTAAACCTGCCCATTATCCAAAAACACTGCCTGATATTCTCCCGTTCTGATCGTGGTTTCCTGGATTGGTAACGTTTGTCGTGTAGTGAAGTAGTACCATCCTCCAAAACTAAGAAGGATAAGAAGAACAACTCCAGAGATCGCCCATCCTTTTCCCTTCTTTAAGCCTCCCACAGTAGAAGGACGACCAATAGGACCATGGTTCATTTTTGATTCAATTGCCATAGAAAGCAAGCTAAATACGCTAGCTATCGTACCCCGATCCCAGTGGAGTGACAAGCACAGGATGTGGGTAAAAAATAAGCAGAAAATCAAAGACGAGACCCGGATGGATCTCGTCTTGTTTATGACTGATTTAGAGAACAGGCTCCTCAGAAGGGACTTCAGCGGGAGCTTCCTCCACAACTGATGTCTCTTCAACGGCTGGTTCTTCTTCCGCCACTACTGGGGCTGGAGCCGATGGACCGTTTGTATCATTCACGGAGATGTTAACCCATCCACCTTGAAGATCTGAAACGGTCACCTGGGCATCCTCTACACCCACCGCAATCCAGTTAAACTCGACTTGTGAGTCTGAAGTTGATTCTGGGCGGTTAAGCGTGAACCCTGTCTCGTCCTCGTTGCTCACCCATGCCTCGCGGGCATCGATCGAGTTTGAACGCGCAGAGAAGGTCACGATTGGGGTGTGATCGTAAGGTGTCTCAAACGTGACACGAACCTGCGTCTCACCGGAAGCCATGCGGATACGGCCAGCCATATCCTGAGAACCATAGAGATGCTCAGCAACGGTGATAGATCCCGAGAAGGAACCATCATAAACCGAGACGCTGTTTGTAGACGTGTCATCGATGCTGACTCCACCTGCACTGTAGTACCCAAGATTCATCAACATCATGATCTTCCCCACATTACTTGACCACTTGGACGGATCAGAACTATAGGCCGTTTTTCCATCAAGGTTCTTTGGAAGGTTGTAAATTCTCTCCTGATCAAGAACACTCGCGCTCACTCGAACACTTCCATCGTACGCTTCCTGAGCAATACCCACGGCATACCCACTGGTTGTTCCCTTCATGACCACACCCGCAATGGAAGATGGCACCAGACGGTCACCGACACTGATCGATCCATTCTCCAGAGAAACCTTGACTGGAGCGCGTCCGGCAAGCGCAATGGGTTTAGCTCCAATGGTGTATTTGTACTGACTTTGACCAAGAACATCAACGAATGGATTTGTGCTGATAACTCCGCTGACCTGAGCCGCCTGCTGGCTACCTGCAAGTGCTGTCAACGTCTTCGTGGTGTCCTGTGGATAGGCTCCTACGACATACACGACATCTCCTGGTTCAGCTTTTGTATCACTCACGACCGCAAACTCCGCAAAGTCTTCTCCGGCCACCGTACAGTCATGAAAAACCACGTTGCTTTGAGAAGGCGTATCCGTTCCACTGTGACAGAGACGCTCGTTATCCTCAGCGATATTGGCCTCAATCCATCCAGAGACGTCCAAGGTCGCCGTTCCACTTGTGCTTCCTTGGAGTCGCGCTCCTTCCGTGATTGCACCAGCTGACTGAACGCTCCAAACAAATCGTGATTCCTCACCACCGTTTGTCACGTCGCTCACAACCACGTCCTCCGACGCTTGCTCCTCTATTCCGCCAGCATCATCCGCCTGGAAGGCAATACCCACACCGATGCTATTTGACCCAGCACTATCCGTATCCTCGTGGACGAGTGTCAGCAGATCGAGAACCGCGTTGCCCGCTGTGCTTCCTTTAATCATGAACAGATCACCCTCTGCTCGCACTTCGAAATCATTCCCGTTTATCAGAG
This sequence comes from Candidatus Uhrbacteria bacterium, assembly GCA_016206085.1. Classification (GTDB taxonomy): domain Bacteria; phylum Patescibacteriota; class Patescibacteriia; order UBA9934; family GWF2-40-263; genus UBA12478. Next base: position 95,836 of record JACQSF010000009.1, read on the forward strand.
ACGCTGGAAGGGTGTCACCAGCGGTGATCACTACATCACTTCCGTCAGAAGCAGCCGCGATACTCAGATCATCCACGGATGAAAGATTGATGTCTCCAAGTGATCCCGTTGTCGTGATATCGATATCTTCCACATCTGCATCAACCGTTGCCGCGATGTCCATACCACCGGCTGAAGCGGTAACCTGCAAGGCATCTGCTCCGGTTCCTGTAGAGGAAAGGATGAGGGAAGAGTTAGTTGAACCGGCAAGGGCGATGGTGAAGTCCTCAGCCGCAAGGTTAGAAGTAACCGTCACGTTTGAAGTGCCTGTGCCGTCAATGGAGAAGAGATCCCCATCGATAACCAGGTCAGCGGAAACACCGGTTCCTGTAAGGGTGAAGTTGCCCGTGCCGAAGTCCAAGTCCATACCACCCGCCGCATCTGAAGCAATAAGTCGAATGGCACTAGATGTTGCTGCTGCACCGTTTGAGACGACAGCTCCCGTGGCAAATAATCTTACTGAATCCTCTGCTTCAAGCGCAATATCGTTTCCGTTCTCGCTCGCGTTTGGACGAGTATCACCGGCTCCCAAGACGAGGTTGGCTGTGCCCGAGTTACCTGAGTCGGTCGCCGTGATGCTAATGGCGTCAACAGCCGTACCAGCAGCGGAAAGGATGAGGGAAGCATTCACTGCACCAATCTGAGAGATGGTGAGGTCTTCACTATCAAGGTTAGAGGTCACAGAGAGGTTTGAGGCAGACACGCCATCGATGGAGAAGACTCCACCTGAGAGGATGTCAATGCCACCGGTGCCTGAATCTATGTCAATACCAGCAGTAGTAGTGGTGGCTTGAATGGCGATGGAATCTGTTGCCGTGGAGGCAGAAGTCAGACGCATTTCCGTTGCTGCTCCGACGGTTGTGATATCGAGGTCTTCTCCTGCGGCGTCACCAGTCACGGAGATATCCAGTCCACCCGCAGTTGTCGTGATCTGCATGGCGTCTGCAGCGGTACCAGCACTAGAGAGAATGAGAGAGGAGTTGGTTGAACCAGCCAGAGCAACGGTGAAGTCCTCAGCCGCAAGATTTGAGGTGAGGGTCACGTTGGAGGTGCCGGTAAAGTCAATAGATCCAAGGTCAGCATCCAGTGTGAAGTCAGCAGAAGCACCTGTTCCCGTAATAACCATGTTAGATGTCCCGAAGTCGATGTCGATACCACCCGCTCCACCACTTGCGTCAATATTGATGGCATCTGCCGTACCAAGACCACTTTGAATGTGAATACCACCAACGTCAGAGTCAAGACGCACAGAATCTGAAGCTGTTCCTTGATCTGCATGGATTCGAACGCGTCCAGAGGTACCCGCGTTCTCACGGATGTAGATGGCACCGGCATCGTTTTCTGTAGAGGTAAGGTTAATGGAGGATCCTGTTGCTGAGATGTCAATATCCTCGCCTGCTGCGGCAGCAGAGGCAGAAATGTCAATACCACCAGCTGAGGCAGTGATCTGCAGAGCGTCCGCGTCCGTACCTGTTGAGGAAAGGATGAGAGAGGAGTTAGTGGCTCCAGCAAGAGCAATGGTAAAGTCTTCAGCCGAAAGGTTGGAAGTGACGGTTACGTTTGAGGTTCCTGTGCCATCAATGGAGAAGAGGTCTGCGTCAGCGATAAGGTCAGCAGAGACACCGTTTCCAGTAAGGGTAAAATTTCCTGTACCGAAGTCCACGTCCATACCACCAGCGGCGTCTGAAGTCTGTAAACGAAGGGCATCAGCCTGGTTGGAAGCGGAGATGAGACGCATTTCCGTTGCTGCTCCGACGGTTGTGATATCGAGGTCTTCTCCTGCGGCGTCACCAGTCACGGAGATATCCAGTCCACCCGCAGTTGTCGTGATCTGCATGGCGTCAGCGGCGGTGCCAGCGGCTGAAAGGATGAGGGAAGCGTTAACCGCTCCAATCTGAGAGA
>JACQSF010000010.1 GCA_016206085.1 Candidatus Uhrbacteria bacterium
AACGGGTCATCACGATTTCACCCTGACAAGCAGGGTTACTGCACAAGATGGAAGGATATCAGAGTTCGCGGATTGCGTCAATGGCTGAGATGGGGAAAAGCTTGTTTTTGTCGATTAAACCAGGGGTTCCGTACCAAAGTCATGGGTGAGTTTTACCATGTGAACAGCTGCGCGCAGAGCCTTCTGCGCTGTTCTCGCCGCTTTTTCCTTTGCATGTTCAAGTGTGGCTCCTGGTCCGATAATCGCGATTGCCATCGGCATTCGATACTGGAGTTGGAGGTCCAGAAGTTTGCTCGTTGCTTGGTGAGCGATTACTTCGCCGTGTTTTGTGGCTCCTTGTTCCTGGATGCCGAATATAACCATAGCGTCAGGTCGATCTCGTTCAATGAGTTCTTTCACGGCCAAGGGCGCCTCTAGAGATCCGGGGATCCACACAACGCGGTCGATCCGACAGTCAAGTTGGTCCTCGATTGATCGAGCCGCATCGATCATCGTCTCGCAGATATCTTTATGGATGTATCCAGCCACGAGGTGAACGCGTATCGACATACCTATGTGCCAAGATTTCGTCGTCGCCAGTCAATAATTTCCGCTGTCGCGATGGCGGCCTCCACGCCCTTGTTGAATGCGTTGTCCTGACTTCTTGCTACCAACTGATCCATGTTTCCAATCGGAATAACTTCCATGATAATCGGCACGCTTTCTTCCAGCATGACTTTATTGAACCCATCGGCACACATATTCATGATCATGTCGAAGTGTTTTGTCTCGCCTTGCATGATCGCGCCAAAGCAGATAATAGCGTCGTACTTCTCTTTGCGCATGAGCGCTTGTGCCGCGAGCGGAAGTTCGAGTGAACCGGGAAGGATATGAACCAGCGGCTTGGGGCAATCCGCTGCGACTAAGAGGTCGATGGTTTTTTGAACCATCTTGTCGATTGGCTCGCGATACCACTTTGCCTGAAGGATCGCGACTTTTGCACCAGGGATTTTGGGCATGACACTGGGGTCAAGTTCGACTTGCATAATCAAAATGAGAAGAATTAGGAAGTAGACCTGTTGCCAAATAATTTTATGCCTGCAAAATGTCATATTCGGCTGCAAGCCATTTTCGAAAATTTTGAAATAGCTCTGCTATTCCTTCAATTTTCTCAAACAGCTTTCGCTCGAATCTGACATTTTTCGTCTATAAACTTATTTGGCAACAGGTCTAGTTAAGGCTACAGTAGCACAGCTATTTTTCGTCGTCATTGACACCTCTGCCCACCCAGTTAAAATGCCCTCACTATGGAAAATCATCTCAAGCGCGTCCTCAATCTTGTGGAAAAAACCGGCGATACGATGGTCGTTGTGGATAAAGAAGGGAATGAAGCGTTCGTGGTCATGGACTTGGATCACTATGAGACGCTTTTGGGTTCTCAGACATCTGTTGCACCGGTATCTCAGCCCAACCCAACCAAGGATCCTGATATCTGGGATGTCATGCAGGAAGCTGGAGAGGAAGGAGAAACGTGGGATATTGATCAACTTAGCGAGCAAGAGTTCCAGACGCTTGAGAAACAGTATCATGAGTTTGCGACGAAAAACGTGAAGGAGGCTATCGACGAGGTTAAAATTCCACCAAAGAATAAGGAAGATGAAGAGTATGGGGAAGAACAGTTTTACTTGGAACCAGTTGAATAAACAGCTCATCCCCAGGATGTTTATAAGTTTGAAGGTCTAAGACTTGCAGGGTTTTTGGTCTTTTGTTATACTGCCGCACGACTCTAACCTACAAAGAAATTCAATAATTTAAGCGTTTTTAATATGGCTGATGTCTTTCAGCGAACAAAGCCGCACGTGAACGTCGGTACAATTGGTCACGTCGACCATGGTAAGACCACCACGACGGCTGCCCTTCTTGCGGTTTTGAACGCAAAGGGCATGACGGCTCAATCTAAGGGTGTTGACGATTTGGACAAGGCTCCAGAGTCCAAGGCTCGTGGAATCACGATTGCGACGGCGCATTGTGAGTACGAATCTGAGAAACGTCACTACGCGCACGTCGACTGTCCTGGTCACGCGGACTACATTAAGAACATGATCACCGGTGCCGCCCAGATGGATGGAGCCATTCTTGTTGTTTCTGCCGCTGACGGCCCAATGCCACAGACCCGTGAGCACATTTTGCTCGCTCGCCAGGTTGGTGTGCCTGCGGTCATTGTGTTTTTGAATAAGGTCGACATGGTGGATGATCCAGAACTGATTGATCTTGTAGAGGAGGAGGTTCGTGACCTTTTGAAAAAGTACGAATTCCCAGGCGATGAAGTGCCCGTGATCAGGGGTTCAGCGCTCAAGGCTCTTGAGAATCCCAATGATGAGGCAGCAACCAAGCCAATCATGGACATTATCAACGCGTTGGATACCTACATTCCAGAGCCTGTCCGTGACACAGCCAAACCATTCTTGATGCCTATCGAGGACGTGTTCTCCATTGAGGGTCGCGGAACCGTGGTCACAGGTCGTATTGAACGTGGCATGGTCAAGATCAACGAGGAAGTCGAAATCGTCGGCATTAAGGAAGAATCGTCCAAAACAGTGGTGACCGGTATTGAAATGTTCAATAAGCAACTGAGCGAGGGACAGGCCGGAGACAATGCTGGTCTTCTCTTGCGCGGGGTGAAGAAGGAAGATGTGGAGCGCGGTATGGTTTTGGCCAAGCCAGGCTCCATCACGCCCCATACACAGTTTGAGGCAGAAGTGTATGCTCTCTCCAAAGAGGAAGGGGGACGTCACAAGCCATTCTTCAAGGGATACAAGCCACAGTTCTATATTCGAACAACAGATGTGACCGGTGAAGTGAGCTTGCCAGAGGGAACAGAAATGGTCATGCCTGGAGATACGTTGAATTTGACCATCACGCTGATTCAGCCAGTCGCATTAGAAGAAAAGTCGAAATTTGCCATCCGCGAGGGTGGAAAGACGGTTGGAGCTGGTGTAGTGACAAAGATAATCAAATAATTAAATAGGGAGGGACCTGAGCATGTCGAAGGTTCCTCCTTTCGTTCTTTCTTACTCTCTGTGTCAGAAGACAAGAAAAAATCTGAAGAACAGCCGCGCATTCGGATCAAGATTCGTGCCTACGATCATAAGATTATCGATCAGGCTACCGAGACGATCATAAAGACGGCCGAGCGATCCGGTGCCCAAGTGGTTGGTCCTGTCCCACTTCCTACCGAGAAGCGTAAGTACACGGTCAATCGATCCACGTTCGTCCATAAAGACTCACGTGACCAGTACGAAATGCGCATCCACAAGCGATTGATCGACATCACCAATCCAACGGAGAAGACGATCGATTCGTTGATGAGCTTGAACCTTCCTGCAGGTGTGGATGTGGAAATCAAAACATAACGATTCGTAGAACGAGGGAGAAAGATCTCGTGTTCAAGGAAGAGACTCTTGGAGAAAACCTCCCTTTGCTTCTACCAGAATCGATTAGGAGATTCGTTTATCACAACTTCAACAACCTCTGCGATCGATCGCGAGGCTAGAAGCCGGCAGGAAACATTTGCGTTTTCTTTCGACTTCTAGCTTTTCTGCTAGACGAAAATATGTCTTTCATTATTGGACGAAAAATTGAAATGACTCAGCAGTTTAAGGAAGACGGAACCGTGGTACCGGTCACGTTGATTAAAGCTGAACCAAATACGGTTACACAGGTGCGTGATACGGAACGTGACGGCTATGTGGCGGTTCAACTTGGCAGTGAGGTGAAAACGGATCTTTCAAAGCCCCAAGCGGGACACCTGAAGGATCTTCCCCAGACCAAGACGATACGAGAATTTCGTGTAGATAGGACGGACGTGAAACGCGGTGATACCGTTACGGTTGAGGTGTTTGTACCAGGAACCCATGTGGATGTGATCGGTCTCTCGAAGGGTCGTGGATATGCCGGCGTCATGAAGCGTTATCATTTCCATGGAAAGAATGCGACCCACGGAACCAAAGATCAGGAGCGCATGCCAGGATCTAATGCCTCACAGCGTCAAGGAAAGGTGATTAAGGGGAAGCGCATGTCTGGTCGAATGGGAGCACAGCGTGTAACGGTGAAAAATCTCGAAGTTGTTTCAACAGACCTTCAGACCAGTATCATCGCGATTAAGGGTGCTGTTCCAGGTCCACGGGGAGGGTTAGTGATGATTAAGGCCCGTAGTGGCGATACCGTATGGCACGCGTAACACTCTATTCAATTGACGGAACCAAGAAGGGTGAACTGACTCTAGAAGACAGTCTCTTTGGGGTAAAGGTCAATCCTGCCCTCGTGCATGAAGCGATTGTTGCTCAAACAGCAAGTGCTCGTTCTGCTATCGCGCACACCAAGACCCGCGCAGATGTAGCAGGAACAACCAAGAAGCCATGGAAGCAAAAGGGAACAGGTCGGGCACGTCATGGATCGCGACGCTCACCGATTTGGGCAGGCGGAGGTATTACATTCGGACCACGTTGTGATCGTAACTTTGCCGTAAAGATGAATAAGCAAGCACGCCGTAAGGCGTTGGCGATGGTGTTGAGCGATAAGCTTGCCAGCGAGAAATTTATTGCGGTTGAACATTTGCATGGGGAAGGCAAGACCAAGGATCTGGTTCACACGCTTGGTCGTCTCCCAACGGCTGGCAGGAAAACATTGATTATCACGACACCGGAGAATAAGTTGGTGAGTCGGGCCGCACGGAATATTCCGAATATTTCAACACTTCCAGCTAATGCCCTCAATGTTGTCGATCTGTTGAGTTACGAGTATGTATTGATGACCCAACCTGCCGTTGCTCTGGTAACGCAGATGTATAAGCGAAGCTAACCGTATGGGATTTTTTACCCGAAAGAAACATCTCACATCACCAGTAGTCCCACAAACGCATAAGCCTGTGGAGGCGTTTTCGACGAACGTCGGTCCGGGGCGTTCAGTGGATACGTCCAAGGTGATTGTTCAACCGTTGATTTCTGAGAAGGCAGCCAATCTTGCAGGAGCAAACCAGTATGTCTTTATTGTGCGTAAGAATGCCAACCGTGTGGAAGTTCGCGCAGCCATTAAATCTATGTATGGCGTTTCTCCTCTTTCGATCAATATCTTGAATGTTCGTGGCAAGAAGGTTCGTTTTGGTCGCAAAGAAGGAACACGTTCTCATTGGAAGAAAGCGATTATCACGTTGCCTGTTGGACAAACGTTGAATGTTCATGAAGGGGTTTAACCTATGGGAGTCAAAACATACAATCCAACATCAGCTGGTCGACGCATCTCAAGCGTAGATGATTTTGCGGACATCACAAAAACGTCACCAGAAAAGAACCTGACCGTCAGTCGCAAACGAAACGCCGGTCGCGCGAACAGCGGCAAGATCACCGTGCGTCATCGCGGGGGGGGAGCTCGACGCCGCATCCGTCTGGTGGATTTTACGTGTGACAAATTTGATGTACCCGCCACCATTGCGGCTATTGAATATGATCCAAATCGTGGCGCTCGATTGGCCTTGCTTCACTATCAGGATGGAGAGAAGCGTTATATTGTGGCTCCAAGTGGATTGAGCGTCGGCTCACGCATTGTTTCTTCACAGAATCGTGGAGAAATCCAAACAGGAAACCGATTTAAGCTCGAGCATATTCCCATCGGCATGGAGGTGTACAACATCGAACTCAATCCAGGTAAAGGAGGACAGATCGTTCGTGGCGCTGGGGCGTTTGCCCAGCTCATGGCCGTTGAAGGTCCGTACGCCACGTTGCGTCTTCCATCCGGTGAGGTTCGTATGGTGCCAAAGGAATGCATGGCAACAGTGGGTCACGCAAGCAATCCAGATCGTCGATTGATTCGATGGGGAAAGGCTGGTCGCACCCGACACCGCGGATTTCGTCCGTCGGTTCGCGGAAAGGCGATGAACCCAGTGGATCACCCGCACGGAGGGGGAGAAGCGCGTAACTCAATCGGTCTTAAGCATCCAAAGACGCCAACCGGAAAACCTGCCTTGGGAGTAAAGACACGCAGAAAGAAGGCGTCAACCAGACTCATCATTCAACGTCGCAAGAGAGGACGGTTTGTCGGCGGTAAATAATCTATGTCACGAAGCCTCAAAAAAGGACCGTACGTCCATCCTAAACTTCTCAAGAAGATTGCTGCGCGCAAGCCAGGAGAAGGAACTCCCATCAAAACATGGGCTCGTTCCTCGACGATCACACCGGAAATGGTGGGATTCGTTTTCGCTGTGCATAACGGAAGAGATTTTATTCCGGTGCGCGTTGTTGAAAATATGGTCGGCCACAAGTTAGGGGAATTTGCGGCTACGCGAAAATTTATCCGACACGGCGGAACGGTGAAGAAGGCCGAAGGCGAAGATTCCACCGCCGCTTCCGCGACGAAAAAGTAACACCCTATGGAAGTTAAAGCCACAGCACGGTACATTCGCATGTCACCTCGTAAGGTGCGGCTTGTGATTGATGTGATTCGAGGCATGGGAGTTGCTCAGGCTCGTGCCCAGCTCCACGTCATGAAGAAGGCCGCGGCCGAACCGGTGTTGAAAGTCCTCGAGTCCGCCGTCGCGAACGCCTCACACAACTTCAGTCTTGATGTTTCCAAGATGTGCGTGAAGAGCGTGACAGCGGACGGAGGTCCCGTCTTGGGACGATGGCGTGCTCGGGCGTTTGGTCGAGCCGCTCCAATCCGCAAGCGCACCACCCACATTTCCCTCACGCTTGGACCTCGTGAGAGAGCAAAGAGTAAATCATCCAATCTCTAACCCACTCTATGGGACAGAAAGTACATCCAAATATTTTCCGACTCGGAGTCATCCGTACATGGGATGGAGTTTGGTTTACCGCAAAGAAGGGCTTCCGCTCTCAGCTCAAAGAGGACGTCGAGATTCGCGACTTCTTGCGCAAAGCGCTTAAGGAATCCCTTGTGGATCGCATGGAGATTGAGCGCGCTCGCCAAGAGGTGAAGATCAACATTCATTGTGCGAAGCCTGGGGTCATTATCGGTCGTGGCGGGGCAGGAATTGAAGATCTTACACAGAAACTGAAGAAGGAATTTTTTCGCGGTCGACGCGTGAAGATGAGTATCAACGTGAAGGAAATCCAGAAACCATCCCTTTGCTCACAGGTGATTGCTCAGCAAATTGCCGCTGATATTGAGAAGCGCATGCCATTTCGTCGTGTGATGAAGATGGCGATTGAACGCGCGTTTAAGGCCGGAGCTCAAGGAGTGAAGATTCGGATCTCCGGACGCTTGAATGGAGCGGACATTGCTCGACGTGAGACCATCGCTCAAGGAAAGATTCCGCTTCACAACCTTCGTTCTGATATCGACTTTGCTTCTGTGCCTGCCCGTACCATTTGGGGAGCCATCGGAGTGAAGGTCTGGATCAATCGGGGTGAAGTCTTTGGTGAATAAGTTGTCTGACCAATAGGATCTATGTTGATTCCGAAAAAAGTTAAACACCGTAAGTGGCACAAGGGTCGTGCACGAGGGAAGCGTCTGGCAACCACCAAGACGAGTGTTGCGTTCGGGAGCCACGGTATTAAAGCGATAACGGGTGCGTGGGTCACTTCACGACAGATTGAGGCGGCTCGTCGCGCCATGACACGGGCGATTAAGCGAGGTGGAAAAATTTGGATCCGCGTGTTTCCAGACAAACCGGTGACTTCCAAGGGATCCGAAATGCCGATGGGGAAGGGAAAGGGAGCCGTGGATCACTATGTTGCGGTTGTCAGGCCAGGAACCGTTTTGTTTGAAATGGGAGGGGTAGAAGAGACCCTTGCCCGAGAGGCACTCACGCTTGCCGCGCACAAGCTTCCCGTGAAGTTTAAGATCGTTTCTCGTGACGTGACCTAATATGGATGTTCAAACCCTTCGTGCGAAGAATACAGAAGCACTTGTGCGTGAGATGGAAGAGGCACAGATCCGACTTCAAGAATTGCGCTTCCATGTGTCCTCAAGTCAGCTCAAAGATGTTCGAGAAATTCGTGAACTCAAACGAACGATCGCGCGGATAAAAACCCTCCTTGTTCAAGGGAAAAAGGACACGGACAAGACCACGTAACGTATGACCACACACACAATACAACGAATCCTTAAAGGAGAAGTCGTCTCAACGAAGATGGACAAGACACTTGTCGTGCGCGTGGATCGTACGGTGGTGCATCCTAAATATGGGAAGCGGTACGTTCAGAGCAAAAAATATCATGTGCATGATGAACACAATGGGCACACGCTTGGCGATGTGGTGGTGTTCCAGGCAAGCCGACCGTATTCCAAGACAACGCGTTGGCGTATCCTTGCTCAACGTTAATCCAAACGTATGGTTCAACTTCGAACAATGCTCAAAGTCGCGGATAACACGGGAGCCAAGAAACTCCAAGTTATTCGCGTGCTGGGAGGATACCAAAAGCGCTATGCCGTTATTGGGGATTTGGTGACCGCGGCTGTGAAGGAAGCGATTCCCCATGGCAACGTGAAGAAAAGTGACATCGTGACAGCGGTCATCGTTCGTGCCCGCAAGGAAACACGACGCAAAGATGGAACCTATATTCGTTTTGATGAGAATGCGGCTGTGATCATCGACAAGAAGTCCAGGGAGCCAAAAGGCACTCGTATTTTTGGACCCGTTGCCCGAGAATTGCGGGGGCTTGGATTTATCAAGATCGTTTCCCTCGCTCCAGAGGTGTTGTAATTCTATGCATATCAAAACAGGCGACAAAGTCCGCGTCATGGCGGGAAAAGATAAAGGGAAAGAGGGAAACGTGCTTCAGGTATTTCCCAAGCTTAACCGAGCTGTGGTCGAAGGAGTGAATCTTCTCACCAAACATTTGCGCAAGCAGGCAAATCGTGTCGGACAGAAGATCCAGTTTCCTAGTCCAATCCACACATCCAATCTTCAGGTCGTTTCTTCCAAGTCCGGGAACGTTGGTCGGATTGGATACAAACGGATTGAGAAAGATGGAAAGATGCGTAAGATTCGCGTGATCCGTTCTAAGGGACAAACGGAAGATATTGAATAAGCGTATGGCGTTTCAATCGTTTTACAAAACAGAAGTCATTCCAAAACTCCAGACGGAGTTCGGGTACAAAAATATCCATGCGGTTGTGACCGTCAAGTCGGTGACGCTTAACGTTGGATTAAATGCCGGGATCAAGGACGCTAAGCACATCGAAACGGTCGAGAAAACTCTCGCGCGAATCTCGGGACAAAAAGCCGTGACGACCAAGGCGCGCAAATCCATCTCAACGTTCAAGATTCGACAAGGGATGGTTGTTGGCCTCAAAGTAACGTTGCGCGGTAAGCGTATGTGGGACTTCCTTGAGAAACTCATCAAGATTTCCCTTCCGCGCGTGCGTGACTTTCGCGGTCTCTCGGATAAGGCGTTTGATGGACAGGGAAATTACTCGATTGGTTTCAAAGAACACATTGCCTTTCCAGAAATCCGCAGCGACGAAATCGAGCTCATTCATGGACTCCAGGTCACCATCGCCACTTCCGCCAAGACCAACCAAGAGGCGAAAGCGCTTCTGACGCATCTGGGTCTTCCTCTCAAAAAAGACGCATAACCTATGGCCACAGAAAACCAAATCGCAAAATCAAAACGACGTGCGAAATTCTCCACTCGAGTGGTGCATCGCTGTTGGCGTTGTGGACGAAATCGTGGCTATATGCGAGTCTTCGGACTCTGTCGTATTTGTTTCCGAGAATTGGCCAATCGAGGGGAGATTCCAGGAGTAAGAAAATCAAGCTGGTAATATGATGACTGATCCAATTTCTGACATGTTGACGCGTATCCGTAACGCTCAGGCTGTTCGCAAGCCTGAAGTCGTTTTGCCATACTCCAACCTGAAGTTTGCCATCGCAAAGATCATGGAGAAAGAAGGCTATGTTACCAGTGCGGTTCAGGTGACAGAAGCAAAGTTTCCCATGATTCGCGTGGAATTGAGGTATGAGCACAATCAACCAAAGATTCACGAGATGCGTCGCGTGAGTCGGCCAGGGGCACGTGTGTATGCGAAGTCTACCGAACTTCCGATCGTGCTCTCCAATATCGGCATGGCGATTGTGTCTACGCCAAACGGGTTGATGACCAACAAGGAAGCGCGCTCGCGCCACTTGGGAGGAGAAGTCCTCTGTGAAATTTCATAACCACTATGTCTCGAGTCGGAAAGAAAGCTATTCAGATCCCTTCGGGAGTTGATGTCATCGTGAACGGTCAGACCGTCAAGGTGAAGGGTCCTAAGGGTGAGCTTATGCAAGAGCTCAACGCAACCGTCATGGTCACCCTCTCTCAAACAGATGCGGGTCAGGAAGTTCAGTTTGCCGTCAGACAAGAAGACGAAAAGTTTGAGCGCGCCCAGTGGGGAACGGCTCGAGCCTTGGTGGCGAATATGATTGAGGGGGTAACCCAAGGATTTCAGAAGAAACTTGAGATCAACGGGGTTGGGTATCGTGTAAACTTACAGGGTCGAATGCTCGTGTTGAACGTTGGGTTTTCTCATGATGTTCGTGTCGAGCTTCCCACAGGCCTCAACGCGCAGGTGGAGGCAAATGTGATGACCATCTCCGGTGCGGATAAGCATCTTGTGGGATCATTTGCAGACACCCTACGGAAGATTCGTAAACCGGAACCCTATAAAGGAAAAGGGATTAAATACGCTGAAGAGACAATCCGTCGAAAGGCTGGAAAGGCTCAAAAAGCAGGTGAATAGTATGAGTCTTGCCATCATGAAAAAGCATCAACACGCACGTTTACGTGCCAGGCGCACACGCGCTCGTCTTCACGGCTCGGCGCAGTGTCCGCGATTGAGCATTAAGCGAAGTCTCAAGCACGTCTACGTCCAGCTTATCAATGATGATACTGGGACGACGCTGGCTTGTGCTTGCGACAAGGATGTCTCACAAAAGGGGAAACCTCTTGAGGTCGCCAAGCAGGTCGGAGAGCTGATCGGCAAGAAGGCACAGACGTTGGGTATTACCCAAGCCGTCTTTGATCGCGGAGCCTATCGATATCATGGACGCATCGCCGCGCTGGCTGAGGGTGCTCGAGGATCAGGATTAACCATCTAATATGGTAGATGAAAAACGTGTACAACCAAAACGTCCAAGTGGTCGAGGTCGCACAGAAGATCAATCTCAACGACGTGGCCGAGGGCGCGGACGCGGGAAACGTGACGAGCGTGCTCCGCGCGAGTTTGAGCAGAAAATATTAGATCTCGCGCGTGTCACGCGTGTGACGGCTGGAGGAAAACGCATGTCATTCCGTTGCGCGCTTGTGATTGGGGATAAGAAGGGCAAGGTCGGCATGGGCATTGCCAAAGGAGGAGACGTACAAGTTGCCATTGAGAAAGCCTATAAACAAGCGAAGAAGCATGTACTCACCGTTCCCCTTGTGGAGGGCACCATTCCTCATGCGGTGTTGGTCAAGTTTGGATCAGCGATCGTGCTCTTAAAGTCAGCACCAAAAGGAACCGGACTCAAAGCCGGTGGCGCGGTTCGCATGGTTTTAGAGTTTGCCGGAGTGCCGAATGCTGTTTCTAAGATTCTCAACTCCAGCAACAAGATCAACATCGCGAAAGCGACATTGGAGGCCATCAAGCAGTTACGCACAGTGGAGGTCGTCCAAGCTCCTCCTGCTGAACCTAAAATCCTCGAACCACAACCCGTAACTGAAAACGTCTAATATGTCTCTTTCACTTCATTCCATTCAACCGCAAAAAGGTGCAACCAAGGGGAAGAAACGCGTGGGTCGTGGACTTGGTTCCAAGGGCACGTATTCAGGTCGCGGAGTAAAAGGACAGAGCGCCCGTTCTGGTGTCTCGGGTTTGCAGAAACTCGGGATTCGACAAGTGATGCTTGCCACGCCAAAAGCCCGCGGGTTTAAGAGTAACCGTCCAGAGGCACAGGTGGTAAACCTTGGAGCTATTTCTAAACAGTTTTCGGCTGGAGCCAAAGTTTCTCCAGAGATTCTGTTGAAGAAAGGCCTTGTTGGATCCACGACTTTGCCTGTGAAGATTCTTGCTGGAGGAAACATCGCCATAGCGATTACCCTCACAGATTGTCATGTGTCCGCCACGGCCAAGGAAAAGATTGAAAAAGCCGGCGGAACCGTTGTTCAACGTTAACCTTGCCCTATGAATACGCTCCTTCGTATCTGGAAAACGAAAGACGTTCGTAACAGCGTCCTTTTCATTGTGGCGATGCTTATTATCTTTCGTCTCGCGGCGCATATTCCGGTTCCGGGAGTTGACGCGACAGCTCTTCAAAACATTTTTGGCGGCAACAACCAATTTTTTGGGCTTTTAAATATTTTTTCAGGTGGGACGCTTGAGAGTTTCTCCGTCGTTGCCATGGGCGTTATGCCCTACATCACCTCATCGATCATTTTTCAGCTGTTGGGCATGATCGTGCCTTCGATTGAAGAGATGCAAAAAGAAGAACAAGGACGCCAGAAGATCACCCAGTGGACCCGACTTGCGACCGTTCCCCTCTCGTTTATCCAAGCCTACGGATTGATCCTCCTGCTCACCCAGCAGGGGGGACAGGTATTCACGACAGCCGGAGTGGGGACACTAGTTTTTGCCATCGTGAGTCTGACGGCTGGTACGCTGTTCTTGATGTGGATCGGAGAACTTATTTCTGAAAAAAACGTCGGAAATGGCATCTCCATCCTTATTCTTGCGGGGATCGTGGCAGGGCTGCCAACCTTCTTGAGTCAGTCTCTTTCTGTGTATGACTCCAGTCAATTGGTTTCAATGGTGGTGTTTGTGGCGGTGGTGATTGTCACGGTTGTGTCCATCGTGGTCATGAACGAGGCTCAGCGCAACATTCCCGTGCAGTATGCCCGTGCGGTGCAGGGTTCCCGTCTTTCTGGAGCCGTTTCGTCACACATTCCATTGCGTCTCAATATGGGAGGCGTGATTCCAATCATTTTCGCTATCTCGATAGTCTTGTTCCCAACCGTCCTTGCGCAGTTTTTTGTCAATGCAAAAACGGAGTTTCTCCGAAACGTGGCAACATGGACTCTTCAAACTTTTCAGAATCAGACCGTGTATGGCATTACCTATTTTATTCTTGTTTTTGTCTTTGCCTACTTCTATACGTCTGTGATATTCCATCCTGACCAAGTGGCGGAGAATATTCAAAAACAGGGAGGGTTCATCCCTGGCATCCGTCCAGGGAAGCAGACGGCACAGTATCTTGGTTGGGTCGTCAACCGTCTATTGTTCACGGGGGCTCTGTTCCTTTCCTTGATTGCTGTTTTGCCTGTTCTCATGCAGCAAGCGACCGGTAACGCAAATCTCGTTATCGGAGGAACGTCCGTGCTTATTATTGTTGCGGTGATTATCGACGCGGTAAAACAGATCGAGTCTCAACTTACGATGCGAGAATACGAAGTGTAAAAAGCTGCCCCTAGCGGGCAGTTTTTTGATTTGCTAAACTACGCAGCGTGATGTACAAGATACTACTCATGGGTTCACAGGGGAGCGGGAAAGGGACACAAGCAGAAAAACTTTCTGCTCAACTTGGAATTCCGGCGTTTGGGATGGGACAACTTCTGCGCGACGAAATCGCCAGCGGATCAGACCTGGGTGCGAAGTTTGAGGGAATCTTGAAACGAGGAAATTTAGTGAGCGATGAAGATGCAGCACAGATGCTCAAGCGCCGTCTCGTCAAACCAGACACACACAAGGGCTACGTCCTGGACGGTTATCCACGCAATCTCTCCCAGTACGCGGCGTTTGATTTTGATACACCTACACACGTGATCGTGATTGATGTTCCGCGCGAGGAGTCTTTGAAGCGGCTTGGGGGTCGACTTACGTGTCGTGGATGTGGAAAAGTTGGGGCGATGGCCGATGGTCTCAAACCGGATGATCCTTGTGTCTGTGGAGGGAAGTGGTTTCAGCGTGATGACGATACACCTGAGGCGATCAGTCGACGTTTGGAGATTTATGAAAAAGATACCACGCCGGTTATCGTAAAATATGGGTCGCGTGTGAAACACGTTGATGGCGTTGGATCTGTTGATGAAGTATTTGAGAAGATTCTTCATGCATTGAGGTAGCCCCGGGCTTTAGCCTGGGCTGCACCCAGGCGGAAGCCTGAACCTACCAGAATATGTCCCTCACAAAAACAGACAAAGAAATTGATTCGATGCGACGTGGGGGCGCGTTGCTTTCTCGTGCCCTAAAGAGCGCGGTGGATGCGGTTGCTCCTGGCGTGATCTTGTACGAGCTGGATGTGATTGGCGAGCGAGTGATCCTGGAGGGCGGGGGGAAACCGTCGTTTAAAGGGTACCAACCCAGTCCGAAGGACACACCCTTTCCGAGCACGATTTGTATCTCGGTGAATGAGGAAGTTGTGCATGGCTTGGGAAACCGCGATCTTAAACTCAAGGAGGGCGACATTGTCGGGTTCGACATTGGATGTTGGTTTGAAGGGTTGTGCACGGACATGGCCGTGACCGTGCCGGTTGGGAAGGTCACTCCTGAAGCTCGAAAACTTATCGATGTGACAAGAGCCTCACTTATAGCAGGAGTCGCCGCAGCGAAAGTTGGAAACGAGATCAAAGACATCTCGCGGGCGATTGAAGAGTATGTCAAGCCGCATGGCTATGGCATTGTCCGAGCCCTCGTTGGTCACGGCGTTGGGCATCAGGTTCACGAGGCTCCGCATGTTCCGAATTACGTTTCTGATCGTTATCCAAAAGTTATGATTGAAGACAATATGTGTTTGGCGCTTGAGCCTATGTTGGGGCTGGGTGGTGATTATCACGTGGATACAGCACAAGATGGTTGGTCAATAGTGATGAGCGATGGATCGCTTGGGTCACACTTTGAAGTCACGATTGCGATCACCAAAGAAGCTGGCGCAGAGATCCTCACACCGTTACCTGTATGAGAATTCTCGGGATCGATTACGGTGATAAAAAAATAGGCTTAGCGTTTGCAACGCTACTTGGAAAGTGGTAAAAGTATTTTGTATGACGATAAAAACTCTCGGGCAAAAAATCGGTCGATTAGAACGACGCCTACGCTCGTTAGAACGGTACGGTTCTCCTACGCAGAATTTGGTGTCAGCAAAGCGAGTGGATAAACAAGGATGGGAGAAGCTTCATGGACTGCGGAAGAACGCCCCTATTTCTAAGAAAACGGTTGAACAAGTTCGGAAACGATTGTTTGGCGTGTGATTGTTTTATTGGATACCAATATCGTGATCGGTTTTTTGAACGGACGACTTGACCCGTCCGTTCTTTTGAAGTCGCGAGAGGGACGTGTTTCGGTGGTGACTGTCATGGAGTTGTTTGCCCTTCCAGGTTTGGGGGAAGACGAGCTGGAGACGATTTCTTCCGTGTTGGTGACGTATCCTCCCATTCCTATTTTGGAAGGTACAGCTAAGCGGGCAGGCGAACTGGCTCGGACGTATCGTCGAGGACGCGCTGACCTTCTCATTGCGGCGACGGCTCTGGAGTATGGCATGGCTTTATTGACCCAGAACGTGAGGGATTTCAAGGCAATCCGAGGAATGAAATTCGTTTCTGTATGAGAATTCTTGGGATCGATTACGGTGATAAAAAAATCGGCTTAGCGTTTGGAGATTCCACTGCGCACGTGGCCGTGCCTCTTGAAGTGATTAGAAACGAGGGCGATGTTACGATCGAGGCGCTCGTTCGTCGAATGGAGGAAGAAGATATCGATCGCGTTGTCGTGGGCGTTCCGCTCCCGCAAGGCAATCACTCGAGTGTACAATTAGAAAAGACAAGGAAGTTTATCGCCACACTCGCGCACGCCGCCCCGGTTCCCGTCGCGGAAGAAGACGAATCTTTTACCAGCGTTGAGAGTGTTCGTCTCCAACAAGAATTTAATGCCCAGGCGGATGAAGACGCGCTTGCTGCCATGCTCATCGTGCAAAGTTATATTGACCAAGACTGTTAAAATGCTCGCGATTTTAACACTATTTCAGGCCATTTTTTTGGTTTTAGCGTGGTGGGGGTTGACGAAATGCCAATAATATGGCATGATGTGGCGTCTTTGCGGTATAAAAAACCGCCAGACATCACCCATTCGACGGAGAACCTACCGATGCACGCCTGCCCCGAGCGCAACTGCAAGTACCGCACGCCCCACTCCAAGAACATGGACCTGCACAAGGAGAACACCGGCCACGGCAAGGGCGGTGGGCGCGAGTTCCGCGGCCACCTCTCCACGGGCGGCGGCCAGAAGAAGAAGGCGGACGACAGCAAGGGCGGGAAGAAGGGCGCCCGCCGCTAGGCGCCCGCGGCGACCTCCCGCCTCTTCGGCCAGCTCGGCTGGCCCACGGCTCCGACGCATGTCGACACCAAGCTCGACGACGTCGGAGCTTTTCATTTTCACGATCGTCGTGTATCTTGTGACTACAATTAAAGACTATCAAGAGTGTGGTGAGAGTTTTGGCTCGATGACCCACCCGCAACCTGTCGATTCGATAAGGTGCGACATCCAACCCTGCCAAGGGAAAGATAATTTGTAATCACTCTTTCCGATGGGAAGAGATTTTTTATATGAGTCTATTGCCACGTATCTATACGGTTGAGTCTGTCACAAAGGGGCATCCGGATCGTGTGTGTGATCAGATCGCGGATTGCATTTTGCATGAGATCACCAGTCAGGATCCAACAGCGCGCGTCGCTGTCGAAGTGTTTGGGTGCAAAGGGGTCGTGACGATTGGGGGGGAAGTGACGACGAGCTCGACGGTCGACTATGAGGCGCTCGCACGTGAGGTTCTGCAGTCTGTCGGCTATGACCCAGTCGAGTTCCGTTTACATATGAATCAGCAGTCGCCACAGATTGGTGCGGCGGTGAGCGATGGAGGGGCGGGCGATCAGGGAATCATGTACGGATACGCGACTGCAGACACGGCGAGTCACTTGCCGCTTGGAGTTGACCTCGCGCGTGGACTCACGAGTCGTCTTGAAGAATTGCGGGAGTCCGGTGAAGTGCCGTGGCTCAGGAGCGATGGCAAGAGCCAAGTGACCATCCGCGACGGCGCACCCGAAGTAATCGTCGTGAGCACGCAACATGACGAGAGTGTGAGTCTCGAGGAGGTGAGATCTGAGATTGAAAGGCGAATTACACCCCTCCTTTTTAAGGAGGGGTTGGGGGTGGTTATGCAGCCTCGTATTCTTGTTAACCCCGCCGGTGCCTGGTCCATCGGGGGCTTCCACGCGGACTCGGGTCTCACCGGTCGCAAGCTCGCGGTCGATGGCTACGGCGGAATCCTGCCAGGGGGCGGTGGATCCACACACGGTAAAGACAATTCCAAAGTTGATCGCTCAGCTACACACAAAGCCCGCGAAGTGGCCGTCGATCTTGTGTGTCAAGGACACGCGAGAGAGTGCCTCATCTCGGTAGCGTATGCCATTGGCGTGAACGAACCTGTGATGTTGCACGCGATCAATGAAGAGAGACAAGACATCACACACCTCCTGGACCCAGAAGTTTTCCTCGCGTCGAGATTGAGATAGTACGTCGCCCTGTCGAGACTGCCGGAGCTCGTGCGGCTAAGCCATGCCGGTCCTGCGACTTTGGAGCTGGACGGCGAGGATGGTTCCAGCGACGCCGGCAAGCCGACGAGGCAGTCGTAAGCGAGGCGACGCCGGCTAGCGCCGTTCCACAGCCGAGGCATGGCGTGCCGCAACGAGCCCGGCAAAGCGAGACCGGGCGACCGGTTTCTTTGCTTACTTTCTTTGCTCAAAGAAAGTAAGACAGGGCGTGGGGCTGTAAGCCCCACGAGCCTCTGACGCTAGTCAATAAGAACCCTAAGATACCTCCATATGAATCACCAAAAAAATTGCCTTGTGGTGTATGGATGTCCAGGTGACGAAGAATCGCTGATGGACTTGAGCGAGCGCACTTACTTGATGGACTCCATAGGGACGGATGCGTTTCCAGAGTTGCTGGATGAGGTTCTTGCATCATCGTGAAAATAGATGATTAAAGGGTCTTTTTCACGATTGTGAAAGGGGAGTTGGAGAGGATATTGGGAATTTAGATGCCGCATATTGTAGGTTTTCCTATTAAACTTATAAAGCAAGCTTGACTTTTATAAGTTTTTCGGCTAAACTTATAAAGTATGAATGATGAAAAAGTTCGTATTGGAGAAGCGGCTGACGTGTTGGGTGTCTCAGCCCAAACGCTTCGTAACTGGGAAAAGACAGGGAAACTTGTTCCACAACGGAGCCCTGGGGGACAGCGATACTATCTTTTGAAAGACCTTGAGCGTTTTGGATTTGATCCAGAGAAAATCGGATGGGCATGGGCCGCAAGTGGGCACCCGCCGCAAATTCAAGACGAGTTTTATTGTGAACGACAGGATCGATTTGCGGGCCGCCTGGAAACGATGGGTTTATTGCTGGCGAAGACGGATCGTGTGGGCGAACGCATGGCATCGCTACTCACATCAATCGCCGGTGAGATTGGTGATAACTCGTTCATGCACAACGTCGGGAACTGGCCCGATGTTCCTGGAATCTTTTTTGCGTACGACATCGATAAACGTCTCATTGTGCTTGCCGACAGAGGGCAAGGTATCCGAAAAACCCTCTCCCGTGTCCGTCCCACAATTGCATCTGACGTTGAAGCACTACAAATGGCGTTTACAGAGATTGTGTCTGGGAGAAGTCCTGAAAAACGAGGGAACGGATTGAAGGTGGTGCGTCGTATTGTCGAACTAAATCCGATAGGTCTGTTGTTTCGTTCCGGTTTAGCAGAGATAAAAAAAACGAGGCAGGGAGATTCAATAGAGACAAAAATGGGGGCAGAAAATATTCGGGGTACCTATGCGGTTATTATCTTTTAATGTTTGAAGTATGCACACGATCCACTTGAAAAAATTTGGAGAAGTATTAGTTTCGCGGCCCGCAGGCCTGGAAGCGTTCAATGCCATTCGACCTACACTCAATGCCGATGAACCGATTCAGGTTGACTTTGAGGGTGTGTTAACCGTCACACCTTCATGGTTTGATGAGTTTCTTACAAATCTCGCAGAGTATGCCAAAGGCGGGGTGGAGCTTCTCCCCACACACAACGCATCCGTGCTGGCCGCTCTTCCCGTGCTAATCATCGGTCGAGAGGATAAAGCCACCTTCATCATCAAGAAGTTTTTGGAGCAGACACAGTGATGAAACCAAAAGAGATAGAATAAAACTTCTATGACCGACTTTGAACAACTGACCCAAGCCATCCAGCAGTTTATTGAGGAACGCGACTGGAAACAGTTCCACAAACCAAAAGACTGCGCGATCTCGCTCACGCTGGAATCCGCAGAAGTGGCCGAGCTTTTCCAATGGAAAACCGACGAGCAGATGGCGGCGATGAAGAGCGGTGCCAAACAAGAAGACCTCGCTGACGAACTCTCTGATGTTCTGTTCTGGATCCTCGCCATGGCGTACGACTTCAACATCGACATCAAAGCAGCGTTCCTGCACAAGCTCGAGAAGAGCGCCAAGAAGTATCCGGTTGAGAAGGTGAAGGGGGAGAGTAAGAAGTACACGGAGTACTAAGAGATTACATTGATCTATGATTACGAGGATGCGCTTATTACGAAGCAAGGAAACGTTAAACAGTTTTATGTACTTGTATAGAGGAACATTAGAAAAATCGATAGTTTTTCCAGAAAGTGTAATCATTACAGCTGAAAATTTAGATTCCATCGATTTTGATGAAGTGATTTATTGTGAAATTTCCCCAACGGGAGCTATGGGTAATGAAGGTGGAATCCTGATGTATCTGCTAGCTGAAAAAGAAAATCTGATTACTTACGAAACCAATGTATCCATAGATAAAGAATCCTTCGGTGCTGCATCAGAGCGGATTGATCAAAATGTGAATCTTTTCATGAGCTACTCTGGTGGTTTCGGAAATTATGTCTATATTAAAAAAGGAGCCCAACTTGAAATTGATGAAAAATATAATTGCTTTTGGTATCACTCGTCGGACACTAAATTAAGAATCGATAGTTCCGTCAAAGGTGTTTTTCTTTCTATTGTTACTGAGATGAAGCAGGAAGAACGATAAAATAATGCCAAGAGTGACGAAGTTAAAAACAAAGAAACGATCCCGTACTATGAGTGAATACTATTCTGTTCCTCGGAAAGCGGATTGGAATTATGGGGGGAAGAAGTGGAGGTTGTCGCGGTCGAAGATTGGTCTCTTTCAGGAATGTTCGCGAGGTACCC
>JACQSF010000002.1 GCA_016206085.1 Candidatus Uhrbacteria bacterium
ACTGACGATCACGCAGGCTGAAGCCTGCGGCTACCTCAGCCTACAATCCACGCCATATTACATCTGACTCATCTCCCTCTTGAGGACATGGAGCTGAATAATTAATGGTGACAAGTTGCTGAATGACTACAGAAACGGGAGAACAAAAAAGACCGTCTGATGAGACCGTCTTTTTTGGTAGCTGGGGTGGGAGTTGAACCCACGACCTCGGGCTTATGAGTCCCACGCTCTAACCAACTGAGCTACCCAGCCATGTGAAATTTGTAAAATTGGCGAGCTGCTTGCTCTTCAGTCGGAAACTCGCTCGTCGTAGGATTTACCTACGTCTTGCGAGATTTCCGACCTCCAGAGCGGCGCATCTCATCCAATTTAACAAATTTCATTGTGGTGCCGCGGGAGGGAATCGAACCCTCACATGGTTGCCCATACAGGATTTTGAGTCCTGCGCGTCTACCAATTCCGCCACCGCGGCAAACCTCCTTCTATGAATGGGCGACGAAACAATATCAAAAACATCCTGGGCTGTCCAGCAATCGGTCTCTCGAATTATTCATTCTTCAACCCTGCGAAGCCGCCCAAAATAGCACCGACGAGGGTTCCAAGACCCATGCCTAAAAATGGAGCAATGACTTGTGGACCCTCCTCAAACACATCCGGTAGGATGATGATCGAGATATATTTAATCGCGACTCCCAAGATGAGACCCGCGATGAGACCGGCGATCGCGCCACCAACGGAGTCGCGAAGCATGTTAAGGAACGGACTAATTTGTTTTGCCATAAGGAACAAAGATAAGAGTATACAGACAGCATACTTCTTTCGATGTATTTTTTCCATGCATCAGGTATAATGATTCCACTCCTTATGGCGCATATTATTTCCGTAGTTAATCAGAAAGGAGGTGTGGGGAAAACAACGACGGCTTTGAATTTAGCCGCGTTTTTAGCTTCTGCGGGGAAGTTCATCTTGCTTGTCGATCTTGATCCTCAAGCCAATGCGACGTCTGGTGTTGGTATTGATCACAAGACGTTACCCGCTGGTGTCTACGAGGGACTGGTTGGTTCTCATGCTTTGCGTAACTTGATTCATCCGACCGCGCACGAAGGATTGAGTATCTTGCCAGCAACTCAGGCTCTTGCGGGAGCAAGTGTGGAATTGGTGAATGCGGAAGAACGCGAACACTTCTTACGCAAGGCGCTTCTAGAAGTCCGCAATGACTACGACTACATCTTCATCGATAACCCGCCCAGCCTTGGCATGCTGACCATCAACGGGCTTGTCGCGGCTGACTCGGTGCTTATTCCGGTTCAGGCCGAGTATTTTGCCCTGGAAGGTCTCTCGCAATTACTCAACACCGTGAACCTCGTGCGCGACAACATCAAACCAGATTTGGACGTCATGGGAGCCGTGATCACAATGTATGATGGTCGCACACGACTCTCCAAGGAAGTTCTCGAAGAACTCTACCGATACTTTCCTGATAAGATTTTCCGCTCCGTCATCCCGCGTTCGGTTCGTCTGGCCGAAGCCCCGAGTTTTGGGAAAACCATTTTGGGTTATGACCCGGCGTCGAAAGCTGCCAAGGCGTACGAACGTCTCGCTCGAGAATTTTTGTTACGTGAAGAAGGTCGCATTTAGCTATGACACATTCTGCATTAGGAAGAGGGCTTGGTTCCCTGATTCCACAAAAGCAAAGCATCACTGAACAGATCATTCCACAAGCTCGCACACAGGTTCTTGAAGTTGGCGTGAATGAGATCGTAGAAAATCCCCGTCAGCCTCGCCAACATTTTTCGCCGGCTGAGCTTGAGGATCTCATCGCCAGCATTAAAGAGCATGGCATTTTACAGCCGCTCATTGTGACGCGCGCAGACGGGAAGTACGAACTCATCGCGGGTGAACGACGCCTTCGTGCCTCTCGAACCCTGGGACTCAAGTCGGTGCCTGTGATCGTGCGCGATGCGAATGAACAGCAGAAGCTCGAACTGGCTCTCATCGAAAATATCCAACGCCAAGATCTCAACGCGCTTGAAGAAGCGATCGCCTACAAGGCGCTCATGGACGAGTTCAATCTCACCCAAGACGAAGTCGGTAAGCGGGTAGGGAAGAGCCGCTCCAACGTGGCCAACATCTTGCGTCTTCTTGAACTCCCAGAAGAGATGCTTCACGCACTGCGCGACGGAAAGATCACGAAGTCGCATGCTCGCACGCTCTTGGCTGAGTCCAATGAGGTGAAGCGTGAAGCGTTGTTTGGAGCTATGCTTCATGGTGGCGTAACCGTGCGTGAGGCAGAGGCTCGGGTCACGAGTGATCCTCGGAAGAGTTCATCGAAAGTCTCACGCAAAGATCCCAATCTCCTTGCTCACGAAAAACGTCTACGGGAGATTCTTGGAACAAAAGTTGAAATTAAGGAGGCGGGCGGCAAGGGAAGTATTTCAATCGCCTTTTACTCACGAGAAGAACTTATCGATCTTCTGGATCGACTGAGTGGATTTTAAAACAGGTGAAAGCCTGTTTTTCCTATGCGAACGTTTTCTTCATCCAAGTTCCTTCTCTGGATTATTCTCGTTCCAATGCTTCTGTTCCAGTTGTTGGGAGCGACACTTTACTTCTTTGCTCTCCCAGGACTTGCAGAGGTGCTCTATCCTGCGACGAAGATTTTGATGATCGTCTGGCCGGTGCTGTGGTTTGCTGTAGGATTCCGCCCGAAGACGTTTGCTGATCCCAAAAGCGGTCGCTGGTTGTTTGGACTTTCTTCTGGAGCTGCATTCTCTGTAGTCATTGCCCTCGTGTTCCTTCTCTTTAAGGATTATTTTGAATCCCTCGCACCGGCTCTTGAGGTAACCGTTCGAACGTTCGGAATTTGGGATTGGTACATTCCATTCGCTGTCATACTTTCGTTGGGCCATTCCTTGTTTGAGGAGGTCTATTGGCGTTGGTTCGTGTTTGGAGGCCTACGTCTACTCATGCCTGTAGGTGCGGCCATGGTTGTGAGTTCGCTCGCCTTTGCCAGTCATCATGTTCTTATTCTGTGGCTTTTTTTGCCTTGGCCACTCGCCATGTTCTTTGGTCTGTGTGTAGCGGTAGCCGGGATGTGCTGGTGCATGCTCTATCAAAAAACCAACTCGCTTATCACGAGTTGGTTGAGTCATATCTTGGTAGATGTGACGATCCTTGCGATTGGGTACGGCATTCTTTTCTAAGACATCATTTCTTTGCCTTCTCTCGTCCTTTGAGAACCTCGGCGAACCATCCTTTGACGGTGTGACGTGTTGAATCTTTAATTTTGCTGCGCGCATGGCGAGTCTTGGCGAATTTGAGCCAGTCCGGGTTAGGACCGCGTCGGTTCTTGTCTGTGATGACCTCGACGATGTCGCCTGATTGCAAAGGAGTGTCGAGATTGCGCATGACTTCGTTTACACGAGCCGCCGTACATTTGTTGCCGACTTCCGTGTGAATCGCATAGGCGAAGTCCACAGGCGTCGCTCCTTCAGGCAAGTCGATAACGTCTCCTTCTGGAGTGAAGACAAAAATGCGATCCTTAAATACATCAATCTTCATGACTTCCAGTTGTTCCATGAAGT
Source organism: Candidatus Uhrbacteria bacterium (assembly GCA_016206085.1). Taxonomy (GTDB): domain Bacteria; phylum Patescibacteriota; class Patescibacteriia; order UBA9934; family GWF2-40-263; genus UBA12478. Next base: position 3,585 of record JACQSF010000002.1, read on the forward strand.
CTTTTTTGCTTTGGAGTTCTTTTTGAATCTGAGCGAGTTCTTCCATCCAGCGGGTATTGCGCATGGGTTTACTGGATCCTTCCTTGTATCGCCAGTGTGAGGCCACACCGTACTCGGCCAGCTCATGCATTTCAAGTGTCCTGATTTGAAACTCCACGATTTCGCCGTTTTGTGTAAAGACCGTTGTATGGAGTGATTGATAGCCGTTGGGTTTGGGTTGGGCGATGTAGTCCTTGATACGCCCAGGAACCGGCCGCCAATGTTGATGCAACAACCCAAGAACCATGTAGCACTCCTCCACGTCTGAGACGATGATTCGCACCGCAATGAGATCGTAGATTTTGCTTAAGTCTCCTTGATACTTGTTGAGCTTTTTGAAGAGGCTATACAAACGTTTAATGCGCCCGTGCACTTGAAAGTCCTCAATGCTGGTTGTGGTTAAAAGCTTTTCAACCGAATCAATAATGCGACTGGCATAGGCTCCTTTTTCACGAACCTTAATGTCCATGATGTTCTTCATTCGTTCAAACTCTTTGGGGTGGAGATAGGCGAAAGATCCATCCTCTAGCTCTCCCTTGAACTCGCTCATCCCCAGGCGTCCGGCGATCGGCGCATAAATTTCCAACGACTCACGCGCGATGCGTTCCTGTTTGTGCTTGGGTTGACCGTAGAGCGTTTCCAGGTTGTGGAGGCGATCGGCAAATTTCATAAACACGACACGGACATCGCTTGCCATCGCTAAAAACATCTTACGCATGTTTTCCGCGTAGCGTTCCGCCCCGCGATACTTGATTCCGTGTTTGAGTTTCGTTACGGCCTCGACGAGACCCGCGATATCTTCCCCAAATTGGGTTTTAAGGTCCTCAATGGTGACAGGAGAATCTTCAACGACATCATGCAAAAGTCCCGCGACGACCACATTGAGATGGAGTCCCATTTCTGCGAGGCGATACGAAACGGCAAGTGGATGCGTAATGACCGGATGTCCGGTGAGACGCACCTCACCCTTGTGCGCCTTGTCCGCCAACGCAAAAGCGCGTCGAAGCGTTTCGAGATCCGGATTCTTGTACGTTTTTTCAACGAGTCGTTCAAGCTCGCCGTAGGTGCGGACAATTTCACTCATAAAATTGAGGATACCTTGTCAGAGGCTCCTCGTAAAGGGAAAATCCCGTTGACGGCGAAGAAATTTTCTGCTATATTTGGAGCAATTCACTAGAATAGTTATGGCAATAAAACCACGACGTCTCCCAGAGGGAGGATCAGATCGATCACCAGAGGAAGTCATTCCTTCTCGACGCGCAGAAGCAGAGGCTTCACCTGGAGCAGCTCCATCATCTGAAACAAGAAGCTCGTCAGATGCTGTTGACCCTGTGGCGATTGAAGCGGCACGAGCCCGAGCAATGGCATCAGGATCATCGCGCACAGAAGAACCAAAAGAAGACAAAAAAACATGGTTTGATTTTTCAAAGGATGTGGGGTCGCGAGCCGAAAAAGTCGGGAAGGGAGGACTTCAAGTGTTGGGAGGGTCTCTGGTGGTAGCCGGGTATCTTGGCTATCAGACCAGTCGTCCAGTGCTGTTTACAACCGCCCGCGCCCTGGATTGGATTGGACACAAGATGAACAGCTTGGCAGACAGGCTCATCGACAAAAAATTTCCTCTATTGAGTTGGATCGTCAACCCGGCAGTCTCATTACTTGATTCGTTTGCCAAGTCGCTTGGGATCGATAAGGCCCTTGCTGAACATTTGAGAAAGAATAGGGAGGATCGCAGGAAGCTCGCGGAAAAGGTTCTGAAAGAATATCGAGCTTCTGAAACAACGTGCGAGAAAAAAATCGACGATGCTGCCTCGAGAGCCAGACGTCGCAGAGTTATTGAGGAGAAACTTGGAAAAGATGTAGCGGATGCACTTGGTGATGATGTCGATGCCGCAGCCACAGCTGCAGCCGCCGGTTCAAAAGCGACAGAAGCACCAAAACCTGTGGAAGCAGTGAAGACAACATAAAACGGGTAATGCCCGTTTTATTTTTTGTGTGGTTTGAATTTTCCTTTCTTGGCCTCGAGTGCGCGTTTCTTTTCCAGGATCTCGATCGCGGACTCACGGGTGACTTCTGCCGGGTTACGTTTTTTGCCAAGTGACGCGTTCGTCGTTCCGTCGGTGAGGTAAGGACCGAAACGTCCGTGCTTGAGAATAATCTCACCACCGCTTGTTGGATCGGTTCCAAACTCGGCAATGGGTGTGAGCATCTTTTTCTTGAGCTCGGCAGATTCTTTCAGGATGATGCGCGCCGTTGCTTCGTCGATCGAGAGGGGATCAAGGGGTTCCTTGATGCTCGCGCTCACTTCGCCGGCTTTGAGGTAGGGACCGAAACGTCCCACAGCCGCGACAATTTTTTCACCACCTTCTGTCACGCCCACATCGCGCGGAAGAGAGAGACACGCAAGCGCTTGCTCAAACGTCACAGATTCAACGTTCATGCCCTTGAGGAGTGACGCGCTTTTTGGTTTAGGCTTTCCTTCTTTCTTGTCTTCCTTGCTGTATTCACCGATCTGCACAAAGCCCCCGAAGCGGCCGGTCTTCAGAATGACAGGGAGACCTGAGTCTGGATCTGTTCCCAGCACGCGGTCTGGCATGATGTCTGCGCGGTCAAGTTCCTTTGTTTTTGTTTCAAGGTTCTTGTGAAACGGTTCGTAGAACGCTTCGAGCGTGGGCACCCATTCAACTTTTCCTTCCGCGATTTCGTCCAGTGTGTTTTCCATCGTCGCGGTGAACTCGTAATCGACGATCTGTGGGAAGTGGCCTACCAGCACATCGTTCACGATCAAGGCGATGTCGGTGGGAGCAAGTTTCTTGTTGTCATCACGTTCCACGTAGCCGCGATCGATGATGGTTGAGATGGTTGGCGCGTACGTGGAAGGTCGGCCAATCCCGAATTCTTCGAGTGTCTTCACGAGGGTCGCGTCTGAATAGCGGGCTGGAGGTTCAGTAAAGTGCTGTGAGGGAAGGATCGATTTTGTGACGACCGCATCGCCCTGAGCGAGATCAGGGAGGATTTTTTCTTTTGCCGACTGGTAGACCTTCATGAAACCCTGGAAGGCGACGGAGGAGCCAGAGGCGCGGAAGAGGCAGTGCTTCGCCTGGATGTCGACGGTCGTTCGGTTGAGTTGCGCAGACGGGAGCTGTGAAGCAACCGTGCGGCTCCAGATAAGGCTATAGAGTTTCCACGCGCGTGGCTCAAGCGCGGAGCGGAGCGACTCAGGAGTTGCGGTGACTTCTGTTGGACGGATGGCTTCATGCGCTTCTTGGGCGCCTTTTTTGTTGGTTTTAAAACGTCGTGCACCTTCCGCATACTTCTCACCAAACGTCGTGCGGATATAGGTCTGGGCTTCATCGAGGAATTTTTCGGCCAAGTTCATCGAGTCCGTACGCATGTAGGTGATACGACCGGTCTCGTAGAGTTCTTGAGCTAGACGCATGGTCTGCTTGGAGCTAAATCCGAGTTTCGTGTTCGCATCGATCTGCAACGTTGAAGTCGTGAGCGGCGTGGGAGCGGCTTTCTTTATGAGCTTCTTCTCGACCGCGGTGACACTCGCCGCAGCTCCAGAAAGACTCTCGACGATTGTCTTCGTACGTTGTTCTGTTTTGAGATCGAGTTTGTCGATTTTTTTCCCGTCGACTTCCATCAGCTTTGCCGGAAAACTGATTTCTGACTTCTCGAATTCCGCGTCGATGGTCCAGTACTCTTCAATGTTGAAGGCTCGGCGTTCGCGTTCGCGTTCGACAATAAGACGCATCGCGACAGATTGCACGCGACCAGCGGAGAGACCGTAACGGATTTTCTGCCAGAGGAATGGTGAGAGTTCGTAGCCGACAAGACGATCCAGGATACGGCGCGTCTGCTGGGCGTTCACGAGGTTTTGGTCGATGGCTCGTGGATGGGCAACGGCTTCCTCCACGGCAGCGCGGGTTATTTCGTGAAACGTGATGCGGCGAGTGTTCTCGGGTTTGAGTTTGAGCGCCTCCATGATGTGCCAGGCGATAGCCTCTCCTTCGCGGTCTTCGTCCGTCGCCAGGTAGACCATGTCGGCATGTTTGACCGCGGCTTTGAGCTCGGTCACGGCTTTCTTGCTTTTGGGTGGAATCGTGTACGTTGGCTCAAAATGATTCTCGAGGTCTACACCGAGTTTGCTTTTTGGAAGGTCACGGATGTGACCAAAAGAGGAAAGGACTTTGTAGTCCGAACCTAAGTATTTTGAAATGGTTTTTGCTTTCGTCGGGGACTCGACGATGAGTAGATGGTGCGACATGGCTTCCATTAGTAAGGGTTCTAAGAAAATTCGTCAAGCATGACGCGTATAAAATTGCCCGCCTTCGTGTGTGATTCCTCCCTTCATTTCCATGAGCGTGAGGGTGCTCATGAGCTTGGAAGTGGGAAGTTGGGTGGAACGGATGAGTTCGTCTACATGCAGAGGCAGGCGTGAAAGTCGTGACCAGATGAGGGTCTCTTCTTCGTTTGCTGGTTGGTACGCGCTCACGGGCGCGGGCATCGGTTCGATCCCGAAGATGTCCTCGGGTTTGGTGACCGGTGTGGCGCCGTTTTTAATGAGTTCATGAGGGCCTTCCGAGAGAAGGGAATGGATGGGGCCGGGTACGGCGTACACGTCACGATTACTGTCCATGGCCGACCGTGCGGTGATGAGCGAACCAGACTTGATTCCCGCTTCCACAACCAAGGTGCCGTGACACAATCCTGCAATGATACGGTTACGCATGGGAAAGTGTTGCTTTAAGGGTGGGGTGCGTAACGGGAGTTCAGAGATCAAGGCTCCTCCCTGTGCGATGATGCGAGACGCGAGTGCTCGATTGTGCGAGGGATAAATACTTTCATGATCCACACCTGAGCCCAGGATCGCGAGCGTCGTGCCGTCTGCGCGTAGTGCCGCATCATGGGCGGTTGCATCGATGCCATACGCGAGTCCGCTTACGATCACGACGCCCGCGCGAGCAACGGGTTCGATCAGCTCGTCTGTCACGCGCAGTCCATAGGGTGATGCGCTTCGTGAGCCGACAACAGCGAGATGTTTACGATTGGGATTAGGAAGTGCCCCACGTACAAACAGCACGGCCGGAGGATCGTAAATCTGTTTGAGGAGCGGCGGGTAAATCTCGTCTTGAATCGTGATGGCTTGAACGCCATGGATCTCGAGTTCTCGGTAGAGCGAATCGGGATCGATGTGGAGACGTTCCTGCAGAAAGCGGCTCGCAATTTCAGGTTCGATTCCAGCCTCGGTGAGCGCGAGAGCACTTGCTCCAAAGGCATCCTCCATGGAGGGGAATCGTCGCGCGAGTCGTGAGATTCGCACTGCTCCAAATGGATGAAACGCGGTGAGTGCGACCCAGTAAGGACGATCAGACTCGGTCATACCTTACCTTTGTCATTGCGAGGAGACGAAGGCGACGAAGCAATCTTTCGAAGGATTGCTTCCCGCCACGCTTCGCTCGCGGCTTCGGCGGCGCTCGCAATGACACCAGCTAATGCCTTCTCTTCCGCCTCTGTCCATCTCCCCAATACGAATTCATCCAATGGAATGTCTGGATGCGTCGGTCGTCCAATGCCAACCCGAATGCGAGCCACGGCGGTTCCTTTCGGAAGAGATTCGATAATTGACTCCATACCACGGTGACCAGCACTGCTTCCACTTTCTTTGTAGCGAACATTGCCAAAGGGGAGATCAGCGTCGTCATACACAACCAGGACATCGTTGATCGTGACCGGGTACTTGGACATTACAGCACCAAGTGATCGACCGCTGGCGTTCATGAATGTTTGCGGTTTCACAAGGAGCACTCGCTCTCCCTCGATCAATACTTCGGCGATGTCTGCCTCAAGTGAGCGTTTCGAGGAGAACGCACCTTCGTAGCGCTTGGCGAGTTCATCCAACACCAAAAAGCCCACGTTGTGACGTGTCTTTTCATACTCTTTGCCAGGATTCCCAAGGCCGAAGATGGCTTTCATACTATTTCGAGACGGATGAGGCAATGCGAATGTTGATCCGAAGTGGTGTGCCCACGAGGTTGAATTTTTCACGAAGTCGGTTTTCCAGGAAGCGGATATAGGCGATCGAGAGCGCGTCTGTACGCTTGGCTTTCATGATCAGATCGAATTCTGGTGGTTCACTGCGTGTCTGTTTGAATCCCAGGAGCTTGGGCACGCTCTGCCCCGCGCCTTTCATTGGCGCATGTTTCGTCTGGGCATCCTTCAGGAAGCCCGCGAGGTCTTGGTCGGAAATTTTCATGGAACGATTCGCGACCACGCGGTCGATTTCATCAAAGAGCGTTTGCACGCGCTGTTTTGTTTTGGCCGAAACGAATAACACCGGTGCCCAGGTAAGGAAGGGGATCGTGCCGGCGATGTATTCGCGAAACCTGTTGATCGTGTTCGTTTTCTTGTCCTGGATGAGATCCCATTTATTGGCGACAACAATGACAGCCGACCCGGAGGTCTTCAAAAATCCGGCTAACGTTTTTTCTTGTGCACCTAGTGGCTCATTCGCGTCGACAACGAGAATCGTTACGTCGGCGATTTTCACAAGGTGTTCGTTGCGCCTAACCGCTTCTTTCTCCAGTCCACCCGCTTTGTTCACTTTCCCTTGCTTACGCATGCCGGCGGTGTCGATGAAGATGTAGCGTTTGTCACCGCGCGTGAGGAGCATGTCGTTTGGTTCGCGTGTCGTGTGGGCAACCGCAGAGGTAATGAATCGTTCCTCGCCAATGATCGCATTGAGGAGGGTTGATTTGCCGACATTTGGTTTGCCGATGACCGCCACTTTAACGCCGACGGTTTCCTTTGGATCCGTTGCTGGCTTACCGGCCTCTGCCAGCTCGTCATAGACGCGATCGAGCAAATCCCCAACGCCCATACCGCGTATAGCCGAAATAGCAACGGGTTCAGAGAGACCCTGAAATCTCCATTCGGCATTTTCGACACTCAAGCGCTCGGCAACTTTTTCTGCCTTGTTGGCGACAACGATGACAGGCTTTCCGGACTTGCGCAGTCGTGAAGCGAGAATTTTTTCTTGGGGCATGGCACCGACTTTGGCATCGACAACAAACAAAATGAGATCCGCGCGATCGATCGCGAATTCCGCTTGTTTCAAGATGTTCCGTTCGATCTCGTCCTGGAGGTTCACATCCATGCCGCCGGTGTCCACCAGTCGAATCACGCGTCCGCGCCACAGACAATCGCCCTCATTGCGATCGCGGGTAGTTCCAGCAACAGGCGAAACAAGCGCCTTCTGAGTTTCCAGAAGGCGGTTAAAAAGCGTTGATTTTCCGACATTGGTGCGTCCAACAAGCGCGACAACAGGTGGGTGTTCAGACATGTGAGCCCATTGTACGGGAAAACTGGATAAATTGACAAAAAGGGAGTTTTGGCGCATTCTTGAGCGTCGATTCTTTGCCGAATCGTTCGACTCGACACCGAACCACTGTACCAAGGAGAAGAACCCATGATCCGACACGTCCTGTCCGCCATTGCCATCCTGACCCTCGCCGGCTGCGGCGGACCCATGTCGCTCGACGATGCCGAGGTCAACGAAGTCTGCCAGCATGTCAACGACCAGAACTGGCACTCGCCGGTCTGGAACCACTCCGCACGGGAGGAGTGCGAGCAGTCGCACATGAACATCGCCGACGAGCAGGTCCCGTGTACCTTCGGCGGCCTCCCGGGCTGGTGTCGTCTCGATTCGAGCGGTTCGGCCATCGGCTACCACCGGGGCATCAGCACGAACTGGATGGACATCTCCCCCACGGAGAAGTCCCTCACCGACGGTCACCTCGTGATCCTCAGCGGGTGCTGAGACGCTCCCTCCTGGGCTGAACAAGCCAAGCTGACCCCGCGGTCGGCGAGAAACTTCCTCACTTGGAAGCTCGCTGACGGTGGGGTTGTTTCTTTTTAGGGATACTTTTTTTCGCAGGTGAGAAATTTTGTGACCTTTTTTGAACAGACACCTTCCTAGACCGCAAATTGCCCAGGTGAGCCATTTGTGTCACATCTAGATTTGAAAAAAACCCGCCTTCGCTCCTGCGGAGCTACGGGCGGGCGGGTCGACCTTGCGGTCGATTTTATGGAATTTCCTCGGTTACCTCGGGTGACGCTCCGATGGCGAAGGAGCCGGCGGTTTCGCCTAGGATGATGAGGAAGTCGATATCATCTTGGGTTGTAAGATGCTCGTAGTCACTAGAGGAAAATGTGATTTCTTGTGGAACAACATCCCCGCTCAACATCCATCCGGTCGCAGAGAGCGTCACATCTGCCTGGAGATAATCACGCAGCGCCTTGAGCTCTTCGGAGCGTTGTCCGTTGGTGAGATCGTAAATGACCGTGTGTTCATACCCGCGACTCACCGCGTTGCCAACCTTCACAACATCAAACCCTTGGCCATCCAAGAGCTGAGACGCGCGGAAGGCGAGTCCTGTAATGTTCGTCCCGTTTTGGATTTCGACTTTCACGAAGAGGGGTTTTTGTTCTGGTGCATCAGCGAACTGTGTATTGAGCTCTGAATCCGGAGTGAAAATGTTTTCGGCGATGCGTTGAAGAGCTGACCAATCATCGTTCTTTGGCAGGAGCACGTACGCGCCATTGAGAACGGTCGCATACAACGGAGAAGCGTCGGAGGCATCGATCACGTGGTGGACGATCTCCCCAGCACTGAGATCCTTGAACTCTCCCGCGAGCCGTACGATCTCCCACACGTCGAGGTTGGTCGCGATGTTGTCTTTAAGTGTATCCATCATTTTGGAAATGCGTGATGGATTCAAAAAGGTGGACGCCGAAAGAACCTTATCTTTCACCGCGAGGATAATTTTCTGTTGGCGTTCGCTTCTTGCAAAGTCCGAACCTTCGCCGTTGTTTCCGTGCCTTGAGCGTGCAAACTTGAGCGCGGTCTGACCGTCCATATGTGTCCATCCTTCATAGAAGGTAATGGACTCAAAGCGACAGGAATAATCAGGGATCACCTCTGGCTTGTTTTCTTCTTCAAGAGCCTCCTCCAAGATGCCTTGCTCTTCTTCTTGATCGATCGCGAGAATTTCCGCGAGCTCACTGGAAGTGTTGGCGACAGCTGGGCTGTTGGCGACAGAATCACTGCTGGTTTCTGACGACGTGTTCGTTTCTTCATACCCACATTCGTCGTACTCTTTTCCTTCGATCGGATAATTTGAGTCCGTAAATGCATTCTCTATGTAAACGTCGACACCACCGATCGCATCGATAAATTCTGCAAACCCGGCGAAGTCCACACGCAAGTAGTAGTTGATTTCTTCATCAAGCACATCCCCAATCACTTGTGAAGCAAGCTCAGGACCAGAACCCGGGTTGTCCATTTCACCGTAGGCATTGGCGTGATTCACTTTTCGGTATCCATAGTTAGGAATCGGCACGGTCATGTCACGCGGTAAAGACATCATGGCGACAGAACCATCAGATGGTTTGAAACTGGTGAAGATAATCGTATCGGTGAGTTGTGGACCGTCATGACCCTCTCCACCGATTCCAAGCAAAAGAAAATTCACACGGTCTTCCTCTTCTCCGTCGAGTGCTTTATCACCAGAGGAAACAAGATGTCGGATTGTAGAAAAGAGAGAGATGGTAGGAAAGTTTCCAGAGCTTTCCGACGTTGTGCTGACTTGATAGGAGAAGATGATCCCGATGCTCGCGAGCGCGGCCAGAGTGATAAAAAGACGTCGTCCAAAAAAAAGCGCGGGCGATCGCTTTGTCGCTCGCGGGGTGTGATGGCGTTTGAGCAAATTGACGTGCGGTTTCTCAACCATAGTTCGCGTTCATTCTAGCGATTCTTCGCGCTCTTGAAAAGGGGATAGGAGCGTGATAACGTTTCGCTCGCGGATATGTTCTTTGTCTACTTGTTACAAAGCGAGGTCGATGGAACGTACTACATCGGGAGAACCAACGATGTTTCTCGTAGACTCGACGACCATAATAGTGGTCAATCTTTTTACACAAAGAGAAAAAGACCCTGGAGGTTGGTCTACTACGAGGCTTACGATAATGAGGATCTCGCTAAGGAGAGGGAGAAGAAATTGAAGAAGAGAGGATCCAGTTACTACGGTCTTCTTGAAAGGTTGGGAAGAAAATAAAATAACAGGGCGTGTAGCTCAGTTGGTTAGAGCGCTGTCCTCACACGACAGAGGTCAGAGGTTCGAGCCCTCTCACGCCCACCAATAAAAGTATCTCAAAAATTGGGATATTTTTTTTGGATAAGCTCAGTTGGTTAGATCCCCCCGCTCGCGAGCGGGGGGATAGAGCGCTGTCCTCACACGACAGAGGTCATCCCCCCTTTCGCGAAAGGGGGGATCAGAGGTTCGAGCCCTCTCACGCCCACCAAACCAGACGCTTCCGGGCGCCTGTTTTGTTTGTCACCGCCGTCCCTTGCCCCATGTCCATTTTCTTGATACGCTTGGAACATCTTTATGTCATTACGATTTTCCCAGTTTGAAGAGAGATTGTATGACCGGTTTGGACCGGTGGGTGGCGCGGTTGCTTCCTTTTTGCTTGAGATCATCCAGATCATCCTTATCTCAAGTGCGATCATCATTCCGATTCGTTACTTCTTGATTCAGCCGTTTTATGTAAAAGGGGCGAGCATGGAACCCAACTTTTACGACCAGGAGTACCTTATTATCGATGAATTGACCTACCGGTTTCGTGAACCGTATCGAGGAGAGATTGTTGTATTCAAGTATCCTCGCGATCCCAGTCAGTACTTCATCAAGCGTGTGATCGGGTTGCCAGGGGAGACGGTCGAAGTCACGGGGGGAAATGTCATCATCTATAACACCGAGCATCCAAATGGGGTCGTGGTTGAAGAAGATTACTTAGACGAATCCACGACCGGCAAAGTCCGTGTGACACTCGGAGAAGATGAGTACTATGTCTTCGGAGATAATCGTGATTCATCACTGGACTCCCGGAGCTTCGGTTCTATTACTCGTGATGATGTGATCGGACGTGTGTGGGTCCGCGGTCTCCCCCTCTCTCGTATTACAACGTTTGACCTTCCCACTTACAATCTCTAATTGATCCTATGCCATTCAAGAGAAAAGCTCTAGCCAAAGAACCGGCTCCAAAAAAGGTTTTGAAAGAGGAGCCTAAAAAAGATCTCGATGAGGAGGGTGAGGGAAAATCCGGGAAGACATTTGAACTGCTTCGTGGATTTCGAGACATCTTGCCGGAGGATCAGGGCAGATGGAACCTTGTGCGTGATACGATTCGTTCAATTGCCGAATCCTACAGCTTCGATCGTATCGATCTGCCGATTTTGGAGCGTTCGGATTTGTTTCAGCGAACCATCGGCAAAGGAACCGACATCGTCGAAAAAGAGATGTACGTCTTTACGGATCCATCCAATCGTTCTGTGGCGTTGCGTCCGGAGGCGACCGCCAGCGCGGCTCGTGCCTATATCAGCCACGGCATGATTGAGCGGCCACAGCCGGTGAAGATGTGGTATTTAGGTCCCATGTTTCGTCACGACCGTCCGCAGGCCGGCCGTTATCGCCAGTTTTATCAGGCGGGATTTGAGAGTTTTGGTGTGGCCGAACCGATTGTGGATGCCCAACTCATCGTGATTGGTCATCAGATTTTTAAGTCGCTTGGTTTGGACGTAAAAGTTGAGATTAACTCGATTGGCACCTCCGAGTGTCGCGCCGCGTATCTTACTGAACTTGTCGCGTACTTCCGCCAGCATCGCAATAAACTTTCCGAGGATGACAAGCGGAGACTGCAGAAAAATCCCTTGCGCATGTTGGACAGCAAGGAAGAGGTAACCCGTGAGCTACTGCAAAGTGCTCCTCAAATTCTTGATTGGTTGGATGAGACGAGCAAGGAGCACTTCATGAAGGTGCTTGAGTTTTTGGAAGAGGTGGAGGTGTCCTACCAACTCAATCCCTACTTGGTTCGCGGGCTTGACTACTACTCACACACCGTTTTTGAGTTTACGCTTCAAGAAGACGTCGGCGACTTGTCGCAAAGTGCGTTGGGTGGCGGCGGACGATATGACGGGCTTGTGGAGATTCTTGGTGGTCGGCCGACACCGGCGTGCGGATTTGCCCTGGGAATTGAACGCATCGTTCGTGCGTTGGAAGCAAAAGGCGTCAATCCACCCGAGCGTCCACCCGCCCTGGTATTTTTTGCTCAGTTGGGTGATGCGGCTCGTCGTGTGGGACTGAAGTTGTTTGAGGAGTTTCGACAAGCGGGTGTTTCCGTTGCAGAAGCGTTTGGGAAGAATGCCCTCAAAGGCCAACTGGAGGCCGCCAATAGGATGGGGGTAAGACTCACGCTCATTTTAGGTCAAAAGGAAGTGCTCGATGGGACGATTATTATTCGTGACATGGAGTCAGGGGCGCAGGAGATTGTCGACGTAAAAAAGGTTGTGGGACTTGTGAAAAAGAAGCTCCTCCATGAGGAGGGGGTGGCTCTCCAGAGTCAGACGCCGGTTGTGGAAGCTTAAAGCTTGACAAAGTTGGCTGTTTTGAGCACAATCTTTCCGCCCATTCTTAATTCGAATTTCTTATTTCAAAATCTTGTGGTTAATGTCAAACGTAAAAAAGGCGAGAGTTTTGAGAGTCTCTACCGACGCTTTTCTCGACGTGTCCAACAAAGCGGAAGCATGATTCAGATGAAGAGAACCCGCTTTCATGCAGATACGCCCAATAAGACGAAGGTCAAGAAGAGTGCTCTGCGCCGACTGGTCGCGCGTACGCGACGTGAGTATCTCATTCGGGTTGGACAGCTTGATGAAACCGTGCGTCCTTCGAGCGGTCCTCGCCGCTAAATTCACGATATGTCCCTGGCAGAGAAGATGACCGAAAACATGAAGGCTGCCATGAAAGCCAAAGACAGCGCAACGCTTTCCACGTTGCGTTTGTTGATTTCTGCGTTGAAGAATAAAAAGATCGATGTTCAGCACGAACTTTCCGAGACGGAGGTGATGGACGTGGTGAAGAGTCAGGTAAAGCAGTTGAAGGATTCGATTGAGTCGTTCAAGACAGGAGGACGTGAGGACTTGGCTCAAAGTGCACAGGTGGAAGTCACGGCGCTTGAGCAGTACCTCCCAACGCAGATGAGTGACGAAGAACTCGCCCAAGTTGTCCAAGAGGCCGTTGAGAAGAGTGGAGCCACCAGCCGCGCCGATATGGGCAAAGTGATGGGTGTGGCGATGGCAGCCGTTTCTGGACGTGCGGATGGATCACGCGTGAAAGAAATTGTCGGAACGCTCTTGTCTGCGTTTGTGCCCGTGGTGGTTGGTCTCGGACTTTTTACCTTAGACGCCCACGCAGCCGTTCCTCTCATCGATAATTTCACCACGGGAACATCGTACTTCGAGTTCATGCTACGGATCGTGCGAGTGCTCGTTTTGTGGATGGGGGTTGTGGCTATCACACTTATTTTAAGTGGAGGATTTCAGTATATGAAGGCCTCCAACAATGACAACGAACATGAAATAGCGTTGGCAAAAATAGTTAAAGGTCTGTTTAGCACACTTGCCGTCGGAGGCATTTTTGCTTTTTGCACTATTTACTTGGAGCGACTCTACTAACTACACGGAGGATACTATAATGGGGTTTGGTTCACACCATCCTTTTTTATTAAAGAAAAGAAAAAGGCGACAAACAATATGTTCATCGCCGTCGTTGTCAGTAGCCACCACTACCTACGGTGAACAATCCTTCTGAGGTTCGCAGCGACGGTCATAGTACGGTTGGCACTTGTCGGTCGGTGAGCAGTCCGGACGGCAGCTTCCGCGTGGTCTGCAGTCGGGTCCGCACTCTCCGTCAGTGGCGCGCTCCGGGTGCTCCACGTTGAGCCTTTCGAGGAAGCGCTGCATGGTGGCACCTTCGGCCAGGATGGAGAGGCCAGTGTTGACATTTCCCAGTTGTGTGAACTTGGAGAACACGCACGGGTAAACGTCCCCGTTGTAGTCGATGGCCATCTTGGTGTTGCCGCAGGCGCCGCAGAGCTCCTTGAAAGGATCGCGGATCGCGTCCAGGCTCACCACGCCGCGGCCGAAGCCACGCATGCGATCGGAGCCAACATTCTTCACGCCCAGGGCGCGTATCTGCGCGATCGTCGCTTCGATGGTGTCGTCGTTGACGCCAGGGATCTCGATGACCCCGACACGAACCTGTAGTCCGAGCTCGACGGCTCGGATGATCGCGGCGCGTGTCTTCTGGTGGCTGCCCTGGCGGGTGGTCACGACGTCGTGGATCTCAGCTTTGGTCGCGTAGTAGGAGAAGGCCATACGCACGTTGTTCTGGGCGAGCACATTCCACAGCTCGTTCTTGATGGTCGTCCCGTTGGTGTAGATGCCGACGTTGATCCCAAGCTCGGTGGCGGTCGCGATGAGCAGGCCGATGTCCGGGTGGAGCGTGGGTTCACCGCCGATGAAGTCGACGAACTCGACACCAAGGTTGGCCGCTTCGGTCAGGACACGGATCCAGTCCTTCGTTGCCATGCTCCCTAGCAGGGGTAGACGAGGGTCCGATTCCTCGTAGCAGTGTGTGCACTCGAGGTTGCACTGACGAGTCAGCTCCAGCCACAGGAAGGTGAGCTTTGAGTGGTTTGTGTCCAGGTCGGTGATGTCTTGAATGGCGTTCGCGTCGACACGCATGTCGACTCCTTGGGTTTGAGTATGGAGGTTGGCGATCTTCTGCCGATTTCTTAATAGCATAAGAGGTAATCGATGTCGAGAGATCCAGGTGTCTTCATCGATACCGCCTGTTCTTTTGTTTTGTCCACATCTTTTCGACGACCGTTGAACACAAATACGCTACAATAGAAGCACGCTGAGACGGACCCACATGCATCGACCTCTCACGCACCCAACCATAGAGTCTTTTGTACGTGCGCTCATTCTTTTGATCGTGGCGTTTTGTGTTTTTGGTTTGCTGATGGCCGCTGTGCCAGCCTTGGCGCAAGAAACAGCCTTTGAGCAATTCGGTGATGCTTCGACTCTTTCTCAAGACTCGATTGCGATTATTATCGCTCGAGTTATTCGTGTCGCGCTTACGCTTGTTGGGATTATCTTTACTTGTCTTATTATCTACGCAGGGTTTCTCTATCTGTTGGCTCGTGGAGAACCAGAACCGATCAAGAAGGCGAAGAATATTTTTCGACAGTCCATCATCGGTCTTATCATCATTTTTTCTGCATACTCGATTGCGACTTTTATCTTGAACCGATTGCTAGATGCGGCCTTTACTGGAACCTCTGAAGCGATTGCCGATGCCTACTCCGAACCGCTCTCCGGTTCTCTGGGTGGGGGGATCCTTGATGACCACTATCCTGAGCGTGACGCGGTCGACATCCCGCGCAACACGCGAATTTTTGTGAGCTTTAAGGAGCCAATCGATCCTAAGTCGATTATCAGTAATTATGACGAGGATACTGAGACGGCAGATTATTTGAATACGGACTCAATTATTATTTACCCAACTGCAGAGGGAGTGGGTTCGGCGCTGGGTGAGACAGAAGTCGTTGTGAGGTATGACGAGGACTTCGAGATTTTCGTCTTCGACCCTGTGGAATACCTTGGGAGTTCACAGGAAGACACAAACTACACCGTGACGCTCACGAAAAAAATTCAAAAGGCAACAGGCTCCGCTGCATTCTCGGGTATGTACGCCGACGGCTATTCGTGGACGTTTGAAGTGTCTACCGAGATTGATCTCACCCCTCCGTACGTCACAAGCATTGTTCCGGCTGCGGGCGCAGATGAGCCACGCAACGTGACCGTCGAGATTAACTTCAGCGAGGCGATGGATCCCGTTGCAACGACGGGCTCCTACATTGAAGACGAAGACAGTTTCTTTACGAATATTCAAGTACTGGATTCGACTCTTGAAGTCGTCGAAGGAACATTTGAGATTAGCAACGGGTATCGCACGATCAGCTTCACCACGACAGACGCTTGTGGAGAGGATCCGTGTGGGGACACCATCTATTGCTTGCCGACGAACCAACTTATTTCAGCCGTTGCCAAAGCTGCCACGCTTAATGAAGAGGAAATTCCTCAGGCGGAGCCAACGGGATACACGTTTGATGGGGTCGTGGATGCGGCCGCCAATTCGCTCGATGGGGACAATGATGGAAATGCCTGTGGATCTGAAACTGACACAATTGAGTGTGAAGACGGGGATGACAATGACAACTACGAGTGGAGTTTTACGACCAATGATGAAATTGAGGACACCGTTCCGCAGATCATTGAGGGCGGACTAGACCCAGAGATCAAAGAAGACGAGATTAGCACCAGCGCAGACGTGGAGGTGACGTTCAATACTTATCTGAAGTCTTCGACGGTCAAGACCAACAGCGTCTCGCTCTGGCCGGATCCGTATTATGAGTTCTGGTTTGCAATCCGCAAAGACAATGATGATGAGAATGAACGAACGACCGTCCTTATTGAGCATCCGTCCTTGGTGAGTACTGCTGAGGGTGGATGGGATTATTGGCCTGTCTTGAACAATGAGATCAAGAGCGCGTATCAGATTTGTATGTACCCAGCGATTGGTCCGGGAGCGAACTGCGTGGAAGGACGAGACCAGGAGCGTCCTTACTGCTGTAACGGAATCGCCTCGGATCAAGCTTGTCAGACCCAGGTGCAAGAATCCATTGAGGAGTATCCGATTCCTGCCAGCATCTCGGATTACAACCTTCCAGATAACACCGAGACTGAATTATAAATTTCAGGGGTCAGGTGCTACAGGGAAAAAATTTCTTGCTGGCAAAGCCGGGCCAATAAATTTTTTCCCTGTAGCACCTGACCCCAGCATTCATGAGACGACGATCAACATTTTTTGCCCTTTTGCTTGCACTGATCCTCAGTGTCGGGATTTTTGTCGCTCTTCCGACGTATGCACAGGACGTCGACTTTGAATCATTCGCTGAAACAGCAGGATTTTCTACCACCGCCAGTATCACGGTCATTATCGCGCGACTCATCCGCACCGCAATCACGCTCGTGGGTGTCGTGACGGTCGTATTCCTGGTGTATGGGGGGTTTGTGTGGATGACCTCAGGAGGAGATGCCACGCGACTGAAAAAGGCCAAAGACATTATTACCAACGCGATCATTGGTTTGCTTCTTGTATTTGCGAGCTTTGCGATCGTCTCGTTTGTGTTGAACGCGCTTGTAGGCGCGACTGGTGGAGACATCTCCGGAAATAGTGACTCGGGCTCGGGTTCGTATTCCGATGGAGGCGGAGGATCCTCGTTTTATCTCAGCTCCGTGAATACCGAGTGTGCCGAGGCGCTACAGAATTTACAGCTACAGTTTATTTTTTCGAAAAAGGTTGATGCGGATACGATCGAGGAAGGAATCGTGATTGAGGACGCGGGGGGTGGAGTTGTCGAAGGAACGTTTTCCACCTCAAGTCGCACGGTTATCTTCACCCCTTTACAAACCTGCGACAGTCCATACGAAGACGAATTCTGCTTTGACGCGCTTGCGAGCTACACTATCGACGTCGATTCGACCATTATTGAATCATCGAGTGGCGCATCGCTCACCTGTACCACAACCTATCCTTGTAGCTTTAGCTTCACCACGGGTTCTGCGATCGACATCGACGACCCAACTGTTGAGATGGATGCCCCCGAAGATGGGGAGAGCCTCTATGTTGGTTCGATTGAACTTGTACAGGCGTTGACAGCAGACGATAGTGGTGTTTCTACTGTCGATTTTTACGTCGTTGTTGATGATGAGGCGATTTATTCTTCGGGCGTTGACTATTCCAGCGCGGGAACCCTTACGGGCGAGAATGTTGAGAACGCGTTTTTTACAGACACCGCAGAAGAATGGGACACGGAAGGCTATACCACCAACGAAGAATACGACATTTGGGCCACAGGATATGACTGTGCCGGTAACACGGATACGGCAAGTCGTGTCACGGTCGTGCTTCGAGCGGCAAACTGCAATAACGAAGTGCTTGATGAGGACTTAGGAGAGACCGATGTTGATTGCGGCGGGGACTCAAGCAGTGCGTATTATTGCGGATCCTGTGACGGGGATTCGTGTACAGAGAATTCTCAATGTGCGAGCGGCCAGTGTGTGGATGGACAATGTGTCACGACCCCAAAGATCGAGGGCGTTTCGCCGGGAGATGGAGCCGTCGATAATCTCATCACGATTTCTGGAGAAGGTTTTGGGGGTGAAGAAGGCGTTCTTACATTTTTGGGAACTGAGTTAGGCGACGAGGTGGATGTGAGCGCCTATGAGTGTAACGCTGAAGTTCAGTGGTCAGATTCAGAGATTATCGTTCAGGTTCCAGGTGCCGCCATCGATGGTCCGATATCCGTGACAACGTCCGAGGATGAAACCGAACGGACAGATGATGACTATGGTCCATCTATCGCCGACTTTGACGTGAACGCCATTGCGCGGCCGGGGATTTGTCTACTCGATCCAAGCGCAGACGATTATGGAAGTCCCATTGATGTGTATGGCAACAGTTTTGGTGAGGAACAGGGATCGTCGACATTCTATTTTACCAACTATGAGGCTTCCTCGTATGTATCCTGGCTGGATGACCAGTTAGAGGTGGTCGTGCCGAACGTAAACTCTGGATCATATCGGACACAGGTTTTCACGGGTGACTTTGTGTGTATCGACGCTGAGGGAAGTGCAACAGCCACGACCTGTTCCGACGATACCGACTGCGATACCGAAACGGGAGAGAGTTGTGCAACATCATGGTGCTCCGAGACACTCGATTATTGTGAGACCGATGATGACTGTGGAGATGAGGAGGGAAGTTGTGAATCGATTCGCGTTGGATCCAATGAAGTCTCCTTTACGGTTGCAGACGTCTCAAGTGATTCGACACCCATTATTTCCTCGATCGACTCAGGATGGAAAGCCTGTTCTGACGACAACACGCATTGTGGAGACGATGACGACTGTTCCGAGGGGGCAACCTGTGATGACGCCCCCAACTGGGGACCACCAGGTCAGTACATAACCATTTACGGGACAGGATTTGGCACATCAACGGGGTCCATCTTTTTTGAAAATGAATCTCTTGGGTACACCGCGCTGGGTGACACGGATTTCCCCGATGCCTGTGGCGATGATTTTTGGCATGACACCTACGTAACCGTAAAGGTGCCGGAAACCTATCAAACAGAAAGTCTCGATGCGATTGAAGCTATTGAACACGCCTTGACGCTTGAGCGCGCGGATGGTGTCGATTCTGCCTCCGTGGACTTTGTTGTGTTGGACGACACTCCAGGGCCAGCGATTTGTGATGTTGATCCCTCCGCAGGGCCTGCGGATACGGAGGTGACGATTTATGGTGAAAATTTTGGAACTGACGATGGAACAGTGACGTTTTATAGCATCCAAGAAGCTGACTATTCTTTGTGGGAGAATGATGAGATTTCCAGCGTTGTTGTGCCGGATGAGGCCGCAACAGGACCTGTGTATGTGGAAGAAGCGGAAAATGGGTACTCGTCCAATTCGATCACATTTACGGTCGGCGACTGTCGAGAAGAAGCAGAGTTATGTGATGCTGAGGAGGGGACGAGCTGTTGTTCGGATGGCTCGTGCTCATTTGATTGTGGTGAAAGAGATGAAGTGGAAGCGCATTATGCGTTCATGATTACGACCGGTATCACGCCCAACACGCCAAATGTCATTGTGTCTTGTACGGAGTCAGGAGTCTCGCCAACGCCGTGGGAAGGCTGGAGCCAACCGGAAGACGTCTGTGTGACCGCAAGCGTGGAGGCTGAGTTCGACATGGCCATGGATCAGGATACGATTACAACGTCGACGGTTATTGTGCGAGCCTGTACAGCGGAGTTTACCGCGGAGGAAGAAGAGGCTGAGGAGACGATCTGCTCTTTTACAGGTACATCTTGTGATGACGATGATGATTGTACACAGGAGGATGAGGAGTGTCTTGCTCCTAGAGAGGGTGAATGCAAAAACTGGGAGGCGGTGAGTGGAAGTGTTGCAACCGATGAAACGGGTTTTGCTTGGTCGCCGACAGATTCTTTTGAGACGTCCACGCTCTATCGCGTGACCCTCCAAGGAGAGGATCAGATTGCCAGTGAGGACAGCGGATACATGGTAGAAGACTATACCTGGGAGTTTACGACCAGTTCCTCAGGAGCCCCCTGTGAGGTTGGTGATGTGAACGTGCGTCCAAGTGAATATACCGAAACAGAACAAACAGACGTTGACTACTCGGCGCAGCTCATTGCTGCTAATGATTTGTGTGTGGCCGTGAGCTGTACAGGCTATACGCTTAACTGGGAGTCTGATTTTGATGGCGCGACGATCGCCACGGCTGAACCTGGGGCAGGAATTTGTACGAATGAAGTTTCGGCGGTTGATGAGACGCCTGCTAATGATCCAGCACGTATTACCGCAACGGTGACGAATGCGGAAAATGATCCGTCGGACGATGGCTACTTGACGATCAATTTCCTCGATCCAGAAATTGACGACTACTTTCCGCAATGTTCGACTGCCTGCGTGAATGCCCTGCCCTGGGGAGAGTTTAATACGGTCATGTCCGATACGACGATCAGTGCGAGCAGTGTGACGCTGTATGAATGTTTGAATTCCTTGTGTGAGACATCGGGTTTGGATGAAGTCGATTTTGTTGATTCGATCAGTTACAGCTCGACGACCCAGAAGTTTTATATCAATTTTGAAGATGAAGAGACGATGGATCCCAACACCTGGTATCGGGTCGTCGTCGATGGGGATGCTGTTCTTTCGTATACAGGTGTGGCCTTGTCAGAATCTGGATCAAACTACGGAACCGACGAGAACCGCTATTTTGAAGATGATTTTTCTTGGAGATTTAAAACGAAAGACAGTTCTGTAAGCTGCGCGATTGATTCCGTCACCCTAGACCCAGAACTCGCGACCATGACGTACATCGGGGAGCGAGCGGAATTTGACGCAACCGGACAGGGAGCTCCGGATGATTGTTCTGCGGCCGGCCAAACGCTTCAGTCAGGTTCGTATGAGTGGGAAGCATGGACCGCAACAGACTCACCCAACAATGTGGGAGGTACGTCTGGTAGCGAGTCCGCGCAAGATGAGATCGTGGCATACATGATTTCGGATGGAGCCATTGGGCTCACGAGTTCGATTCCTACTTACTGTACGGCCGCGTGTCTCAATGCTGGTGCGCCTGTTACAACGGCGGAAGGCGTTTGCGGAAATGGAGACATTGAGGATTCAGAAGAATGTGATGACGGGGGAGTGGAGGATGATGATGGATGTTCGAGTGTTTGTTTGAATGAAGGATCGAACTCGACCTGTGGCGACGGGGACATCGACGATGGGGAAGATTGTGATGACAGCAATACCACAGGAGGCGATGGGTGTTCGTCGATCTGTTTGAACGAAGGTTCTCGATCCATTGGGGCAACTTGCGGAGATGGAACACAAGACTGGGTGGCGAATACAGGAGGAGAGGATTGTGATGACGGGAACTCAGCGGCGGGTGATGGATGTTCCAACAACTGTCTGCTTGAGGGATCTACATCCGAGGAAGATGTGTATGCGGTCTGTGGAGACGGTACGGTTGACGACGGAGAGGATTGCGATCCGGGAGATTGGAGCGCAGAAGGAGATGGCTGTTCCGCAAGCTGTCTGTATGAAGGAACGAGTGCCTGTCCGACGAGCGCGTCAACAAAGTGTTGTGGAAATGATGACGTAGAAACAGGCGAGGAATGTGATGGAGAGGAAGGATGTTCTTCAAGATGTTTGTGGGCGGGTTCGTCTTATTCCTATTCGACTTCTTCGTTTTGTGGAGATGGCGATGATACAGGGATAGGTGAGGAGTGCGATGCCCTTTCTACAGCCACGCTTTCTGTTGGGGATTACGGAGTCGGTCAGGTTGCCACTGGGGCACCGGAAGAAGTGAACGAGTCAACGGGATACGCCATCTCGACTGTGTCAGTAACCGTGGATGGAGATGTCACCGGAAAGGCAACGCTCCAGCTTCAGTGTGCCTGTACGACAGACGCGTCCTGTGGGGTGACCGGTATTGGATGTGGAGACAAGAATTGTTGCTATGAACGGCCGACACTTGTGGATGGCCAAGTTTATCCAGCGGAAAATTCAGGCACCCTTGAGGCAGGTGGGGATGGCTATTGTCGCAACACGGCCATCTGGCTTGAGTTTTCGCAGATGATGGATGAGGCGACGTTTGATGAGACCGTCGATGATGATGGCGACGGCATTGATGAGACGACCGATGGCGATGGAATTATTCAACAGAATGAGTTTGACGCGAATCTATATCTTGATCTTGTCTCGGTCGATTCCAACGGCGACGGAACCCAAGAAAAGATTGATGAGATTGCCGATTGTCCAACCGGCTATGACGGGGCGTCCGTGAGTTCCGCAACCAGCGCTGGGGCACGATTCTGGCATTGGATCAAGTCGCTGGTGCTTGGGGTATTTGGACGCGAGGCCAGCGCAAGTGATACCTTCGCCTGCCATGTTCCTGTGACCTATGAGATTTCGCAGAATACTGATGGCAGTATGCGCGCCTACTTGCGGTACAGTACGCTCTTGGAAGAAAACGCGGTTTACCGACTTGTGGTCATTGGAGATGATAATGCGACAGACCTGATAAAAGATGGGGTCTTGAGTGAGGATGCCGTCACGCTGTGTTTAGGGGCGACGTGTGGAGACGATGTTTTTAATCAGAAGTTTGAAATTGGTGAAGACATCTGTGATTTGGATCGCGTCGTCGTGGAGGATCTTGGAGATGTGGACGCGACAGAATATGAAGACCTAAGCATTCAATACTTTAGTTCCACAGGAGAGGAGCACGCGTTCATCGCAACCCCGCAAACCTATCGAACCGGTTCGGGGTATGAGGAGATTTCTGCGCTTGCAGGGGTCTATGGATGGAATTGGGCGTGGACGTCGTCAAAAACGGACGCTACCGATGGGGACGTTGTCGCGGCCGTTGCAGAGGCGGTTGAAGATACAACACGAAATTACACTGCCTCTGGATCGACTGGCCGCGAGCACGTGCTTTCCACGGCGACAATCACGGTGGATAAACTTTTCGATCCCACAACAGCCGCGACGATAACGACTTCAGCTCGTAGCGTGTCAGGAACGCTGGAGGTCACCGCACTCGTTTGTGAAAATCCATGGCCATCACTCACGTCGCTCACGCTTGACTTTCCATACTTGGAGGATGTCCTCCCGAGTAACTTCTCTTTCTACTATTGTCGGGATGCCGGAGATACGGGTATCGATGATGATCTTCCGGGACTCGAGGATCCTATTGATGTGAGTTCGCTTTCTTCCTCAGGCATTATTCAGGAACTGATCTTTAAAGTGGAAGGTTCTCGTGATGCGATTGGCGTGCGTGTGCTTGCCAATGAGGGATATCTCACGCCTAGTGCTTGGGTTGAGGAACAGGATTTTACAGGTTCCTTTCATGAGACAGGACTTGATGGGTACCCGGCCGTGGAGGCAGGCAATACGATCTATGCGGCCGCGGCGAATGTGAATGCAACGACCATTTATCCAAACATGTATATTGTTTCCTATAACGATAACGCGAGTGAAGACGCACAAGATATTTTCGATCAGGTGCTCTTGAATTGGCGTTTTAACGGCAATACGAATGAGGTGACGGATGTCAACTTGTGCAAAAATAGTTCTACACAGAGCTACGCCACAACAGACGCGGGTGACTATGTTGCGTGTACATGGGACGGAGATTGTTATGAGGCATTCAGTTCTGCATCCATTACGTGTGACGCACAAAAAGGGAAACTCACTCGCGACATGACACGTTTGCTGGATGTGGTGGATATGGCCACGACGATCGATACATTTGGAGGTTTAAACGGTCATTGCGAAGTCACAAAAGGACAATCGTGCGTAACAGATGCTGAGTGTCCAGGATCCGAGGTATGTGTGTCGGGATTCCCTGAAGTACAATCAGGAACATTTGTCCCAGCCCTTTCGAAC
Source organism: Candidatus Uhrbacteria bacterium (assembly GCA_016206085.1). Classification (GTDB taxonomy): domain Bacteria; phylum Patescibacteriota; class Patescibacteriia; order UBA9934; family GWF2-40-263; genus UBA12478. The sequence continues at coordinate 27,625 of JACQSF010000002.1, forward strand.
TCTATTTGGAGCTCGTGGAACGCGTCGCTTGCCAACGAACTTGGAACGGCTCTACCCACGGATCCGATTAACGAGTTTTATAACTGCTCCGCCTCAGGGTATGACGCAGCTTCCTGTTGGAACGGGGAAAAAGGAACATTCATCTGTCCTGAAAATTCTCATTTGTATGGCTATCAGAGCGTCGGTGGCGAAGACTACTTGTTGTACGCCGTGCTTGAATCAGACGGTGGTGACTACACATGGGCGTATGACCTAGATACAGGGTTATCCGACGAGGTGACGGTGAATGCTGAGTATCCAAAGGCGTATGCCCCGGCAAGCGTTGAAAGTGGGTTCTCGATCGCTCCGGTCTTCTGTGATGGAGGAACCTGGGGTGACTCATCGGTGTGTGGAGACGGAACGCAAGGATCGACGGAAGTTTGTGAGATTGGGGACACGAACGTGATTGCTTGTACGGATAGCTTGGGAGTCGCCGGTCTCATTACCGTTGCGTGTGAATCAGATTGTTTGGGATATCAGACAGAGGCAGAAGCGGAAGCTCTGAATGCCCAGTGTGAGCCGTATCGTTGCGGAAATGGTGTGATAGAGACAGGGGAGACATGCGACGATGGATCACGTAACGGAACGTACGGACATTGTGATGATGTGTGTGGCGTTGGGGATGCCTTTTATTGCGGAGACGGCTACTTGGCGGCGAGCGAACAGTGTGACTGCGGAACGACCTCGACGTACGCAACCGTGATCGCCGATTCATCGAGTTGGGCATCGATCAACAGTTGTCCGGTTTCAAACGGTCAGTACACAGATGATCCAGATGATAGTTGTTCGTATAACTGCACCTCGCCAGGTCTCTCGTGCGGAGATGGTCGCGTGAACGGATCAGAAGAGTGTGATGGGGATTACGAAGACTGGGAAGGAGCATTGTGTTCAGATGGACTTACAACCTGTGTTTCGGACTCGGATTGCGACTCAGGAGACACGTGTGGGGATACGGGATATGAATCGGCTGGAACGGGATCTGTTTGTGAAAGTGGAGCGAACGCCGGAGACCTGTGTACCGAGGCAACAAAAGTCGCTGATTGCGGAAGCGGTATTGATTGTTCAGTAAATACGTATGACCTCTTCAGATATCGAGTTTGTTCGTCGTCTTGTTCCTGGCCGCTTACATGGACAGGGCCTGTGGGGGGAGATCAACAGTGTGGAAACGGGATTGTCGAGGGGGATGAAGCATGTGACGATGGTAATTCTTCCAACAACGACGAGTGTTTGAATATTTGTGTGGAAAACGTGTGTGGAGATGATTACGTGTATGTCGGTTCGGAATCCTGCGATGACGGAGATGCAAACGGAACGGTTTGTGCGGCAGGCTATGAGGACACATGCAATTATTGCAACACGACCTGTCAATACAAAACCGCCTCTGGCGGCTATTGTGGTGATGGGATCGTCGACACAGGAGAAACGTGTGATGGAGGGTACTCCACCCAGCTTCACTATTTTGACGTTTCGACAGGAACGACAAAAGGAACATGTGAGGACACCTATGAGTACATTGAAGACGATGATGGCAACGGATATTTCTGCCACTGGCTAGGGGTCTGCAATGGAGGATCAGAAAATGGAGAGTACTGTACGTTTGATTATGATGGTTGGGAGGGAGGCACCCCTTCAACCCTGTCCGATAATACGGGGTACGATCAAAATAGTTGCGAGGGAGGTAAGTGTGTTCCCCCCCTGTGTTCAGCTGATTGTGGGTCTTCTTGTCCGTTGGGCCTAGAAACGGTCGGATTGCTCATACAAAGTGAGGCGTCGGGTGCACAAGCCAGTGATTCGATCAGTTTGTATAGCTACCTTAATAGTGAAGGAGACTCACCTGATAATGCAGCTCTCTTTATTCCTGCGTGCAATGTCGCCACAAAGCTTACCGCTGATATTGATGATACAGACGTGACCCCACCGGACGTGGATATTGTGTTCGTGACGGATCTCTCGTCGAGTATGAACAATACATTAGGAGATGCCCGACAGATTGATCTGGCGGTTGATTCGACGGTTGAGGCGATTGAAGAATTATTTGATGCGTATCATGGATCAGGCGCCTTGATGCAAATCGGCTTAGTTTCTTATACAACAGCGTATAGTTCTGGTTCTTGGTCTTGTAATAACACAGATCGTGAGATGGATGGAGCGTTTATTGACTCTCGACTTGTGGATGACACATCAGAATCTTCTCTCGTGAGTCTGGTTGAAAGCTATTCCACGTGTGTGAGTGGTGGCTCGGGTTCGACCCCGACGTATAATGGAATTAAGGAGGCAGTGAACTTGCTCAATGTAAGTTCTACAGCAGACATCAAGATCATCGTCGTTTTGACGGATGGAGACTTCGACTGGATCGAGGGGGCTTCAGGAACGGATGGGTGGGATGAAACGGCGGATGTATCTACCAATGAATCGTGTAATACGAGTATCTACACAAAGTCCTATAACGGGAATACCTATACAGGAAAAGCCGCCTGTGCGGCAGACATGCACGATGACTTTGTGGAGAGTGACAGCTTAAGCATCCTCTTCTATACAGCCGCTATTACAGACAGCGCCACGTATTATCAGCCGCTTACCGAGCATATTTCCAGCAATGATTGCGCGTGGGAGGACGCAAATTCTGCTACGGATTTGGACGACTGTACGGGAAATTATGCTTTCTTTGCCCAGGATGAAGATGATATCTCTACCATGTACGAATCCATCGTTGATTCCATTTTGGGATCCAACGTGTCATTCACTGCCACGGATAACGACGGGAATACGACAATAACCACAGGAGAGGTACAGACGGGTTCGGACGTTGAATTTCCGTTTCCAGAGGGGTTTGTCTGCCAAAGCGTTGAGCAGACCATTCCTGTGCGTAATGTGTTTTACGGAAGTGGTTCTCTGTTCTACAGTGACTTCACGATGACCTACTGTCCATACGAGTAATATGGATTTGAATGATTATATACAACAGAAGTCGATTCCCTGGAAACCTGTCGCCCTGATAGCTGGCGGAGTGATTCTTGTGATCGTGCTTGTCTTTGTTGTGATACGACTGGTTCAGGGTGATCGTCAGGAAGACGTGCTCGTCCAAAACGGCGTCACAGATGAACTTGCTACCTGTGAAACAACGTTAGATCCTCAAGGATGTCGCGAAAGACTTGTCCAGGATCTTGCTGCATCGGAAGGAACAGAAGAACTGTGTGAACTTCTTGATGCGCAGGAAGACCGGGATAATTGCTACTGGGCTGTGGCACGTGCGAACCAAGACGTAAAGCCGTGTTCGTCGATATCTATTGCTGAAGATGCTGTTCGGTGCTCGGACGGGGTGATGGAGACACAAGCGCGCGAAGTTGCGGATCCTTCTTTGTGTGAGCAGATTGCTGATGTCGCCCGAGCATCACGATGCAAGGAGTCAATCGGCGGATCTCTCACGAGTGAGAATTGCGTGGATCGTCGACCAGAGGCATGTACGGATGTCGTTTTGTTTGAAAAAGCCGCTACAACCTTAGACGCAGAGATCTGCGATGGGATTGTAGATGAGTTGATGCGCTTGAGCTGCTATGATGTGGTGGAGGATGCTCTCGTGCGCAAGTTGGATCAGGATGTTGATACAGACCAAGACGGACTGACGGATTCAGAGGAAGACGTTTATGGCACAGACCCAGAGAATGCCGATACGGATGGGGATACCTACCTCGATGGCGATGAAGTTGACGCGGGGTATGATCCCAATGGTACTGGGAAACTTGAGTAATTTTATTATCTTTTTCGGTAGACCCGGGCTTTAGCCCGGGTGCAGCCCAGGCTAAAGCCTGGGTCTACCACAGCCATACTATGTTCGACGAGATAAAAAAAGACCCCGAGGACATGTTCGCGGCCACGGATAAAGTGGCTCCTCAGGTTACCCCTCCAACCGATGTGCCCACGCCTGTAGAAGCGTCCGCTCCTCGGGTCCTGCTTTCTCAAAGTCCCGCTCCAAGCGTTGAGGAACGAATCTCTACGGTTTCAGAAAAGAAGGGTGGATTTCCGTGGAAAGTCATTCTGCTCATTTTTGGGATCGTGGTGGTTATCGGTGCGGCGTTCTTTCTTTCGATGAAGATTCTGGGCTCACGGACACCCGTGACTCCGTCCTCGCCGGCGCAACAAGAGGTAGAAAAGGTAGAAGAGGTAGAAAAGGTAGAAGAGGTAGAAGAGGAAGTGGAGGAAGAAGAACCGGTATCACGAAAGGATACAGACAAGGATGGCCTTACGGATGAAGAGGAGGCCGAGTACGGAACGAATCCACGGGTAGCTGATACAGATTCAGATGGATTATTTGATCCAGAAGAAATCCGTACCTGGGAAACAAACCCGCTCAATCCAGACACGGACGGGGATGGCTATCTTGATGGGGAAGAAGTGGATGCAGGATATAATCCAAACGGGGAAGGAGTGCTTCGAGAACCACCAAATGAATCGAGTTAACCTATGGCACAGACCCCACAGACAATTGAACAACCAAAAAACGGGGCTGTCCCTTCAGGTGTGGAGACGCGTGTGTTTACGATGCCTGAGCGGTATCGACATGGGGCAGAATGGAAGATGCATGAATCTGCAACCAAGGCGCCAGGATTCGCACCTGTGGAGGTAAAGACTCCTGTGTTCCCGGCTCCTAAGGCACCGCCTAAACTCCTCACACAAAAAAAGACAAACTCGACAAAAAAGATTTTGATCGTTGGAGTTGCTGTGCTTTTGTTGTTAGGGATCGGTGGGTACGTTTTGGTGCGATCGGTGGAAGTGCCTCCTAAGCCTGAGACGACCACAACCTCTCGACCTGCTCCCGTACGCGAGGAGGTAACGGAAGTGGAAGAGGTGGCGCAGGTGGAAGAAGACCCAGAGCCGGAATCTGAGTCAGAGGTCTTCCCTACTGAAGTAACTCCTGGGACAGACACCGATTCAGATGGACTCACCGATGTAGAGGAGACGCTTGTCTACAACACAGATCCTAAACGACCCGACACCGATGCGGACGGATTTTTAGACGGCAATGAAGTGTTCCATGGATACAATCCTGGCGGAACGGCTCCTGGAACATTGTTTGAGTCTGGGCTTGTTGAACAGGCAACAGGAGCAATGAATGGCACATCGTATGAGTACGTGTATCCGAGTGTATGGAACCTTGAGGAAGTTGAAGGGGAAATGGTTTTGGATGCTCAAACAGGAGAGGGGTTCCGTATTTCTGTTGTGGAAGGAGAACTTCCTGAGGGCGATGTCCGTACAACCAAGACAGGGCTCTCGTATATTCTCTCGGACGACCAGCTTACGGCCACCATCGAACTTGGTTCCGTCATCTTCATGGTTGAGTACGACACAGGCATTAAGAGTAAAGTCGACTATCTTCAAACCTTCCAGATGATGCTTAACTCTGTGACGTATGATTCGACCTCAACTGAACCAGTCGATCCTCAAGGGGGGACAGAAGCTTCCACACAAGCGGCTCCAGAAAGTCCTTGATGTCTGCGCTCGGGAGCTGGGAGTGAAGAAGGATGTGTTTGTCTCGATTGCATTTGTCACAGATCCCCAGATGCGGAAGCTTAATCATGCTTGGCGTGGGAAGGATCGTGTGACGGATGTTCTTTCCTTTCTGTTGGATGAAGGATCCTTGAAAGGGGAAATCGTGCTTAGCTATAAACAGGCTGTGCGGCAAGCCAAGGAGATGAGACATTCCACACGCGACGAGCTTCTCTTTCTCATTGTTCATGGAATTCTCCATCTGTGGGAGCATGACCACGAGGTTCCACGGGACGCCAAGAAGATGTTTTCGCTCCAGGAGCAGATTCTGAAGAACCTCAAGATAGATCCACGCCTATGATTCATGTTGGCCGATTTTATCGAAGCCTCAAACACGCTCTTCGGGGGGTGTCTGTCGTGTTTTATGCCGAACAGAGCTTTCGGATCCAACTGTATATTGCCTTGTTGGTCGTGACTGCTGGGGTCGTCTTTGGGGTGAAGATCTACGAATGGATCCTCCTTTTTCTCCTTATCGGTTCTGTTCTTACGCTTGAACTCATTAACAGTATTTTCGAGCGGATGATTGACTCGTTTAAGCCCCGGATCCACCCCATGGTGAAAGACATCAAGGATATAATGGCGGGAGCGGTTCTTCTTGTTTCCGTTATTTCCGCGGTTGTTGGGATCACAATTTTTTACCCGCATCTTATTGATCTTGTGGGTCAGCTTCCATAACGTTATACTTGAACCAGTTATGTCTGAAGAAGTTTACACAGGGCTTGATGTAGGAACTTACGCGATTCGGGTCGCCGTAGGCAGACTCGTGCCCTCACCAGAAGGCGCCGAACAAATCCATATTATTGGTGCTGTTGAAGTTCCCTCGGCTGGAGTGAGCAAGGGGACGATTACGAATCTTGAAGACGCCGTTTCGTCAATCTCACGGGCACTGGAGCAGGCTGAGCGCATTACAGGAGTCCCCTTGAGCAAAGCCTGGGTAGGGATCAATGGGAGCCATATTCTTTCTCAGGAATCCCGAGGCGTGATTGGTGTTGGACGTAGTGATGGAGAAATTCGGGACGAGGATGTGGAACGATCTATCGAAGCTGCTCGGACGGTCGCTACGCCAACCAATTATGAGATCATTCATGTCATCCCCAAGAGTTTTACTGTGGACGGGCAGCGTGGGGTGAAAGACCCTGTGGGGATGAATGGCATCCGTTTGGAGGTCGATGCGATTATTATTCAAGGGTTGGGTTCCCAGATTAAAAATCTCACCAAAGCAGTCTATCGTACAGGACTAGACATTGAAGATTTGGTATTCTCGATTCTGGCGACGGCAGAAGCGGTTGTTTCTGAGCGGCAAAAAGAGCTTGGAGTCTGCGTGGTAAATGTTGGAGCATCAACAACAAGCTTGGTTGTTTACGAAGAGGGAGATGTCTTACATACAGCCGTATTACCGATCGGTTCTGATCATGTCACGTCGGACATTGCCATTGGGCTGCGGACTTCCATCGAGGTCGCAGAACAGGTCAAACTGCATTATGCAACCTGTCTTCCCGATGAGGTTCAGAAGAAAGAAGAAATCAATCTGGGAGAACTTGGGGCACTAGAAGAGGAGATGGTAGGTCGTCGATTTGTTGCGGACATTACCGAGGCGCGCATTCAGGAAATTTTTGAGCATGTCGACCGTGAACTCAAGAAGATCGATCGCTCAGGCATGCTGCCGGCTGGCATCATTCTCACCGGAGGTGGGGCAAAGCTTAGTGGAATTCTAGATGCCGCTAAGGCCGCATTGCGACTGCCTGTTTCACTGGGAACACCCATCGGTGTGACCAGTGTGATTGACCGGATGAACGATCCAAGTATGAGTACGGCTATAGGGCTCGTGCTGTGGGGTCAGCACATACGTGGTTCAGGGGGACGTGGAGGAATGGGAGATTTGTTTTCTCACTTTGGAGACATGAATAAAATCTCTTCTAGAATCAGAAAAATTTTTCAGTCACTGAAACCCTAAGGAGATAAGGGGGCTCGAAACGGAAAAAAGAGGTTGTGTACAACTTCTTTTTTGTTTTCTTGACACTCGAAGGCACGGTGTTAAAGTGTTGAATGATTTTTGTGCTCAGTGAAGCAAATTTTGAGCAAATTAATTGTTCAAGCACATAATAATCTTGTTCATATGGCGCAGGTAAAACCGGATATTGAGACCTTTGCCAAGATTAAAGTGGTTGGTATTGGAGGAGGAGGGGGTTCGGCGGTTAATCGCATGATCTCAGATAATATAAAAGGGGTTGAATTCATTGTCATAAACACGGATGTTCAGGCACTCAACCAGAACCTGGCTGTGCGCAAGATTCCGATTGGAAAAACGTTGACTCGGGGACTTGGAGCCGGAATGAACCCTGAAATTGGATCCCGTGCCGCGGAGGAGAACCAAAACGAAATCCGGGAAGCATTGTCCGGTGCTGACATGGTGTTTCTTACCTGTGGCCTTGGGGGCGGTACTGGCACGGGAGCTATTCCAGAAGTGGCAAAGCTCGCCAAAGACATTGGTGCGCTCACCGTGGCCGTGGTGACCAAACCGTTTACGTTTGAAGGAGCTCAACGTCGACGCATAGCGGACGATGGGTTTGATCGTCTCTTACAACATGTCGATGCCATTATTACCATTCCCAACGATCGTGTTCTCCAAATCATCGACAAGAAAACTTCCCTCATGGATGCCTTCAATGTGGTGGATGATGTATTGCGCCAAGGGGTGCAAGGCATCGCCGAACTTATTACCGTTCCAGGATTGATCAACGTTGATTACGCGGACGTCAAAGCAATTATGGAGAGTTCCGGCTCCGCGTTGATGGGGATTGGACGCGCGACCGGGGAGAATCGAGCTGTGGAAGCAGCCAAGCAAGCAATTGCGAGTCCGCTTTTGGAACTTTCCATTGACGGCGCCAAGGGAATTCTGTTTACGATTTCAGGTGGAGGTGACCTGGGGATGCATGAAGTTGCGGAGGCTGCCAAGGTTATTACCAGTTCCGCGGACGAAGATGCAAAGGTGATTTTTGGAGCCACCATTGATGACGGGATGAATGAAGAAGTGCGTATTACGGTGGTCGCCACTGGATTTGATTCCCGCGAGCGTCGAACCAAAGCTCCGGGCACGGTCGAAGTTCAGGCGCAGAGCACATGGTCTGCCCCACAAAGCCAATACCTGCGTATGCGAGAGGAGGAACCAGCCTCCTTGCGACAAAAGGTTAATTTTCAAGCTCCAGTTGAGCGACCAGCTCCCGTGAAAGTGGAAGCTCCACCAAAAGCTCGTCCTATTCCAACACCCATACAGACCAAGGAAGAAGACGAGATTGAGATCCCGGCCTTTATTCGCAAGAAAATGATGTAAGAAGAAGGCGACTCCGCACGCGGGGTCGTTTTTGGTATACTAGTGCAACTGAGAGCTATGTATTTGCGATAGACTTATGTATTGCGCTGTTTGTAACCATAAAGATACTAAAGTCGTTGATTCCCGTATTTCCACGGATGGCGCCTCTGTGCGTCGTCGGCGTGAGTGTGAAAAGTGCGATTTTCGATTTTCTACCCTTGAGGAGGTCGAGCTGTTGGATCTCACAGTGGTGAAGCGGGACGGTCGACGAGAGGCCTATTCTCGAGAGAAGATGACTCGTGGATTGGAAAAATCTTTGGAGAAACGACCGTACACCGATCAGGCATTCCAAAAACTCGTCCACAAGATCGAGCGTGACGTACAGAAAAAGCGCCGTGGTCAGCTCACGACCCAGGAACTTGGGGAGATTCTTATGAAACATCTAAAAAATTTCGACAAAGTGGCCTATATCCGGTTTGCTTCTGTCTATCGTTCGTTTGAGGACGTGGGGGCATTTGAATCCGAACTTAAGAAACTCAAAAAGAAGACGAAATATGGATGAGTCAAAAAAATCCGTTACGCAAACCCTCTTTGTGATCGGGCTTGCGATTTCAGCGATCCTTGGTTCTGTTGCGGGATCTTTGACAACGTTTTTCTTGACCTCTCAGTTGGGATCGTTTGCCCTGTTTGATCCTTCTTCCACATTGAGTCCCGAAGCGGTTGAGTCCCGTATTGTGGAGTTGATCGAGGAAGAAAGTGCGACCATTGCCGTGGTAGAGCGTGTGACGCCGGCGGTCGTGAGTATTGTTGTGAAAAAGGAGCGGAGAGAGCTTCAAAGTGGGTCTTCGAGTTTTTTTGGGGGAGGATATTTTTTTACCGAACCGCTTGATAACTCGAGCGCGGCTGAGTTAGTTGAGATTAGTAGTGGAACGGGATTTTTTGTTACCCAGGATGGATATCTTCTTACCAATCGGCATGTGGTGGATGAAGAAGGGACTTCATTTTTTGTTGTGACCAATGATGGAGAGGAACTCCCAGCAACTCTTGTTGACGTCGATCCACTTCAGGACATCGCTATTTTGCGTGTTGAAGGCGACGCCTTTGCCACAGTCACTCTGGGGGACTCGGGTGACATTCGTATTGGTCAGACCGTCATCGCGATCGGGAACACGCTTTCTGAATTTCGAAATACCGTAACAAAAGGAGTCGTTTCAGGGATCAATCGTCGGGTGACTGCTGGGGACTCATACAATGCCGAGGTGATCGATCAAGCCATTCAAACAGATGCAGCGATTAACCCAGGAAACTCAGGAGGTCCGCTCATCAATTTGTTAGGCGAGGTGATTGGGATAAACACCGCGGTAAGCTTTCAAGGTGAGTCAGTAGCATTTGCGATTCCGATCAACGAGGCAAAACGTGCGGTGGAGGACGTACAAACCTATGGTCGGATTATTCGTCCCTGGCTTGGTGTGCGCTATGTGCTTGTCACACCAGAGGTGGAACGCGACGTTGAAGGGACGTATGAGGTCGGAGCTCTTATTGTCTCAGGTGGGCAACCTGGAGAGGTTGGAGTTTTTGAAGGATCCCCCGCCGACTTAGCAGGACTGAAGGAGGAGGATGTGATTTTGGCGATTGATGGGGAGGAATTGACTCAGGATCAAGCCCTGGCGGAACGTATTTCTGATTACCGGCCTGGAGATAGGGTAGTGCTTACGGTCTTGCGTGGAACAGAAATCATGGAAGTGGAAGTTCTATTAGCCGAGTACGGCGAATAATTATGACGAGACGAACGCATATCGTGTGTACGATCGGCCCTGCAAGTGAAAAGCCGATCATGCTGAAAAAAATGATACGTGCAGGAATGGACGTGGCTCGACTCAATTTTTCACACGCGACACAGATGGATCATGCACGACTTATTCGATCGATACGTGTGGCAGCAAAAAAGGCTAAGAAGCATGTGCCCATTATTGGTGATCTTCAAGGTTCAAAAGTTCGTCTTGGAAAGCTTCCAAACACAGGGGTTCCCCTTGCGCAGGGAGCATCTGTGACCTTTACGACCGCAACAGAGGCATATGCCGTTGGAAGGCTCCCCGTCACCTACAAATCGTTGCACAAGGATGTGAAAAAGGGTGAGAGGGTTTTCATTGATGACGGAATGTTCGAGCTTGTTGTAACACGCGTCATGGGTCGAGATATTCTGACCAAGGTCGTGAATGGTGGAAGGGTGACTTCCTTTATGGGGATGAATTTTCCTGATTCGACTCTCAAGATTTCAGCCATCACCGTAAAGGACAAAACAGATGCCGTATTTGGGATAAAAAAGGGAGTGGATTGGATTGCTCTTTCGTTTGTGACCAGTGCTGCTCCGCTGCGCACGCTTAGGCAACTCATCAAGAAACACACTCCCAAGGGAAAGCCGCTGGCACGAGTCATTGTAAAAATTGAGAAACAACAAGCCATTGAGCATTTTGAGGAGATTCTGAACGTGACTGATGGGATCATGATCGCTCGCGGTGATCTTGGAGTAGAGATCGACCAAGAAGAGGTGCCTATTCGACAAAAGGAGTTGATTCACGCATGTCGGCATGCGAATAAGCCTGTTATTATTGCCACCCAGATGCTAGATTCCATGATGTATCATCTACAACCAACTCGCGCGGAAGTCTCTGATGTGGCAAACGCGGTGTTTGATTGTGCAAGTGCCGTGATGCTTTCGGGAGAATCAGCCACAGGATCGTATCCGCTGCAGGCCGTGAAGATGATGGCGAAGATTGTGGAAGAAGCTGAAGCGTCATGTTACGATGATCAATGTGAACATCAAACGGTTGAATTTTAAAATCCACCGTTTCATGATGTGAGGACTATCATTGACCGATCTCTGGGGGATGATCTAAAGATCCTCAATGGAACGGTCAACCGTTGTTCCGCCATATTCATCTTGGGAAATGTACCAGGCTTCGCAGCGTGGATCCAAACAGGCTTGGAGGGCAAAGACGTATTGCTTTCCGGGTTCCAGTCCGTCCAGATCCAAACTCAGGCGGTCGTGCTCTCCAGATTCTTTACGTAGGAGCGTTCCATCTGCGTTGCTGATTGTGATGACAAAATGGTTGTATGGTTTTTCTGGTGCGTGCCAACGAAACGTGAGAGTAGTTGAAGGGGAACGTTCAAATGGAAGGATCTGTATTTGAGGATCCCAGGTATCAGAGGCTTTCTCGTACAGATCCATGTGAATTTTCCCAGTTGAATTGATCTGGGGTTGGGAGAACCACCACGCATAGCCGGAGATTCCGGCAGTCAACACGATCGCTAAAACAATGAGATATTTCATACAGGGAAATGTTAGCACTAGATTCTTGTAAAAGAAAACCCTCCTGGTTCACGAGAGTCAGGGAGGGTCGTGAGAAGGAGTCCGTGGTGGGGTAGATTGGCGTACCACACCAGTGCGTGCATGGGTCGATTCCCATTACTTGTTTGCCCAAGGGGGGAGAACGCTGATCCCCAAGGCCATCGCAAACGCTCCAAAGGTCACCTCTGTGTCACGATCGAACAACACAAGGGGTTACGGTTATGGTGCATCCTTGCGGACGCTCCAAACCGTGCCAGCAACGATGGAGCAACAGAACTCTGGTTCTTAGGAAGAGTTTGGCTACAGCCATGGCCGTGTTTTGGAATAGAGTGGGAGATTGGCAAGCTCTGGCTGCTCGCGCTACACTCCACACGGTCGTGACCACCACACACACGTTGAGGTTTCCCCCAACCGGACAGCAACGGCAGGGTAAACAAAAGGACAAAAAAAAGCAAGGTGGTTCTGGTCGACGGGTTCCTTGCAGCGCTTTTTGGGCTATGCTATTCTTTTGTCGTTGTTAATGATGGATCGGTGGTGTAGCCCGGTTAACACGTCTCCCTGTCACGGAGAAGATCGAGGGTTCGAATCCCTTCCGATCCGCCAGAAAAACACTTCTTCTTTGTAAGAGGTGTTTTTCTTTTTGGTTGTGTGAAATTTTCGAGTTCCAACCAAAGGTGCTTAGGTTATCTTGAGAATATTTTTTTCAAATCACGAACTTCTTTTTCCGTGAGATGTCGAAAGTTTCCTTCTGGATAGGTTGTAGGCATTTTAAGTGTCCCGATGCGAGTACGCATGAATTCTAGCACGCGATACCCCAACTCTTCACAGGCCTGATGGATTTCTCGCTGGTGGTTCTCCCTGACCACGATCGCACATCGGCTCGGGGAGAGGAGCCGTGTTTTCCCGATCTTCCCAAGTCGACCGACATCCACGGGACGCAGGGATGGCTCAACGTCAACGACGTATTCCTGTTCAATTTGATATTTGGGGTTGATCAGACGACTCGCCAGTGTGCCGTCATTGGTAAGTAAAAGTAAACCCGTCGTTTGCGGATTCAATCGACCAACAGGAAACACACGTTCAGGAACATCGATGAGCTCCATGACGTTTCGTTCAACCCCACTCTTGGTCGTATACCCGATGGGCTTGTGCAGGAGGATGTATAGATTTTTTTTGTGGACTTTTTTATCACGTCCTAGCACGCGCACGTCATCATTTTCGTTCACCACATCACCAAGATGTGCCTGTGCTTCGTTAATAAAAACCTTCCCAGCCTTTATCAATCGATCCGCTTCTCGGCGAGAGCAGTAACCATTTTCGGCCAGGTATTTATTGATGCGTGTGGTTTGAGACATATCGGACGAATTGTAGCACACATGAAAATCTATCTCCGTGAACTTCTTGTGATATCATAGGTGCCTATTCATAGTGAGCCTGTCGAACTATGCCAAGCCTTGAAGACATTTATCATCGCCTTGAGAAGAATAAAAAACGTCGGAAAGAGATAAACAAGATGCTCAAAGATGAGCTGTCACACGCTTCTCGCTATCAGGAAATCGTCGACGAGATCAAGACCCTGCGCGAGGAAAAGAAGGGGATCGAGCAGGATGTGCGAGCCGGGAACTCAGACATTGCCGAGCTTGAGGAGTTGAAGGTGGAGATCGAAACAGATCAAGAACTTCTCGCCGATCAAGCACTGAACATGTACGTCAAAAACGAAACGGTTGAGATTAAAGATGAATACGACCAGACTTGGTACCCTGTGTTCAAGGTGAATTTTAAGAAGTCAAATTAAATACCACCCTGCGTTGGGTGGTTCGTGGACCTCGTGGAGGTCACTTGGGCTCGGGGTGTTCCTCGAACGCGGACCACACGAAGTGGTCGACCGTGTAGGTGCCGGTGGCGAGGTACTCGCCCTCGTCACAGCGAAGGATGTACTTCTCGCCGACCTTCGGCCTGTTGCCGTTCAGGAAGGTGCAGCCGGTGGGGTCGGCCGTGCTGGCTGCGGGTGCCTCGGCTGCGGGAGCGGGCGGTGCGGCGTCGGCCCCGGGCTCCTTGCTCGCCTCGGCTGTGGGAGCGCCCGGCTCGGCTGTGGACGTGGCGCTGGCCATCTGGGTCTGGTTGTGGCTGTTCTGCCACCAACCGGCGAAGGCCAACGCGGCGATGAGGAGGAATGCCATTGCACCCATGATCATGGGAATCCAGCTTCCGCTGGAATTGGTCTCGGTCGGGTCAGACACTTTTCTCTCCTTTTTTTTCGCCTCTTGTTGAGGCGTGGCTGGGGTAAACTCGATATGGAATCGAGCGGTGAGACTATCAAAAGTCCCATTTCTTGTCAAAGGACGTGTGGAACGTAAAAACGCCCGGAGGCGTTTTACTTTGTTTTCTCAACGATATTCTTGAACACGACTTCGTGACTTTGCGCAATCTGCGAGAGGACCTTTCTATCCAGGGTTATGCCGGCTTTCTTGAGACCATCCATGAATCTAGAGTAGCTGGTTCCAAGAGGTCGAAGGGCAGCGTTGAGACGAACTTGCCAAAGACGGCGATTGATTCGTTTCTTATTGCGGCGGTCGCGGAAGGCGTTGACGCCGGCCTTGAGCATGGCTGGACGGGCGAGACGGATCTTGGACTTGCGTCCCCACATCATGCCCTTGGTCTTTTCCATCAAGCTCTTGCGACGCTTGACATGCTGTGTTCCACGTTTGACTCGAGGCATATTATTGGCTGTTTGGCATCAGTGTCTTAATCGCTCGTCGGTGGGCGCTGGAGAATGTCTTGTCCTGGCGCTTGCTGCGAGTGGTCTTTCCTGATTCTCGTCCGTTGAAGTGATCCTGTCCGGCTGTGCGCTTGAGCACTTTGCCAGTCCCAGTGATTTTTACGCGGGAAGAGAAAGCTTTGTGAGTTTTTTGTTTGGCCATAAGAGGTTTCAAAATGCGGCGAAAGTGTATCGATAAGGTGGCTTTGTGTCAAGCGCGGGCGACGATCATGGTGAATCGGCCAGCCAGGTACTTTGCCTCTTGCTCGATGCGCACAGGATACGTCTCCTTTACCTTTGCAAGGAATTGATCCATGACCTGCTGCGCGACATCGCGGTGAGCTTTCTCTCGTCCGCGCAGGGGGAGCTCCACACGGATCTTGTCACCTTGTTCAAGAAACTTGAGCGCCTGGTTGAGACGAACTTGGAGATCGCCCACGCCGATACGGACAGAAAGGCGGATGCCCTTGATATCGACTTCGGCAGATTGTGCCTTGCGCTTTTTCGCTTCTTTTTCCTTCTGGTACTTGAACTGACCGTAGTCGAGGATTTTACACACAGGTGGCTCAGCCTTTGGGGAAACTTCAACAAGGTCCATTTCTTTGGCCTCAGCAAGTTTAATAGCTTCCTCCGTGGGGAGAACACCCAAGGCTTCACCCTCGGCCCCGATCAGGCGGACTTCAGGGGATTTAATCTTCTGGTTCACCCGATATTGGGGGACATCCAGGGTGGGTCTTCGGATCCGATGGCGATGAATACGCATAGATGTGGAAGAGTATAAGAAAAAAGATGGAAAATATCAAGCAATCGACTATACTGATATTCGTTCACATTCAAGAGCTGACAGACAAGATTTGTGAACGACGGTGGAGGGGAGGTCACTTTTTAGCCCGACCCGGCTCCGCCGTCGAGAACAAATTTTGTCTGTCAGCTCGAGCGGATTACGTTTATGCCCACACTCGCTATCAACAAAAAAGCCCGATTCGACTATGAAATCCTTGATACGCTTGAGGGTGGGTTGAAATTGACGGGCGCAGAGGTGAAGAGTGTGAAGGCGGGACACACGCAGCTTAAAGGGGCGTTCTTGCATATCCAGGGCGGGGAGCTTTGGCTCAAGGGAGCTTTTATCGCTGCGTACAAACCGGCGGGGAAGCAAGAAGACTACGACGCGAACCGCGACAGGAAGGTGCTTGTTCATCGCCGTGAGTTGAGTCGACTGGTTGGGAAAAAGGGTCAAGAGGGGCTCACACTTGTGCCATTATCGATTTATACAAAAGGGGATTTGGTGAAACTCGAATTCGCGGTTGCTCGAGGAAAGAAACAGTACGAGAAACGTGAGGCTATTAAGAAGCGAGATATTCAGCGAGATATTCGCGAGAAACTCAAGGGGAATTGAATGAACCCTTGATTTTTTTGCGAAAAAGGAGTATTCTCACGCTCGGAGGTAATTATGAATCGTGTCTTTCTGGGAGGTACGTTGGTCTGTGGGGTCTTTGTTGGGCGTTTTGTCCTTCTCCCTGAGTCTTCCATCCTGGGTCTCGTCCTGACCCAGGGGACGGTGCTCGCCTTCCTGGCACTTTGTGCCAGCTGGGAGTTCACCAGGGGCAGCGTCGAGGCGCGCTGTCCCAACGACATCGAGTAGGCTGCACTGCGGCCACGCGACCGGCGGAGGGCAATCGTGCCCCCGCCAACGGCTCAGTCAACGACTGAGCAAAACAAAAATCCACCACGTTTCTGTGGCGGATTTTTGTTTATGCTTCTCCCATATCGGTTGAGCCTGGAGACCAAAGTGGGTGAGTTCGTGTTGAGTAGGTCTTTCCAGCATCCGCGCCCGTAAGGACTTCGTACGTCTGGTCGCCCATCTCGGCAGAAGCTTCTCCCTCCGAGAAATCAATTTCAAGTTCCGTGCCCTTGATCGCAACGAGGTTCCCCTGACGATCCAGAGCGAGACCTCCATTGTGGACTTTATCAAACAGATTCTTTCCTCCAGAGACAAGTGCCAAGCTTCGGACGAGTTCTATAAGGGCATGCTTGAATCGTTTTGGGTCCTTGAGGGCAAAGGAAAGAGCATCTTCCATAAATGCTTCTTTTCCAGCCGTCCGGTCGATTTCCATTCGTTCGTCTTCACCAAGTCCGTCGAAAATGTGCTGGGCAAAATCGTATATATGAGCAGACCAAACTTCTCGGTTACGCTTTTCGGGTGGGGGATGTTGTCCTTCATGCATAGTCCATCCAGTATACCAGGCAAAATGAAAAGAGACTGCTTGGCAGTCTCGGCGTAGGGATCAGCCGGTGAGCTCGACCCAGTTGTGCTTGGGGCGCACACGTGGAGAGCCCGCGGCACACAGTGGACACTCTTCCGGCGCCCAAGTCTGGATGTCGAAGTGGATCAGGCTCACGATGGGCGAACCTTCGAATTCGTGCGTGGGAGCACGGTGCACGAGGCAGGCCACCACCGGGGCGAACTGGACCTCGTGGTCGTGTGCCCGACGCAGTCCGTCGCGAACGGCCTGGAGCGTTCCGGTTGTGGTGACGAGCTCTTCGACCTGCAACACGACTTCGTCACGCCCGATCTCGAACCGTTTCCAGAGCTGGATCTTGTCCGAGCCCTTCTCCGTGAAGTCGTGTTGCGCACCGTTGAAGCTCGCGACCGCGAAGGACAGCGTGGCGGCGGCGTGGTCGGATCCTACGACCCAGTCGACACGCCCGCGATAGGCGTCGTCGATTTTCACGGCGAGTTGTCTTCCCAGGAGTTCGCACAGGTTCGCGTAGCGCAGCACGCGCAGAACGTCGACAAACCCGTTGCTGCAGCGACCCGAGGTGAGCTCGGCGTGCGGACGGGTCATATCGCCCGAGTGCAGCCAGAGTGCGCTGCAGGTCTCGAAGATGTGACGGATCTCCTCCGGGGTGAGCCGGCTACTCTGCGTCCGGCGGAGACGCCTCAGGGCAGCGAGGTCCATGTCGAGAATCGGTTGCTGGGTCATGAATTGATCTCCTTGTGAAGAGCTAAATGCAGCCTAATCAAAAACCCGCCCCTGCACAAGTTCGGGATGGGTTTGTCTACTTCTGGATCAGGTGTTTTCTCATGAAGGCAATTCCAGAAGCTGTTTTTAGATATTTTTCAAATTGTGCTGCTTGCTGTTGTGATATGAAAGCAGAGTACCAGATGACTGACCAGAGTTTGAACTTTGAAGTATGTGGTACTTGTCCAGCGTTATGTTGTTCAAGTCGGTTCCGGAGGTTTGATGTCGAACCTTTATAGATTTGATTTGGGAGGTTCTTGCTTCTCAGGATGTAGACGTAGTGCATATCGAGTTGGCCTGTCTCTATATGAAGACGAGCATGGCCTGCCATCCGTAGCTCCAGCACAGGACATAGTTATACGCCCTTCTTCGCTAAAGCTACGGAGGGCATCCTTCGCCCCAGCAACAAAAAATACTGCTGGAGCGAAGGATGGTGGAGCTGGGGAGAATCGAACTCCCGTGCGGTAAGGTTTCTCATCTTGATGTTTCCAAGCTCATTCACGCCTCATACCTCGTCACGCTCAAGGCGTGAAGCAATACATGACGAGGAACCGATCGCAACTCTTACATGTGAGAGATCGGTGACCTCACACGCGAAGCTCGATAATATAACACCCGACTGCTGGCTATCGAGCATGACCAGCGCGGATGGTTCTGACGCTTACGCGAGAACAGGGGCGAATGAAGGAACGCGCAAAGCGTTCTTGATCATTGCCATGACGTTGTTTGCAGTTGTCGTCTTGCATGGGGAATATTTGCGTGCGACCCATGCTCGCACGACTTGATCAAGATGGAAGAGACTCCCGTCGAAGCCTGTCAGCCCCGATCTGTCGAAATTGGCGAGCTGCTTGCTCTTCGCCATGAAAACACCTCACCGACCGTTTTAGGTCGCCTCGGTGTTTTCATGTCTCCAGAGCGGCGCATCTCATCCAATTTCACCAGATCGTGACTCTTCCATCGCCAAAGACTAGTCAAAAAAAGAGGTTTTGTCAATGCATCTGTGCTATAATTTTTTTGTCTATGCAGCCGCCACAATCGATCAGCATCTCCACTGCGACTTTCATCAAGGCTGTGCTTATTGTATTGGGACTTTGGTTTTTATGGTTCATTCGAGACATCGTCGCGATTTTTGTTGCCTCGATTTTATTGGCGGCACTTATTGAGCCGTTTGCTTCTTGGTTTGCCGCCCGTCGTATCCCACGCGGACTTGCGGTTTTGATCGTGTACACGTGTTTGCTTTCGCTCACGGCAATTTTTGTCCTGTTGTTTGTTCCGATTCTTGCTCACCAGGGAGGACAACTGGTCGCCAATTTTTCCAACTCCTATGCACAGACGATGGAATCGCTTGGTCAGGTGAGACAATTTTCTGCTGACTATGGATTTGCCGATAATCTGACCAATTCATTAGCTGCCATCCAACAAAGCATTACCGACTCCTTTGGTTCATTTTTTTCAACCGTCTGGGGCGTGGTTGGGAGTGTGGCTGCGCTATTCATCGTTCTGGTTCTCTCATTTTATATGGTCGTAGAAGAAGAGAGGATGCGCAAATACTTCCGTTCGTTGGCGCCCATTGAGTATCAACCGTATGTAGCACACGTAATGAAGAAAATGTCGCGCAAGATGGGGGAATGGCTTCGTGGTCAGATTATTTTAGGAGTGATTGTCGGGTTAGCCGTGTACATTGGGTTGACTCTTTTGGGAGTAAAATACGCGCTCGTGCTCGCACTCATTGCTGGACTTCTGGAAGTCGTGCCGTACGTGGGACCCATCATCTCACTGGTTCCAGCTCTCATCGTCGGCCTCGCACAGTCTGCGCTCATTGGTTTGGCTGTGACGATTCTCTATCTCATTATCCAACAACTCGAGAACAATATTCTCGTGCCAAAGGTTATGCAAAAGGTCACGGGACTCAATCCCATCATCAGTATTCTTGCACTCCTTGTCGGCCTCAAAGCTGGGGGGCTGGCGGGTGCTGTTCTGTCGATTCCCTTGGCCATGATGGGGGTGGTGATCCTCGAGGATTTATTCCGTGATGTAACTGAATAAGTATGCCATCGTTTCATCGCCACTCATGGTTTCCATTCATTGTCATCCTTTTGTCACTCGCGCTGGGAGGATTGATTTATTGGTCGGCACAAGGACAATCATCATCTCCCTCTTTGATCTCTCTCCAGGAGGATCAACCTCTTGACGCCGATGCGTATCGCTTCGATTTGGCTGAAATCATACAGACATTTGAAAAGCAGATGGCGGCGGCTGAGGATGATGCACAGAAACTTCAGATCGTGCGCAGTGCCCTGACCAGTCAGCTTGCCCTGCGTGTTCCAGCAGAGTTTAAGGATCTGCATCTGGCGTTGGCTGTTGCCTTGAGCGAGATGGAGCATACATTGCAAACAGATGGTCAGGGGATTGATGAGTCTTTGGCGCGTCTGCAAGAGCTCAAACAAGCCTATCCATGGCTCGCTCGTTAATTGTGTATGACTCGTGTTGAAAAGAATGCCGCGATGGAACAGCGGCTTGATGACATGCAAGGGGAGATCGTCGGGGAAGTGAAGCGACGGACGCGAAAATCACGGCCGTGGTTTAGCTGTACGTTGATCCTGTTGATCGCTCTTTTAGGTGTGAGTGTATGGGCACTATGGAATCTGGCGGCTACGGGATTTTGGCGTATTCCGCTGTTTACCACACTCGCCTATGACCCCCCCTCGCCTACACGGGAGGTGACGCCTGGAGTTCCTGCCCAGACTATTGTCGAAGAAACGTTTTCGACCACACTCACCCGTCGGCTCTACGAAGGCGGTGGCACACTTACAGATCGATCGATGGAGGTCACTCTTTCAGAAGCTTCTCTCACCGCGTCCCTGCGTTCATTTTTGGAAGAAGCGGATCTTGAGTGGATCGATGTATCACATACGCAACTTGTTGTGGATCCAAAGGTTGGGATGGAGTTGTTCGTGCCTTTTATGGATAGCGAATTGGAAACCGCTGCCACACTTTGGTTTGCGATCGAGGTTTCAGAAGGCCACGTTGTTGTGACCCCAAAAGAAGTGCGCGTGGGTTCTGCCAAGATTCCAGGATTTTTGATCGCCGCGTTCCTCAAGCCATTTTTGGAAGCCGAGCTTGCCAAGCTCAATGGAACAATGGTTGGATACGCCACGATTTCAACGATGGAGATTCTCCCGCGCGAATTGGTGATTGTGGGAGAACTTGCTGTGAAAGTTGAAGCTTTATGATTCTTGTTTATCGTCTCTCATCATTTTTCGTTGCAAGCGTGGCTGTCGTCGGGTTTTTGGCTTTGTTGTTCACGCGGGTGCATCCATTTGCGATCATGGTGTTGACATCCCTGGTTTGCGCTCTGGCACTGGCACGACTTCTGGGGTGGCACATTGGCACATTTCAATTTTGGCATCTTTTAGGAACGCCTCTCCTCCTGCTTGTCTCAAGTTTCGGTCCATTTCTTCTGTTGGAAAATCAATTTTCTAAATTTGGGCTGGCTGTTCTGGTGGTAGTTTTTCTTTTCCTTTTTGTCGAACACGTCTTTAGTTTCATCCACCTGCCGATGGCGTACCAGCCGTTTACCCTTGAATACCTCTCTGGTCTTTTGCATATTATTTCCGTGTTCTTTCTCTCCGTTTTAGGGTTTGGACTCTCGTTGTTTTTGCAAACGCCGTTGTGGATGCTTTCCCTCGTGTTTTTTTTGATTCTGTTCTTTATCGTGTACGGAACCCTCTGGGCGGGGAAAGTGGATCCTTCTCGAGCTCGTCCCTACGCTTTTGCTGGAGCCGTGCTCACAACAGAGCTTTTTGCGGCGCTCACGTTTTTGCCAACAGGATTTTATACAAACGCCGCGTTGCTCGCTCTGGGAGTGTATGTTTTTCTTGGTCTCTCTCGTGCGCATGCGTTACATAAACTTTCTAAGGAAGTATTACGTCGGTACCTGATCGTATTTATTGTTCTGACACTTGTTATCACTTTGACTTCTCAATGGGTTTGATGCCCTCACGCTCTATGTCCAATCACTCCTGGTCGCACACCATTCGCATGATCTTTTTTTCTTGCCTCCTGGGAGGGGTGGCGGGAGTTTTAGGTGCCGCTCTTACCACAGCGTATCTTTCTGATTATGCGATAGGGCTTGGGAATGTGAGTCAGAATTTGGGACTTTCACAACCGCGGCCACGTATGATTCCTGAAACCTATGCTCAAGCGCTTGATGTTCTGCAGGAGCGCGCGCTTCCAGCAATAGGATCGTTGTTTTCGGCCTCGAGTATTTCCGAGACTGGAATAACCATCGCACAAGCACAGGCCAGCGTGATGGCGCTCACAAGTGACGGGTGGGTGCTTTCTCAGACTGGACGGCTAGGCGATAAAATCGCCTTTGCGAGTCAGACATGCGAAGTCGATGACGCGCTCTTTGAACCTTTGTTCGGTTTTGTATTTTTGCACTGTGCATCAAGCGATCGACTCGTGGTTGATTTTGCCCCCGGCTATGATATTGAGGCAGGGGACCAGCTGTTTGTGGTCAACGACGGTGAAGTCGTGTTTACACAAGCCCGAGCGGTTGTTTGGGGGGACGCGGTTCGATCAAGCGATATTCCATCGCGTCGGATTCTGTTGACCAATGACGCGGCTGTACGCAAAGGCGCAGCTGTGTTCAATGTCTTTGGTGAGTTTGTCGGGGTTGTGCATGAGGGTGACGAGGGAATAGAGGTAGTTCCCTTTGAACAGCTCGCCGGAGCGTTTCGACAAGTGCTCGAATCGGTCGACACGATTACGTATCCCAGTTTAGGTGTGCGTGGCATTGATCTTGCTCGAACCGTTGGGGTGTCAGAGGACGTTTCGCAAGGGCGTCATGTCGGATTTGTTCTGTACGGTCCGCGAGCCGTCCCTTTTGGTTCTGCCGCACAAAAGGCTGGACTGCAAGTTGGAGACATTCTGCTTTCTGTAGAAGGTGTCACGATCAATGGAACGTACGCGCTTGATGATCTTCTTACGTCATATTCCGCGGGACAGGAGATTCGTGTGGAGATTGAACGCGATGGTTCTCAACAAGAAGTCATCGTGACATTGGGAGAGTTGGAGATATAACGTATAATACAGAGCGCTGGGGGTTAGAGCGTTGGGGGTTAGTACTAATGCTCTAACGCTCAAATCCCTAAAGCTCTCCCCTATGCCTCAACCCAATTATCTACGCGACATTGTTCACAACTGGCACACGGTAGCGATGTTTGGATTGTTGGGTCTTGTGCTCGCGCTCATCATCTCGTTTATTCAACCCCTGAAGTATTCTTCCACCGCACGACTTCTGATTTTGCAAGATGTTGGAACAGGGACGGATGCCTACACCGCTTCTCGCTCAGAAGAGCGCATCGCGGATAATCTTTCCACGCTCATTTACACAAGCACGTTTTTTGACCAGGTGATGGATGCGGGGTTTTCGATTGAAGAGTCAATTTTTTCAAATGACCCGTCCAAGCAGCGCAAAGAATGGGGGAGAACGGTGAAAGCCACGGTGGCACGAGGATCAGGGCTTCTGACCGTGACGGCCTATCATCGCGATGTAGACCAGGCCGAGCAGCTTGTGCGAGCGATATCATTTGTTCTCACCGATCGAGTCGCGGAATACACCTCCGGAGGGGATGTGTCGGCGCGGCTTGTGGATGAACCCCTGAATTCGCGCTGGCCTGTAAAGCCTAATGTGATTGTGAATGTTCTTTCCGGGTTCGTTCTAGGTGGCTTTGTCGGTATTGCCTTTACTATTTTGCAAGTAGAACGCGTCAGACGCAGACATCAGCTGGTGCACGAGGACGTGTAGAGCGTTAGGGATTGGAGCGTTAGAGCGTTGGGTATGGCATATTTGAGCTATCGGCAACTGGAAGTTTGGCAAAGATCGATGGATCTTGTTGATGGGATCTATAAACTCACAAAAGTTCTTCCAGGTGAGGAACGCTATGGTCTTGTATCACAAATGAGACGATGTGCCGTTTCTATTCCATCGAATATTGCTGAAGGTAAAGCAAGAGGGACGACAAAGGAATACAGGCATTTTGTTCAGAACGCCTATGGATCTGGAGCGGAATTAGAGACTCAATTGGAAATTTGTGTACGTCAGAATTTTGTTTCAAGTGAACAAGCAAAAGAAGTTTTTGCGCTTTTAGACCAAGTCGTGAGGATGTTAAATAGGCTTATTCAGAAGCTTTCCCCCCAACGCTCCAACCCCTAATCCCTAACGCTCAATTAAAAAGCCCATTGTGAGAACCTTCTCACTGGCATATCAACACGAGGAGGAGGCGCGTTGATCGCTGCAAGAAGGCCCTCAAAATGGGCTCTTTTCGTTTTCACGAAGTGGAAACGACCCTTCCGTAGCTCGGCTGAGCCGAGCGAAGGAGGGTGTGGAATTCGTTACAAATTCAACGGCAATAGGGTACCAAACTGGCCGTTTCGCGTCAACGGACGACAACAGAATCTTTGCCAGGTTCCCTTGACAAAAAGTGCCTTCCATGATATCTTGCTCCGTTCACAATTACCTTGAGTTCCATTCATTTCAAGTCTATATCTGTGTCCTGAAGCGGTTTGATGGCCACGTCGCAACACCTCCTCCTTGTTGTGATGCTGATCATCGAACCACTCCAGTACATGGCTATGCCCATGACTGTTTGTTCCCTACAACAAGTCTAGGTTAGAGAACGGTAGCCGCAGGCTTTAGCCTGCGCGAGTCGAGAGGTTCTTGTGTAGGTGTTTGCCACCTATCCAGAAGCCTCTCGATTCGTCTCTCGGCGAAGTGAACTACGACGTCGAGAGGAAACCCCGCAACCCTGACTGGAGAGACTGACATGCGTTCGACCTCCCTCGTTTCCTTCCTTGTGGCCCTCGGGCTCGCCTCCACCGCGCTCGCCGCGCCCCCCAACTGGACCGGCTTCGCCGGCCTCGTCGACGCCGACCGCGACGGCTACCCCGCCTTCACCGGCACCTCGACCGCGGCCAGCACCGGCTACACCGGGGCCATCGACTGCAATGACACCCACGCCAACATGAACCCCGGCCAGACCGAGGTCGTCGGCGACGGAATCGACCAGGACTGCTCCGGCAGCGACAGCGTCTTCCCCGTCTCGGATCCGACCGTGGCCCGCTACCGCGCGAACTACGGCTCCTGGAACGCGAACACCTTCATCACCGAGTACGCCCGTTGCAAGGCGGCCGGCGAGTGCGAGCTCGACGACGTCGCCGGCACGATGAAGATCAAGCCGGCGAACGCGGACACCCACGTCTTCCGGGACATCTACGTCGGCACCGTCAAGGTGCTCGGCGCGGACGGCATCCGCGAGGTCGTCACCCTCGAGGAGGCGTCGCACTTCCGCGGCGGCAACACCAGCGGCGGCACGAGCGGCGTGGGCAAGTCCTACGTCGACGCGAGCAGCGGTGTCCTCCGTGAGGAGGCCCGCAAGGCCGAAGAGGCCAGGCTCGCCGCCGACGCCAAGCACGACGCGGCCCTCGCCGCCATCCAGGCCGACAACGACCTGCGTGATGGCGTGATCAACGACCACGGCCGCTCGATCGCCGGCCTCGAAGGCGCCCTCGCGCTGCAGGCCGACGCGCTCGACGCCGAGGCCAAGACCCGGCGCGAGGCCGACACCGCCCTCTCCGGGCGCATCGGCTCCGCCGAGTCCAACGCCTCGACCGCGCTCACCACCGCCAACAGCGCGGCCGCCCACGGGCCGCTGCTCGAGGCCTACGCCCAGGGCGGATTCGTGGCCGGAACCCCGGTGACCGACGACGGTGACGTGGCCCGCAATGGCTTCGGCGGCGGTGGTGGTGCTGGGATCAACTTCGGCCTGGACGGTGACGGCTACCGCGTCAACGGCTTCGTCGACACCATCATCGGTGGCGACGGCGGAGCGGGCCCGGCCCACTCCGAGTCGATCGGTGCGGAGGTCACCTTCGACGCCGGCTCCGGCTGGCATCTCGGCCCCTTCGCGGCCTACAGCATCCGGCACACCCAGCCCAACGCGCTGGAGAGCCAGGTCGTCGGCAAGAACCCCCTGGTCGGCCTCTCGGTCGCCGCGCCCTTCGCCCCCAACGGCGCCGCCCACGGCCTCTTCCAGGCCCGCGTCGGTTGCGGTCCCGAATTCGTCGGCATGTCCGGCGACTCGGTGACCAGCGGCGTCAGCCTCGGCTGCCGCGCCACCATCGGCATCGGCGGAGGGGTCGGCGCGCTCCAGTAGCGCAACGACACCCACCCGGCCACACCCCTAGGCTTTCCCCTCTGAAGTCACCCACCTGAAGCATTTCGCCGAAGGTGGTTCAACCAAAGAGAGGGGACTGTCCAACCACGCGCCCCCGCGTGAAGAAGAGCTTCTGAGCTCGACTTCACTCGGGGGCTCTTCTTTTTGTCCGGTCCCCCTCCTTTTTAAGGAGGGGCTAGGGGTGGTTAGAGTTTTTGTCATTCCGACGACCGTCGTTAGTTGAGGAGTGATCTCGAGTTTTCCACACAATAGTCGTTGACTTTCGCATTCATTTATGGTTTATTAAATAGGCAACCGGGGCGAATGCCTCCAAGTTGGTACCAAAATAAAACACCCTCTCTTTCAAAAAGATGGGTGTTTTATTTGTTTATCCCG
>JACQSF010000011.1 GCA_016206085.1 Candidatus Uhrbacteria bacterium
CTCTGGTTACTCCCCGATCCGACGCCAAGTAGCCAAACGCTCCTTAGACGAGCTCAACAAGGACGGCCGTATCCACCCAGCTCGTAATGAAGAGGCGATCAACAACGCCAAGAAGACGATCGCCAAGGACCTGCGCAAGGCGGGAGAGGACGCTCTCTACCAGCTCGGCATTCCCGTCTCCAGTATCGATCCAAAACTCACCTCGATCCTGGGCCGCATGAAGTACCGCACCAGTTACGGTCAAAATGCGCTCATGCATTCCATTGAAGTAGGAACGATCGCCGGCATGATTGCCGAGGAACTCGGCGCCGACGTATTCGTCTGTAAAAAAGGTGGGCTCTTCCACGACATCGGCAAAGCGGTCGACCACGACATGCAGGGTGCCCATCCAGAGATCGGGTACAACATCATGAAGAAGTTTGGCTTCCCTGAGGAGCTGTGCTACCAATCAATCGCTCATCACGAAGACCGCCCACGCACGATTGAAGGTGCCATCGTGAAGGCAGCCGACGCGATCTCCGGTGCTCGACCAGGCGCACGTAAACAGTCGCTCGAGCAATTTATCCAGCGTATGGAAGAATTGGAGCGCACAGCCTCGTCGTTTGATGGGGTGGAGAAGGCCTACGCGATCCAAGCCGGCCGCGAGGTGCGCGTCTTTGTTCAACCAGAAAAAATTGATGACCTTACAGCCTATCGTCTGGCAAAGGACGTCGCCAACAAGATCGAGGCTGAGCTCTCCTATCCAGGTGAGGTGAAGGTTACGATCATCCGTGAAACCCGCGTCATTGAGTACGCCAAGTAAGATATCACCACATTGACACACAGCTGTTTCTTTGCTAGACTCAGAGCAATATGAATAAAGCAGACTTGGCCTCGCGGCTTGCCGAACAGCTCGATATCTCCAAAAAGTTGGGGGAAGATTTCATCGCTGCGTTTGAAGAGATTGTCACCCGTGCCCTTACTCACGGAGAGGAAGTCACGATCGCCGGCTTTGGCACGTTTAGCTCACGCACGCGCAAAGGCCGCATCGGTGTGAACCCACAAAAACCAACAGAAAAAATCGAGATCCCATCCGTGCTGGTGCCGAAGTTCAAGGCAGGAAAAGCACTGAAAGACACCTTGAAGGGAAAACGATCGGTCTAAATCAAGAAGCAGGCTCCGGCCTGTTTTTTGTTTTTGTCGTCTAAACCGACAACAGGTGGTATGGGCGACGAAACACGAGACTCGTATCGTGAAAGGCAGGAGGTGCCACCATGAGCGAACCTACTCGTGAAGAGTTTGTAACACGGATGCGCTTCGCAGAAGCATGGGCCTCTGCGGAGTGGGAAATCAAGTACGACCAGCCGCAGCGGGTCCGTGAGACGGCTCGTGCCTGGGTCGGCATGATCGAGCTCATGGTGATGGGTTCGAGCGAGGGCTACGCGCATGCCTTCAACACGCCCTACCAGCCCCCTCGGACTTCGGTTCTGCCAGCCGCCCCGGAGATCAACCTCTCGGAGATGGGGTTCAGCGTGACGTACCTGCCCAATGGCTCTCCGTTCCGGTTCTCCCAGGACCACGTCGCGCAGGTCATGAACCTCTTCGAGGGGCTCAAGATCTCCCGCGTACCGGCAGAGCAGTACACGCGCGAAACGACGTTTCCCGAGGATTGCGTCCTCGTCACTTGGAACGAACAGGGGGTCTTGTTCCACGATCCGAAATACGCGACTCCGTTTAACGTGTTCCTTCTCTCTCCTGATGGGAAGGAGCGCGAAACCTCACGCATCACCACAAGGATCTTCGCTGCCTTCCCCACGGAAGAAGCGGCAACACTGTGGGTGAAAACCCGCGCCGGTGAACTCAAGGCCGAGCACGACCGCAGACACGCCCAGCAGTGTCGGGACAAGGTCTGCGCCCGCCGCGGACATACCTGGCAACCTCCTTCCGACTAGCACGTGCTCGTTCAAAAGACTCGATTTCTTGACGGCCACAACGACTAGACGAACTCGCCCCCATAGCTCACGCACGGGGGTTTTCAATTTCAAAAGCGACCCGTGTGGGTCGCTTCTTTTTTATTCATGCGAGGTAAGTCTCTCGGGTGCCTCGAGCCATTCGTGTACCTGCTGGGCAACGTCCTCGAGTTTCACGAGTCGCGCGTCTTGCTCATGCCGCTCTTTCCACTCAATCGACCCTTCTGCTAATGACTTTGTCGAGACAACCAGTCGCAAAGGAATCCCGATGAGATCTGCATCGGCGAACTTCGCGCCTGCGCTCACGCCTTCGCGGTCATCCCAAAGAACTTCCGTACCAGCGCCTTCAAGCTCGTCGATAAGCGATGTCGCCGTCTCTTCAATTCGACCGTTTACCTCTTCATCTTTTCCTGTGAGCGTGACTAGGTGCACGGGGAATGGTGCCACACTCTTGGGCCAGATAATTCCGCGCTCGTCGTGATGCACTTCCACAATCGATCCCATCACACGGCTTGGTCCAATGCCGTAGCACCCCATGATGATGTCGATCATCTCCCCGTCAGGACCTTGGGTCTTAAGATCAAAGGCGTTGGAGAATCGACACTCCAACGGAAAAATGTTTCCCACCTCAATCGATTTCACGATCTCGTACTTCTCTTCGTTCTCGTGATCCGCTTCGGGGACGATCTCCTTGTTCATCGCTTCACCTGTCTTTCGATCAATGTAAATCTTGTCTTCGCCGGCGGGGGTGGCGACCTGAAACTCGTGAGAATGTTTTTCTGTAAACACCCCACCTGACGCGGCTGCAACAATCGCGTTCAACCCACATCGACGATAGACATTGAGATATCCAAGTTTTGCCTTCTCGTAAAAGTCGAGGAAGTCTGCTTCGGTCAAATGGAAACTATAGAGATCTTTCATGGAGAACTCCCGTCCGCGCAAAAGTCCCGACTTCGCGCGAGGCTCATTGCGAAACTTGTCCTGGATCTGGTAAAGCGCCACAGGAAAATCTCGATACGAGTGCGCATACGCTTTTACGAGTGGCGTGATCACCTCCTCCGCGGTCGACGAGAGACCGTACTCTTTTCCCCCAGCTGCTTTGAGTTTGAACATGACGTCGATTTTATCCCAACGCTCGGTTGCGTCATACAGCGCCCGTGGATGTAACGCAGGCATGAGCACTTCCTGTGCACCCAGCTTGTTCATCTCGTCGCGAACGATAGCTTTGATTTTTGTAAGAACGCGAAGTCCCAGCGGGAGATACGTGTAGACCCCAGCCGTGACCTGATTGATGAATCCCCCCTGCGTGAGCAGGCTCGCGTTTGCCGAGTCTGCAT
Source organism: Candidatus Uhrbacteria bacterium (assembly GCA_016206085.1). Classification (GTDB taxonomy): domain Bacteria; phylum Patescibacteriota; class Patescibacteriia; order UBA9934; family GWF2-40-263; genus UBA12478. Next base: position 3,287 of record JACQSF010000011.1, read on the forward strand.
CATGTGGGGCGTCCTTACTTGTTCTTCCGAAAAGTTTTGAGTATCGCATAACGGCTAAATCCTATCAGATCAGGCAGATTTCGCCAAAAAAAATCCCCCTTCGCGCGATCGCTAGGGGGGACAGGTGCGACCTTAAAGGGTCGGGCGCGAGGTCACTTGGGCGGCAGCATCCGCAGGTGAGTGAAAATCTCCATGAGTCGAATAGGAAGCGGAAGCGAGAAACGCTGCTTGCACACCCCACAGCGGAATCGGATTCGCTTGAGAACCACGGACTTCTGCATCAGAACATCACAACAGGTGGGAGCGAAGTCCTCACACAGGCTGATGTGCTTCTGAGGCTTCTGACAGTCGCGGGTGAGGCGACATTCGTAGCAGTTCATGATGATCCTCCATATAGTCATCAGATGAAAGGCTCCCAAATAATCCAAAAAACGTCAACCTGTTTGGCTTTTTTGAAGTCAATGATGAGCGTACAACACAGCCAAGGAGTACGAGATGAGATATCTCTTCATGCGTCTCGTATGCGCTGTGCGCTGTGCGAGATTTCCTGTTCTGGTGGCGAGTGTATTCTCCATCGTGACCCTCTCGGGGATCCTGTGGTGGATGTACAACACCTACCCGAAACTTGCCGAAGATGCCAGGCGTGAGGAAGTCGCGTTCTGGTCGATGGCAAACAAGCTGAGTCTTGAAGACTGTGTCGCACTGTTGAACCACAGCCTGCGAACCGGTGAGCTACCGCGTCTGTTCCCTTGGTGGGAGTACGATCGGCACATGTGCTCGGCGGTCGTCGTCAAGTACATCTCGCTCTACACGGGAATCAAACTTGTGCACGCAAGCGCTTGGAAGGTGCGCACCGCTCGAGCCTGTTCCAACTGCGTGGGCAATCAGCGCAAGCTCACCACCATCTGGGACGCGACTGAGCAGTTCGCTCCAGACGGAAGCCTGACATCGATGCAGCTAGAGGAACTCACTCAAGAGGTGAAGAGCCTCAGCTACGATCCGGACAAGGTGTACGTCATGGGATTGCTGTGGACGGACACGAGCTACTGGGAGAAGATTACGGCAGACAAAGCCGACATCAACTCTCACGTGGCGTTGTTCATCCGCGGACGCGTCATCCAGTTCATCGACATGAACGACGGCAAGGATCCTCTCAAGTTCGGGACGCTCGAAGAGCTGTTCGCGGACGGAGACCTCAAGCCAGTCTGGATCGTCGAAACTCACGAGAAGACACAGGCGACCAAAAAGAGTCGATGGAAACTCGTGAAGAACGACTTCCGGTTGCCAGTCACGACGCGCGAACTTACCTTCGTGCAGCGCGTCTGACCGTGGGAATCGCTTAGGCGTTTCCTCGTCTTTCCCTCGCGTCCGTGGTACGCGCCTGACACGTGGCACAGCTATTTTCAACAAGCAGATACGTTGGTGGAAAAAAGCCTGCTCCACCGCTGGCGCAACGGCTACGACCCCTACCCCACCAGCTTCGCGGAGGGAGAATGATCCGCAGACTCCAGCAACTGACCCTCGGCCTGATTGCGGCCATGATCCTGGGACTCGCACTCTTCACGGCCTGGCGCCTCAATACGGGATGGAGCTTCCGCTTCTCCCCTGTTGCGCACGGAACAATCCTTGGTGAACACCATGGCGTTACCGTACACGCCTACGGCTGGGGTGACTCGGTACGGGGTGAGTACGGACTCGAGTATGAATGCGTAGAACTGGTCAACCGGTATTACGTGCAAGTGCTTGGGCACCGCAATCTGACCAAGACGGGTGATGCGGACACCTACTTCTGGGACGCCAAAGCCAAGATGCTTCAAGCGTTTCCAAACGGTGGATAGACTCCGCCTGAAGTGAATGACATCCTCGTGTTCGATGGTGGACCCAACGACGGTTCAGTCGGACACGTAGCGATCATTATCGCGATAGACACCGTCAACGACACAGTCACCTTCATTGAACAGAACATGAAGGTCCTCACAGACCGCGTCTTCGAACGCGACGTCTGGAGCGACACACTTCCGCTCAAGTACCTGGACGACGAATGGTTCGTCGAGCCAGGACACTACCCCTTCCCAATCGCCGGTTGGTCGCGCCCCCTGAACCAATCAGCGTCACCGCGGAGCCCACGATGAAACGTCTCCTTCTCTCCCTTCCCATCCTGCTCACCACCTCCTCGGTCTTCGCCGAAGGACGCAGCTACGACAGCGGTGGATGCACCGCGGAGCAGACCGACGCGTTCTGCTCGTTGATCGGCTTACTCATGCTGGCTCTCATCGTCTTGGTCGTGGTGGACGGGATCTGGAACGCCTACAAGATGCGTACCGACCCCGCCCACCGCACCCGCGCCCTGCAGTGGAAACGGGAGTACGACGAGAAGCAGCGGCGAGGGTACTAATCGGCGATTCACGCGCCAACGACGGGCTCGCTCTGTGCACCACGTGTGCAAGGGCGGGTCTTTTCAATTAAAAAACCGTCCTTTATGGGGACGGGAGGGTAAACAGCCGATCGACCGGCATGCGAACGAGTCCTTCATTTTGCTCGAGCAGGACGTCAAGCGTGCGCTGAACTGCTTCTTTCGTGGCGTCGAACGATTGTCGGCACCGACGGCGCAACACTCGCAGCGGATAGCCCGGCGGCGTCACCGAACGCGCGCTGATGCGTATGTCAAGCTGCATTTCCTCCATGAGCCGATCGAGACGCCCACCTTCCTCTCCAAGCGCGGTTCGCGCGGAAAGAATCGTCTCGAGAATCGACCGTGCTAAGCCGTCACGTTCGAACTCCGACCCAACTATCATCGTTTGAACATCGTGCGCCATGCCATCAAGCTTAATCTGGCTGGATATCACAGTCAGTTGCGCCTCGGTCACAAGCATCAACTGCGCCATGACAAGCCCGCCGTACGCTTGCCTGGTCTTGACCTGCTGGCACACAGCTCGGGAGATTTTTTCGTACTCGGTCCAGTCCACCGCCAGCACGTCAGGAGTTGCGGCAAACGCCATACCGATCAGGAGCGCCGTCATTGGATGCGATCCAGAACATAGCGGATCTGATGGTTGAAACCGATAGGCGTAAGAAGCTTGCCGAGCAGGTTCATATACGCCCCACGTGCGCCAACCGCCCGGCCGACGTCCTCCCGCGCCACTTCGACGGATAGAACCACCACGCGAGTTCCAACATTCACGCCAACACGCACCTCGTCCGGTTCGTCCACAAGTCCGCGCACCACGGCCTCCACAAGGAGACGAACCAGCTCAGTCTTGGCTTCCAGAGACATATCAATGGTTCGCACGAACCACCTCCTGAAACGCGTTCTACAGCAAACGGCCGTGCGCGTCAATCGGATGGGAGACTAAAATCGACTGCCAGTTGACACGGGAGATGCTGTTGCATAAGGTTTCTAAGGAGACCTCTGCAAAAGTCGCGATCTTTGCTTTCACGGGCACCCTGACACCTCTTCAACGTCCGTTCTAGGACGTTTTCAGAGGCTGCCAGCCCGTTCAAGCAAATCTCATCGACTTTTGCAGAGGTCTGTAAGGAGAAACGCCATGTTCCTTGTGTTGTTTATCACTCTCACGACTGCTGGGGATACCGACCAGTTGACCAGAGACGCTGCGGCTGAACGGTATGCAAAAATCCTTGAAGAGCGCGTGATCGAACTCCAGCGTACGCGCTTGGAGCTTGAAGCACGTTGCGACGCGATCCTGCGCCTGGTACGCATCAACGACCAGACGACTCGTTCATTACATGACCGACTTGCGCCCATGGGTCTGGTCGAAGGGAACTATGAGACACTCCAGGCTCAAACACCCACCAAGCGAGTTCGCGAACGTGAGGAAGTAGATCACGTGTTGCCTGCGTTTCACGAGCGCAGTGAAACACTCGCGATTCAGGCCTTGGAAACAGGACGACGGCTTGAAACCGTCGAGGAACAACTGCGCCTCACCTTCTCGGCGTTTGGCGTGGCCAACATTCTCTATCTTGGACCGATCCTTAGCCACTGGACCGGCCCGACATCACGCAAGCTGGACACCTTGTACGGAACACTTCCCGACGACTCGAGACTTACTCGGTGTCGAGATGCCTTCGATCCCGCCTAGTCCCTAGGCGGTTTTTTTCTCTCGTTCACTTTCTTTGCTAAATAGGCAAGTGGACTCCCTTCCTTGCGAAGTTCTTGAATTTTTGGAAACACCACGACACCGTCGTAGGTGGCTACGAGTGGTACATCGCCGTGATATCCAATGGTCTGATCTGCGACAAACGGCTCCCAGGATCCATTACCGAATCCTTCGGCAAATGTGAAACCGACGGCTGTGAGCACGATGGGTTCGATCATCTCATAAATCTCGCACTCGTTAGATGGGATCCGAACCTCTCCCTCGACCAAATTTTGGTCGATGAGCAGATTGATGACATTCCTCATTACCTCATCAACCCTTGTCACATCTCCAGCCTGTCCTGTCTCGTAACACAACCCTGTACCGCCATGTGCGTCAACAAATTCATCCGTTGTTACCAGCTTTCCGGCCAACACATAGTTGGGATCTGACAAAACTTTTTTTGATGGAAACCATTGGTACACCTGCTCATGCCCAGAGGAGTCTGCACAAGCAATGAACGGCTCAGAAGGTTTGTTTGTCGCGTGTAAATCGACGACGACGTCACTTACTATTAACAACGGCGCAATTTCGCGAGCACGCTGATCCTCGTAGATTCCCGTCGGTTCACGTTCAAGGAGGTCGACAAGATACGAACGATTGAGATCAGCATGCGGTTCACTTCCGCGTTCATTGATCTCTATCGCACGTGGATTCCCATGAATGAGTACGAGTGTGCCGCGAATGATGTTAAGCCTGCCAGATTCGATCATCGACTTGAGCTTGCTCACCACTTCAACCCCCGTGCGCTCATTCCCATGCGTGCCCCCAATGATCACCACGTTTCTCCCTGGTTGCTTTCCCAATATCTGCCAAATGGCAGGCTTTATTTCTTGTATCATATCTTGAAGAGGATACGTGGACTTTCCTTCCTTGCCAAGCTATGGTAGACTTAATCTTAGTATGAATTTCTTCTTAGCAACAAAGAAAGGCTCCAAGAAGACCCTCCCCGCGGGAGTGCATGCTTGAAGCTCACGAAGAAATTCGTCTAGCAGAAAGCGCCTCCTTCGGGAGGTGCTTTTTGTTCCAGCAATCTGATTGGAGGAACGCATGCCGTCCCTGATCAACACGACTCACCCAACCTCCCCCTCGGAGTACGACAAGGAATTCGCAAACACGGACAAAACGCCCAACATCGACTACGTGCACGGCACAGAGCTCGAGGAATTCAGGGATCAGTGGTACGACGATATCGAAGCGCTGACCCGTGCCGAACCACACCTCCTGACCAAGACGCGAGAAGACCTCAAACCAACCGTGCAGGAACGACGCATCGTGATCGCCGTTGACCGTGCCCATGGTGACCGGGTGGTGGGCTGTATCGTCCTGTGGCCGCTGTGCCATGACGAGAAGAGTCAGATGTGGTGCGAACTTGGCACCTTCATGGTGATCCCGGCGTACCGCTACGGCCGCACGGGCTTGCCGATCGGCGACGGCCTGTACCACCACCTGCTCCAGACCAACCGTGACAAGAACATCCTGGGCACGACCACGAACCTCAAGGCCATCCACACCGGTATGCGTCACGGCATGCACATGATCTCCTTCCACCAGCTCCCTTCCTCCGTGCACCGCGCGACCTGCATCTGCCCGATCGAGAAGACCGGAGCGAGTGATAACCTCTACTGCCGTATAAAAAACGGCCGTGCTGGTTTCGTTGGATGCCATGTCCGTGTCAGCACTCCTACCTGGGAACGCATGGGACGCCCCCAGACGCTCCCGCTCACCTTCTAGTCCGACCCACGCAAGTCCGTTGCAGCATGGTCGGACTTTTTCTTTTCTCTGCACACACAAAAATCGACCAACACGAGGCTGATCGATTTTTGTGTGGTGCGGCCGGAGGGGCTCGAACCCCCGACCCTCTGTTCCGAAGACAGATGCTCTATCCAACTGAGCTACGGCCGCATATCTACGCGAAGATGCTACGTCAAATCTTGACTCTCGTCAATCATTCTGGCATATTGATGCCGTTACATTTTTCAAAATGCGTCGGTAGCTCAGGGGTAGAGCAGGAGACTCTTAATCTCTTGGCCGTGGGTTCAAATCCCACCCGACGCACCACAAAAACTCTCTGATCAATCAGGGAGTTTTTGTTTCTTCCATTGAGTAAGCTTGCCCGCATCGATTTCGATCGCGTCTGCCCGTCGCAGAGCGTTGCCTTGGCCAGGACGCAGGATGTCCGTGTGCGGCGCGGTATTGAGCGCATCGACGATGTACCACAGGTTTTGCTCCTCCACCATCCACCCTCGAGATCGAAACCGTATGAGATCAACCGGCCGAGAATACGAGCGCAATGTCTTACGGCCGTCGTGAAGGAAGTACTCGTGAAAGTACGACATCGCAAGTTCGCCGACCGTCCGATAGACCGGCTCGCGATAGCGTAACACCGCATGATTTGTCTTTGAGACCGCCCCCCATCTCCCGTGCTCTTGAAACAACGCGACAACATGATCGTCATCATGGCGTGCGGACGTAAGATCCAACAGAAGTGGACGCCGACCTTGCAGTGCAAACACACACGCAGCCAGGAGAGCTCCCTCAATACAGTGGGCTCGATTCTCACGTAGCACCCGACGTGGGGACAACACCGTATCCCCTTCCTCTTCAAAATTGATGGGAATCGCATCTAAAAAATCCTGAACCCGTCGGGGACGAGTCAAGGATTTTAGAATCTTTACTTCTTCTTTTGTGAGTCCCTCCATACTTCTCTACCAACTCTTTGCCGCAATCCCCGCCTCCGCGGCGGCAACTTGTGCCTCTTGCTTTGATGTCCCATGTCCGATCGCGACCTGCTCTTTGCCCAAAAACACCCCAACTTCAAATTGTTTCTCGTGATCTGGTCCTGTTTCAGACAACACTTTATAGGATGGCGTGATCCCCAAATGTTCCTGTGCCGCTTCTTGAAAACGACTCTTGGGATCGATGTACAAACGATTCTTCAAAATATTCGGGAGCTCACACAAGACGCGTGTGCTGATGAATTCCTTTGCTGCCTCCCATCCGCCGTCCAAATAAATAGCGCCAATAATCGATTCAAAGGCGTTGGCAAGAATGTACTTACGCGCCTTGGAGTCTTTATCTTTAGACTCCCCTTTGGAAAGATGGAGATAGGGTTCAATCCCAAGCTTCGCACACAACGCCGCCAACATTTCCGCATTCACAAGCGCGGCGCGCCAATTGGTAAGTTCCCCTTCTGGATTCTCGTAGTTTTGATAGAGATGTTCTGTGACCACCAACTCGAGCACCGCGTCGCCGAGAAACTCAAGCCGTTCATTGTGACCAAGAGGAAAATCTGGATGCTCATTCAAGTAGGAGCGATGAACAAGCGCCTGGCGTAGCGTGTCGGTGTTTTGAAACGTCACGCCAAGGGTTTGTTCCAGATCGGAATATTCTTCTTTTGGCATAGTGGGGAAGGTGGTTAGGTGATTAGGGGATGAACATTTTTATCTACCTCCTTAATCTCACCGTGAGCAACCATGTCTTTATAGATGGCACCTAAGACGCCATTCACAAACCGACCCGAGGCCTGACCACCAAATCCTTTCGCAAGCTCAATCGCCTCATTGAGAGCGACCTTGGCGGGAATGCGCTCATGGAACTTGAGCTCAAAAACTCCTAGGCGCAAAACGTTTCGATCGATGACCGTGATTGAATCCAGCGGCCAGTTGGGGGCAAATTTTGTGATCACTTCGTCGATCGCGGTGCGATGATTGACAACTCCTTGGATAAGCTCCTCAATAAATCCTTCATCGTCAAACTTCGGAGCGAACTCTTCACGGTTGAACGCAATAATTTCCGGAAGTTTGCCTTCCGGCATGCGCAGAAAATCCCATTGATACAGCGACTGCAAGGCAATCGTGCGTGAAAGGTGACGATTGGACATAGGAACAAAGAGCTAAAGAACGATGGTGAACATCAGTGACCTCTACAAAAGTCGCGATCTTTGCTTTCACGGGCGCCCAGGCACTTCTTCAATGACCGTTTCAGGTCATTTTCAGAAGCTGCCAGCCCGTTCAAGCAAATCTCATCAACTTTTGCAGAGGTCACATCAATACTGTACCAGAAAAAGCATCGAACTACGATGCTTTTTCATCTTTAGATTCTATTGGTTCCTCTGCATGCTTGTGATCGTGAATAGGAGTGGTGACATTTTTAGCCTCTCTCTTGAGGTCACGCGCCATGTCGATGACTTGCTTGCCCTTGTAGGTTCCACAGTTCTTGCAAGCCGTATGGGGCAAGAGTGGTGCCTGACAGGTGGTGCACACACCAACATTCTGCGGTTTCATGGCATCATGAGCTCTGCGTCGGCGAACGCGTGATCGCGAGTGTCTACGTGCTGGTACTGGCATAAGAAAATCAATGGAGAATAACGCAGACGATGGTAACAGGCAGACCGTTTTCCGTCAAGAAAAGGGGAGTTTCGATCCGAAACTTGCCCTATACCCTATGGGGGTGTACGATCCCATCATCGTATGGAACAGAAAAATATCAAAAACATTCTCCGGCGATTGAGTATTGCTGAGGGACAAATCCGCGGCTTGCGTGAACTTGTCACACAGGGGGCTTACTGTATCGACGTAATCACACAAACATCCGCCGTGAAGCAAGCCCTTTCTGGAGTCGAAGATATCCTACTTGAAAATCACTTGAGCACCTGCACGGTCAACCAAATTAAGAAAGGAAATGAAAAAAACGCTGTAGAAGAAATCATCAAAGTCTATACACTGAAACGTCGATAATATGGAGTCAGTCTTTGTACCTCTGTTTGGACGTTTGCTCATCATGTCTCTAGCGCTTAGCGGGATTTGTTTGAATATGCTCTTTGGCGCTGCTGTGGCGCAAGCAATGGACAGCGAAATGTCCTTGATGTATGTCGATGATTTCATCGCGCATGAAATGGTTGTCATGCACTCTCCTACTGATGAACCTCAACCAAAATGCTGCACCAGCATACGTATGCAGCACAACACCGATGCAACCGTACCCAACCAAAATGCCCCCTTCGTTTCATTTACGACTGACCTCCCGATCGCCATGTCTACGCGACCCATCCAATATACGAAACAAGAAACGGCTTCATCTGATCATCACCCTCCCCACCGACCATTTTCACTGACTGGGACAACAATTAAACGTGAATAAGTAACCAGCAAAAAGAGGAGACCTTCTTCGTCTTAATGTTTGTTACTTTTTCTATGCATCAAAAAATCATTCCTATCCGCGGCATGCACTGCCGCTCTTGCGAGCTTCTTCTGGAAGACGCCATTGCTGGCGTCCAGGGTGTGACAAAAGTCAAAGTTGATTTTCGAAAAGGTCACGCGACCATCGAACACGCGACAGATGTTCCAAGCCAGAATGAAATCGTGAACGTCGTGAAACAGGCGGGGTATGAAGTAGGACAACCAGGAACCCTTCCTTGGATGACGAAAAATCCAACGGATTGGCGATATATCCTATTGGGTACCATCTTTCTTGTGGTTCTCTATTACGCCCTTCGTGGCACCGGACTCTTGGAATTCTCCCTGAATGAAAAAGAGGTGACGACAGGATTTGCCGTGCTCCTTGGTTTGGTTGCTGGAGTGTCGACCTGTATGGCGCTCGTTGGCGGACTCATCCTTGGAGTCGCGGCGCGTCATGCAGAGCTTCACCCGGAAGCAACGTTCTGGGAAAAATTCCGCCCACATCTGTTCTTCAATACTGGTCGTGTGTTGGGGTATGCATTCTTGGGTGGCCTGCTGGGATGGCTTGGCGGATTCCTCCAAATCTCCGGAGGAGTCCTAGGGCTTCTTACTCTTGCCGTCGGTGTCGTGATGATTATTCTGGGGATCAAACTCACCAATCTCTCCCCACGCATTTCTGCGACCTCGTTCACCCTTCCCTCTTCCATTGCACGTTTCTTGGGTCTATCTGAACACCAGAAAGAATACAATCACCGCGCCGCCATGATGACGGGCGCACTTACATTCTTCCTGCCTTGTGGCTTCACGCAAGCGATGCAGCTGTATGCCATCAGCACCGGAGACTTCAAGACGGGAGCCATCGTTATGGGCGCGTTTGCGTTGGGTACTGCCCCGGCGCTTCTGGGCATCGGTGGTCTATCCTCCATCATGAAAGGAACGGCGGCTCGAATCTTCTACGCCGTTGTCGGAATCCTGGTCATCGCATTTGGTGTCTACAATATCCAAAGCGCGATGGCAGTTCTCCCTGTCTCACAACCCGCGCAGGAGCTCAATTACACACCCGTTGATGGAGGATTTGATTCAAAAGACGTCCAAGTTATCAAGATGACACAATCGGCTTCTGGGTATTCTCCCAAGACGTTGCGTGTCAGTGTAGGAACTCCCGTACGATGGATCATCACGTCTGAATCATCGTTCACCTGCGCGTCAAGCCTTGTCGTCCCGTCGCTTGGAATCCGTACGAACTTAAAGAAGGGAGAAAACGTGATCGAGTTTACTCCAACAAAAACGGGTTCTATTCCCTACTCTTGTTCCATGGGCATGTATCGCGGAACTATCATTGTTGAATAACCAATATGAATGAACTTACGTTTACGATCACCAACCTGACCTGCGATGCGTGTATCAAACTGTCGACCATGGCGCTTCGTAAACTGCCGGGAGTTATGGACGTGTCCGTTGAACTCTCGACCGGCGCAGCTCGTGTCGCGTCGACGGAACCGATCAGTCCAAGCGTTATTACGGAAGTGCTGAAGGCTAAGGGCTACGAGGCTACATTCTAATTCCACATCTATGAATATAACATTCCGCGTTTCCGGTATGCATTGCGCATCCTGCGAAACGCTTATCAACGAGGAGGTAAAGGAGATTCCCGGTGTCACCAACGTTACCACGAGTGCAAGCGAAGGTGTCAGTCGAGTAACCACGGACGGAACGACTTCCGAGGAAGCAATCATCGCGGCGATCAAAACAGCCGGGTACGATGCCGTCCCAGAATCAACAACACCGGAAGAAATTCAGACGACTCTTTCAAGAAACGTCCAGGAGATTGCGCATTCGCTTCATTCGATTGAAAACATCCTACAAGATAACATGCACAAACAAGCTTCTCGCCCCGTTCAAGAAGAACAGGAAAAGAAGACAACGTTCTTGCTCCATGGCATGCATTGCACCTCCTGCGCTGGGGTCATCGAAAAAAGCATCAAAAAACTTCCTGGAATCCTAGATGCCTCTGTGAGTTTCGCCTCGGAAAAAGCTCGTGTGACGTTTGATTCCAATAAGATAAGTGAAGGGGCGATCATCGCCCAGGTAAAAAAAGCTGGATATCGAGCGGACGTCGCAGGCAGGTCAAACCCAGATGAGGAGCGCGCACGGCGCAAAAAAGAAATTCAATCGTACTGGCGTAAATTTCTGATCGGTGCCGTGTTATCTGTCCCGATGCTCTACTTCATGTTCTTGGATTTCTTTTTGTTCCTTCCTGGTCGAACACTCCTGCTCCCATGGGTCGGCATTGTTTCTTTTGTTCTCGCGACGCCCGTACAAGTCTTCCTTGGTGCGGGGTTCTACAAAGGCCTCTGGTCGAGTCTGCGCATGAAGACGTTCAACATGGACAGTCTGATCGCCATCGGCACAAGCGCCGCGTTCATCTACAGCGTCGTCAACTTCCTAATCTATTCCTTCACGAACAACTCCATCCTGGGTGTAGGGGGCGAGAAAATTCCGGAACTGTACTTCGAGACGGCGGCGTTCCTCATTACCTTCGTGCTGATGGGCAAATGGCTTGAAAGCAAGGCAAAAGGACAGACGTCCGAGGCGGTGCGCAAGCTTATGGATTTGCAGGCAAAGACGGCTCGCGTGTTGCGCAACGGCAAGCCGTTAGACATCCCGATCGGCGACGTGGTCGAGGGCGACATTGTCGTTGTTCGCCCGGGCGAAAAAATTCCAGTCGACGGGATCATCGTGAACGGCGGATCGGCCGTGGATGAATCCATGCTCACCGGTGAAAGCATTCCGGTTGAAAAACATCCTGGAGATAAAGTCATCGGCGCGACCATCAATAAGAACGGGAGTTTCGAGTTCCGTGCGACAAACATCGGTTCAGAAACAGTGCTCGCACAAATCATTCGACTGGTCGAGGAAGCACAAGGATCCCGTGCACCGATTCAAGCGTTCGCGGATCGCATCAGTGCGAAATTCGTCCCAGCTGTCATCGTCATTGCTATCGTCACATTCTTCGTCTGGTTCTTCTTGCTTGGTTCAACGCTCAGCTTCGCGCTTATGGCTTTCACGGCCGTCATCGTGATCGCGTGTCCGTGCGCACTTGGTTTGGCTACGCCGACGGCTATTATGGTAGCAACCGGTAAAGGGGCGCAGAACGGGATCCTCATCAAAGGCGGTGAACCACTTGAAGCGGCGTGTAAGATTCGGGCGATCATCTTTGATAAGACAGGCACCCTTACCAAGGGGAAACCCGAGGTGACGGACGTGCTCACTGTCGGATCGCATGACGAAGACGAAATAATGGAAATCGCTTCCGGACTGGAAGCGAAGTCCGAACATCCGCTCGCTGAGGCGATCTGCCGCTACGCACAAGAAGAGTCACTTGCATCCGCACAGGTCGCGAACTTTCAGGCCGTTCCAGGCCAGGGTGTACGGGGTGACGTGAACGCAACTACCTACTATTTCGGCAACCGAAAACTGATGAGCGCGCTTGGGCTTGATGCAAATCGGTTGGAACGTAAGATGCGACGACTAGAGGAAGAAGGAAAGACGGCGATGTTGCTCGCCAACAGCAAGGAAGTACTCGGTATTATTGCCGTTGCCGACGCGATCAAGACGACGACTCCTGCGGCGGTCGCCTCTTTGAAGCGCATGGGCCTCACCGTATACATGATTACCGGCGACAACATGCACACGGCCTGGGCGATCGCGCGACAAGCGGGCATTGAAGAACAGCATGTCCGCGCCGAAGTCTTACCTGAAGACAAAGCAAACGAAGTGAAAAACATTCAGGCAACAGGAGTGAAGGTCGCCATGGTGGGCGATGGTTTGAACGACGCTCCAGCGCTGGCACAAGCGGATGTTGGAATCGCGATGGGGAGCGGCACGGACGTGGCCATGGAGGCAGGAGGAATCGTGCTCATGAAATCCGATCTGCAGGACGTGGTTTCGGCGATCCAATTGAGTCGTGAAACTCTTGGAAAAATTAAACAGAATCTCTTCTTCTCTTTGTTCTACAATGTCATCGGCATCCCGATCGCCGCACGTGTCTTCATTGGCCTGGGCATCGTGTTGCGTCCAGAACTTGCTGGACTCGCCATGGCATTAAGTTCTGTATCAGTAGTTTCAAATTCGCTTCTCCTACGACGGTTCCGACCAAACCATCGCAACTGGATCTCGATCTTTGCTCCGGTAGTCATGACCAGCGTTTTCACTGTCGCCTTCATCTTGCTCGCCCGGGTAAGTGTGATGACGAATGGATCGTAAACACTCGCTCCCAATCAACAAAAAGGCAGCCTTAAAATGGCTGCTTTTTTGTAGAAAAATTTTCTAAATCAATGCCACACTCGCCACCGTGTCCTTCTCTTTCTTGAAACGCATCACACGCACCCCTTGCGTTGCCCGTCCTAACACGGAAACAGATTTAAGTGTCGCTCGCAAAACTTGTCCCGCTTCTGACACGACAAAGAGGTCTCGGGTGTCGTTGGAGGACACAATGTAGGCACTCACAATTTCCCCTGTCTTCTTGGTGATCTTGGCTGTCTTGATCCCTGATCCTCCCCGTCGTTGAACTTTGTATTCTTTAAGTTCGCTCCGTTTTCCATATCCTTCATGCATGACGACCAGAAGCTGATCGCCGTTTTTGGAGCTTGTTGCTCCCACGACGTCCATCCCAATAATTTGGTCCTTGCTTTTAAGTTTCATCCCTCGCACACCAGAGGCGTTGCGTCCCATGGCACGAATATCCTTTTCCTTGAATCGGATCGCCTGACCCTGCTGGCTCACCATAATCACTTCGTCCTTTCCTGTGGTTGGTTTCACCCACTGAAGATTATCCCCATCCACAAGTTTGATCGTGATGAGTCCGGAACGGCGGATATTTTCAAACTGGTCGAGCTCCACTTTCTTGGCGGTTCCTTGGCTCGTGACCATAAGCAAATACTTCATGCTCTCCATATCTTCCAAAGAAAACGTTGCCGTGACCGCCTCTCCAGGAGCAAGCTGAAGAAAATTCACAATCGCTTGACCTTTCGCCGTCCGAGAAGCCTCGGGAACGTCATAGGCCTTAAGACGGAATACCCGACCACGGTTTGTGAAGAACATGAGATCCTTGTGAGTCGTCGTAGTGAACACTTGCTCGACCACGTCGTCTTCCTTGGTGGTAAGTCCCGCGACTCCTTTGCCACCTCGATGCTGCGTCTTAAAGGTGTCAGGGGGGATGCGCTTAATGTACCCAGCCTTGGTAATCATCACGACGGTTTGTGTATCTGGCACAACATCTTCAATCGAAAACTCTTTCATTCCGTGTTTCACAATCTGCGTTTTACGCGGTGTCCCGTACTTGTCCCGCAATTCTTCCACCTCGGTGGCGATCACCGCCATCATCTTTTTCTCGCTCTTGAGAATACGTTCGAGTTCCGCAATGAGTTTCTGCATTTCTTTGTACTCCGTTTCAACCTTGAGCGTCTCAAGATTGGCAAGATTCTGCAGGCGCATTTCCAAAATGGCCGACGCTTGGCGATCCGAAAGCTTGAACTTGCTCACCAGATTGACCCGAGCCTCATCCTTGTCCCGACTCTTTTTGATCGTCTTGATGATCTCGTCGATCTTCAAAATAGCAATACTCAATCCTTCCAAAATGTGTGCCCGATCAGTGGCTCTGGCCAAATCAAACTCGGTACGACGACGCACCACCTCACGTCGATGCTTTACATATTCCTCCAAAATCATCTTCAGATTCAGCACGCGAGGTTGGATCCCATCCACAAGCGCCAGCATGTTGTAGTGGATCGTCTCCTGAAGTTGTGACGTCTGATAAAGACGATTGAGCACTTTTTTTGGATACGCGTCGCGCTTAAGCTCAACCACGATGCGCACAGCTCCCTTGCTGGACTCATCGCGTAAATCTCGAATCCCTTCAATCTTCTTATCACGCACATTCTGTGCAATCTTCATGAGCAGATTCGCTTTGTTCACCTGGTAGGGAATCTCCGAAACAATAATCGCAAAATTTCCTTTACTGTCTTCAACGATTTCCGTTTTGGCACGTACAACCACCCCACCTTTGCCGGTGGCAAATGCGGCTTGGATATCTTTTTGGTTATACGCAATTGCTCCCGTCGGAAAATCTGGTCCTTGAACGATCTGAGTCAACTCATCAATCGAGGTATCACGATTTTTAATAAGGTGCAGCACGGCATTGGCCACTTCAGTAAGATTGTGTGGAGGAATATTGGAAGCCATCCCCACCGCAATTCCGACCGTTCCGTTAATAAGCAAATTCGGGAGTTTGGCTGGAAGAACCTTTGGTTCCTTATGCGTCCCATCAAAGTTCGGCATGAAGTCAACGGTGTTTTTCTCAAGATCCATGAGGAGTTCCTCACTCACCTGTTCAAGTTTCGCCTCGGTATATCGATACGCTGCCGCAGAGTCCCCATCAAGCGACCCGAAGTTTCCCTGTCCACGGATGAGGGGCATGCGCATGGAAAAATCCTGCGCCATGCGCACAAGAGAGTCATACACCGCAGAGTCTCCGTGTGGGTGATATTTTCCAAGCACGTCTCCGACCACGGCGGCGCACTTCTTGAACTTGGCACTACTTCGCAACCCCGTCTGCCACATGGAATACAAAATACGACGATGCACGGGTTTGAGACCATCACGAATGTCCGGAAGCGCGCGACCCACAATCACGCTCATCGCGTAATCAAGATACGACGTCTGCATTTCGTCAACTAAACTCTGAGCGATCACAGAGTCTCGTTGAGGGGGTTCATGGGGTTGTTGCGTTTGTGATGTTTTCTTGATCATACGTTTCATTTTGTCTTGCTTTCTCAACTTCGTAACCGGTTTGCAACGCCTCGAGGGCTTCCTTGGTTTGATCAATTCCCACGGGGGATCCAATGTTCGCTTCTTCCAGCTCTTGCGCGGCCTGTTCAATGGAGGCCTGCATTTGCGTGGAGATCACTGGCACATCTTGAAGAATATCCCGAATCGTGATCGTCCATCCCACCCCAATAACGATAACCGCAACAATCATGAGTGCCCAGAACCATCGTCTATGCATCACGCTCAAGGGTCGAAGTGACGTAGGTTTGGGACGCACCGTCTTCATATTATCTTGTCAGCGAGACGATCATCATATCGTCCTCTGGGAGATCCTTGCGAGTCACCTTGTACTTGTTCATGTCCTGGCGACGACAGGTTCCGAAGGTTTTGCAAAAAGCGTCAACCGTCCCAAGGGTCTCCTTGATTCCGGCGATGGCATGCGTCATGGGGATGACGACACGCGGTTCGATCTGCGAAATCACTTCGGCCGCAACGTGAGGATCCATCACCCGTCCGCCTCCCACGGGAATCATCAAGATGTCGATATTCTCAAGTTTCTGCAATTCTTCGTCGCTGAGTTGTCGATCAAGAGCGCCCAAGTGTGCCAGCCGCATCCCTTCAGCCTCGATGCGGAAAACCAGATGAGGTAGAGAAATCGCTTTTCCTTCTCGCTTAAGGGGTGCAGAAACGCCGAACACAAAAACACTTCGGACTTCAAATTCGCCCGGAAGGTTGATGACATAGGGAACACCGGTCACGGCCTCGAGATTATTTGCGTCTTCTTCATCGTGCGAGACCAGAAGCATCTCGGCCTCCAGTGTGCGAGGAAATCGCAGTCCCGTCGAATTCTGATAGGGATCGGTCACGATGCGAACATCTCCGCTCGCGGTTTTGGTTATGATTTCAAACGAAGAAAATCCGTTCCAAGAAATGTTCATAGCTTATTCCTCCTGAGCAAACGTGTCCTTCCAATAGTCGACTTCTTTCTTCACGATCTCCCGTTCTGGATCAGGTTCCGTAATCAAAAATCCTTCACGGAAGCGCTCGACCTTATTCTTGATTTCTGCCTGTTGATTTTCATTCCCTCCCTGTGCGAGCTGCTCAAGCTCATCAATCGCTTCCTGTATTTTCTCCGCCTCCCGCGTCCACTTCTCAACCAATGCTTGGTATTGCTGTGCCTGTTCCCCAACATGATTCTTGAGAATCTCGGCAAGCTTATCCTTGGCAACCAAAATCCCATCCTCAACCTGATAACGCTGCTTGGCATCGAGAGATTCGATGAACAGATCACTCGAAACTAATTCCTCCAAGCTCACCCCCGCGTCCAGATGCGGTTTGATCACCCCTCTGACGGTTTCGTCCACATGTTCGAGAACCATTTGGACAAGCATCTGCGCAGCCGTGGAACTTGTCAGTTCCTGATACGCACGACGGTAGGGATATTCCTTGATCCCAATCGTGTAGAACGCATGTTTAATCGCCGCCTCATCAAGGGCGTCATTTATTGAGAGGTCATCGTAGATCTTCTGAGCCTGTGCCTTTATAGGTGACGGAAGGGTTGGAACGAAATGCTTAATCGCGAACTGAAATTCATCGAGCATGGACGCATGTGGATGGGGCATAGTCGGGGGTTAACAAACTTTTCAACACCCAAAGTCTATCAAAAAATCTTAAACCCTTCAAGTGAAAGATGTAGTCATTCAGCAACTTGTCACCTTTAATTATTCAGCTCCATGTCCTCAAGAGGGAGATGGATTACTGGTTAGAGGATTGGCAGTTCAGCGATGAACTGTCCTTGAA
>JACQSF010000012.1 GCA_016206085.1 Candidatus Uhrbacteria bacterium
CTTTAACCAGGCTCCGAGATGTTCTTCAAAAATTCCTTGTTTGGTCGCCATATTCATACAGCGACCACGGTAACCGACTTATGGCCTATCCACTCGAGCTACGGTAACACTTTCAATGGCCTATAACGTTTTCTTTACAATACTTTGAGACTAGGGTAATGAATGGCGGACTACGGTTCGCTGTCCCCGAAATCCTCGAAAGAGTCATTGCCAGAATCTGGGATTGGATCATCAACCAGAGTGTGCAATTCTGAGCGAGACACTTCTTGCCGGTTTCTAGCGAGGCATTCCTCGAAATGAAATTCAGCGGTGACCTCTCTACAGCGGAAACCGCGGTGACATGGATGGGGGTCGGTAAACGAACGTATGGGTGCACCACTCCAAGCGCGTGAACTGCGCGTACCTCAAGGTGTGGAACGGTCAGGTGAAGCTCAACCTCAACAGGAACTCTGACATTGCCAACCCGAACTACGGTGCCCTGCGCGTTCGCCGGATGTTTCTCGTGTCATAATAAAAGCCGGTTCACGCGAGCCGGCTTTTATCTGACCTAGATAGATTTTCTCCATCCTCCGAGCATGCGTCCTGCTTTGTCGAGCATCTCCTGAAGAATGAGATATCTGCGCTCGGGTAATTCTTGGAGGTCGTGGGCCAGACGCAAACCGACTTTCATTTTTTCTACAGATAGCAACGCTCGGTCGATAGCTGGAATTTTCCATTCGCGTTTTAATTGACCTGCTTCAATGATGCTCATGAGAGCGTCTAATCCAGATCGTTCAATAGTTTCTCCAAGCGTATATTTTTCGTTTTTTGAGAATACACGTTTGGCGAGGTGCACTTCCTTTAGGGCATCATAGACAAGTTGAAATACCGGAGCTTCATGTATGAGTGACATATTCGATCAAATAGTTTCTTATGAGAATCTCTTTGCCGCCTGGCAAGAGTTTCGTCGTGGGAAGCGCTCACGGCAGGATGCGCAGGAGTTCGAGCGGCACCTTGAGGATAATGTGTTTGCGCTCCACGAGGATCTTGTGAACGGAGAGTATCGCCACGGCTCATATCATCGTTTCCACATTTTCGATCCTAAACATCGGATCATCCATAAGGCGACGGTGCGAGATCGGCTGGTGCACCACGCCGTGTATCGAGTCTTGTATCCGGTATTTGACCGCTCGTTTATCTTCGACAGTTATTCATGTCGAACAGGGAAGGGAACACACGCTGCGGTTGACCGCTTGGAACAATTTACTCGACAAGTAAGTCGAAACAACACAAGGCCATGTTGGGCGCTCAAGTTCGACATTAGAAAGTTTTTCGACTCGGTGGAGCACGGGATCCTGATGAATATCCTGTCCTCGTCATTGCGAGGAGGCCACAGGCCGACGAAGCAATCCTCAAAGATTGCTTCGGTCGCTTCGCTCCCTCGCAATGACGGGGGAGGAGTGTTGGGTCTTCTTTCTGAGATCGTCGGAAGCTACTCGATCTCAAATCCCGTCGGGGGGGGGCGCTCTCTAGGAACCTCAAATCGAACGGGACTTCCCATCGGGAACCTGACGAGCCAACTATTTGCGAATATCTACATGGACGCATTCGACCACTTTATCAAAAACGAACTCAGAGTGAGGCAGTATCTTCGTTACACTGATGACGCGGTCATTCTTGCGAACGATCCTGCCGAGCTCCGATGGCTTCTGCCATTTATTGAACAATGGCTCTGGAGTGAACGTCGACTAACTCTCCATCCACACAAGGTCGAGATCCGTAAGCTCGCCCAAGGCATCGACTTTCTCGGATACATTACACTTCCACACCACCGCGTCCTTCGCACAAAAACAAAACGACGGATGTTCAGACGAGTAAACTCTGGGAACATGCCGTCGTATGTGGGACTGTTAAAGCATTGTGATGGGTACACTCTTAAGATGCACCTCTTCCAAAGAGAACAACCAGAGGGGTTTTGAGAAGGATATAGAGATCCAGCCACGGACTCCAGTGCTCAATGTAGTAGGTGTCGAGTCTGACCTCATCGTCGAAGTCGAGATCCGCGCGACCGGAGATTTGTGCCATACCTGTGATGCCCGGCTTGATGGTGAGCACTTTGCGTTGCTCTGGTTTGTACCGATCGACTTCCTCGGGCAAATGGGGGCGTGGACCCACGAGGCTCATGTGGCCGCGCAGAACGAGGAAAAATTCAGGGAGCTCGTCGATCGAAAACTTGCGGATGAATTTTCCTACGCGCGTGATGCGTGGATCGTCTTTGATCTTTACGAGAGGGGAGCCCTTACGCGTGTCTTGGTTGGTAAGTTCGTTGTATCGCAGGGCATGCGTGCCTGGTCGCATCGATCGAAACTTAAAGTAGGTAAACGGTCGTCCGCCTTGACCCACACGTCGTGAGAGACTTCCGTCGTCGAGTCTCGCAAAAAAGACTGGACCGCGGGAATCAAGTTTAATGAAGAGCGCGGTGAGCAACATGATCGGAGAGGCGAGGATAATCAGGATGAGGGAAGCCACCACATCGAATATGCGTTTGTAGATTGCTCCCCATCCATCAAGGGGGGTTTTTTGAACTTCAATCACGGGAATACCGGCGTAGGTATGGATGATGGAGCGACCGATGGCAGCTGTGAAGAGATCGGCGCAATAGCGGAAGCCCAAATGTTCTTGTTCGGTGAAGGCGATGATCTCAAGAGTCTCTTGTCGCGACGCCTCGGGATTCGCCAACACGATTTCATCGATCTTATCATCTCGTTTCATCTCGCGCAGTTCCTTTGCAAGAGCCTTGGTAAAGTCTTTGTACTGACCCACGACTCGGAAGCCGAGACGTCTTTTTTGTTTGAATTCGTGAACGAGCGCTTGGGCGGCAGACGTTTTTCCAATGATGATGATTCGATGCGTCCCGATTCCTAGTCGTAGAAGCGAGCGTTGTAAGGCACGCACAGCCAGACGCTCAACCATGACAAACAATATGGCCAACCCCCAGCCAGCGATCGCAATGAAGCGTGACTCGAATAAGACGCGCGAGAAAAAAGAAATCGCAAAGACGAGTGCCATGGAGGCGGAGCAGGCAAGGACGATGCGGGAGAGTTCGCTCGCGATCGAACGTCGGGTCACGCCGTAGAGTCCCGAAGCAGCAAAGACCAGGACGAACACGATCACCATGGGCGTCACCACTTTGAGGTAGCCCTGAAGCGTGAGGTCAAAGATGACCGGGCGGATGGCGGTGAAGGCGGGATGGAAGCGAGAGAAGTACGCGGCAATGCCGGCAGCCAGAAGGGCGAGATAATCAAATGGAACAAGGGCAAGAGTAAACGTGAGTTCAGAACGCTTCATAGTGAAACAATGGTAACAAAAAACCCCGCACTTAGCGAGATTTTTTGTTGTCCTTAGGGAGTGGTCTGTAAGCCGAATTTTGTGGACCCAGCTGAGCTGGGCTGATGGCAATCTATCTTGGTCGTCCATTGCTGGACGATTCAATCGAGCTACCAAATTTGCTCTTTCACCAGATGAGGGTTTACCACGCTTCCATGTCGCCATGGAGCGAGAGATGTAGCCGATTGCTCGACCTCACCTCACTTTTCACCTTTCACCCCGCTTTCACGAGGCTAGTATTGTCTCTGTGGTACTTTCCCTAGGCTTTGAGTCAGGAACCAGAGCACGAATTTCTCCAATGCTTCGACTCCCAATTCGTATACCCGATCGCCGTTAGCGATTCTCTTTGTCACCACGTCTTGCAACGTGGCGGGTGTTCGGACTTTCCTCGTACACTTTTGCGCACGTAGCCATCCAACCATCCATAAGGACAGAGGGAGGATAAGGGATTTAGCTGGAAACGTCAATGGGTTAGAGTTTCACGCCGATTTTTTGGCGGACGAGTTCCATTTTTTTTGCAGCGATTGTCTTAGCGCGTGCGGCGCCCTGGTCGAGGATGGCCAGCAATTTTGTTTCGTCTTTTAGGTAGTCGTTGATTTTTTCTTGGATGGGTGCGAGGTAGGTGCTCACGATTCCAGCCAGGTCGATTTTGAAATCGCCATAGCCTTTGCCTGCGTACTCGGTTACGATTTGGTCGATGGGTTTTCCGGTGACGAGCGAGTAGATCGTCAGAAGATTGGCGAGACCCGCACGTGTCTTGTCGAATGTAATCGTTGAGCCCGAGTCTGTGACCGCTGACTTGATCTTCTTGAGCACGCTTGCCTCATCGTCCATAAGCGAGATGAAGTTTTTCTCGCTCGAGGCCGACTTGGACATTTTCTTTTCCGGGTCGTCCAGTCCCATGATGCGCGCACCCTCTTTTCTGATCTGAGGTTGGGGGACGACAAAGGTCTCTCCAAAGTGAGAGTTGAATCGTTCCGCCAAATCGCGGGCAAGTTCGACGTGTTGCTTCTGATCCTCTCCTACTGGCACGACGTTGGTGTCGTAGAGCAGGATGTCGGCAGCCATGAGGACAGGGTAGTCAAAGAGTCCGACCGAGACAGCCTCGCCCTTCCCGCGAGCCTTGTCCTTGTACTGCGTCATGCGCTCAAGTTCGCCCATGTGAACCAGGCAGTTCAAGATCCATGCAAGTTCGGTGTGTTCATTCACACGCGACTGTTGAAAGAGGATCGTTTTGTCTGGATCGATTCCGACAGCAAGGTACGTGGCAGTGGCGAACAAGATGTTGTGTCGAAGCTCGGCGGGATCCTGCGGAACCGTGATGGCGTGGTAGTCAACGATGAAGAGCAGGTTTTCACTTGCCCCTCGAAGCCCGGAGGGCGAAGTGGGGTTTTCGTCAGCTTGAAGCTTTACCATCGGTTCAATGGCGCCAAATAGATTTCCAATGTGGAGGATCCCGGAGGGTTGGAGAGCGGTGAGGATACGTTTCATACACGCCGCAGTATATCGAATTCTTGACCTTTCCGCCAAACAGGAGTACGTTCTCCAGTTGTTTGCTGAGCCGAAATCCCGTCGGTTTTGCAAGCATCATTGTGATAGGAGATGTAATGTCCGATTTCCGTGTAGAACTCGCTCAGTGTCTGTGGAATTGTGGCCTGGGTCGCGACCCGGCGGTCAATGCCAGCGATTTCGAGGACTACCTCGATGGGATCCCCCAGATTCCCGCGAGCCTGATCGCGGAGGATCCAGACCTTCCTTTCCTCTCCCTTGCCGACCCGAGGCCGGGACTGCTCCAGAGCTGCAAGCTCCTGGGGATCAAGTACGAGGAGCTGGGCTACACGGACGAAGACGCTGTCCCTTTCGACGACCGGTTCGTCACGCCCACCACCCCGTTCTGGTTCCGGCACGACGACGGAAGAA